>CBDUJZ010000061.1:0-27311 GCA_965367675.1 uncultured Myxococcales bacterium | reverse complement strand
CTCGCGTTGCGACTCCATACGTTCTCGCGTTGCGACGTAGCTGCGCACTTGATACGCGACCACAGGCGTCCTAACGCCGCCTACCTCACACGAATCGCACCCCATCCCCGCGCGCCCGCCATGAAAGCAGAAATCGAATGGAAAGGTGACGTGCAGTTCGAGGCCACGTCTGGCTCCGGTCACGCGATCACGCTGGACGGCCCGCCGGATTCGGGTGGCCAGAACGCCGGCGCGCGCCCGATGGAGCTCATGCTGATGGGGCTCGGTGGCTGCGCGGCGTACGACGTGGTGCACATTCTCCGCCGCTCTCGCGAGGACGTTCAGACGTGCGTCGCGCAGCTGAGCGCGGATCGCGCGGAGGAGCCGCCGCGGGTATTCACCAACATTCGCATGCACTTCGTGGTATCGGGCAACGGCCTGAACTTGAAAAAAGTGGAACGCGCGGTGCATTTGAGCGCCGAAAAGTACTGTTCGGCATCCATCATGCTCGGTCGCGCTGGCGTGAACATTGAGCACACGTTCGAGGTCGTCGAGCCCTCCGCGTAGTCGCAGTCGCGGCCCCTGCCGCCCGAGCCTTTCGAACCTTGAGAATCGCCCCGAGTGGCCCCCCTCGCGCCGAGCTTCGCGCTCGTCTCCGCGCCCGGAACGCCGCTGTACCCAGACCTGCCTAGCCCTTAGGACCCTCGCGTGAACGTAGTCGACGACATCAGCGACCTGATCGGAGAGACCCCGCTCTTCCGGTTTTCGAAACTCTTCCCCAACGCGCCTGCGACGGTGCTGGGCAAGATGGAATCGGCAAACCCGATGTCGGTCAAAGACCGCGCCGCTCGGCACATGATCTCGTCGGCGATCGCTGACGGTCGTCTGCAGCCAGGGGCCGAGCTCGTCGAAGCGAGCAGCGGAAATACGGCCATCGCGATCGCCATGTTCGGCGCGTCGCAAGGCTTCCCGGTCAAGATCTTCATGAGCGACCTGTGCAGCATTGAGCGGCAGCAGATCCTGAACGCGTTCGGCGCCAAAGTGGTGCTCACGCCCGGCGTGGAACACACCCGCGGCGCCCGCGAGCGCGCCATGCGCTACTGCGAAGAGCGCCCTGGAACCGCCTACTTCGTGAACCAGCACTCGAACCCCAACAACGGCGACGCGCACGCCGCGACCACGGGACCCGAGATCTGGCGTCAGACCGAAGGAAAGATCGACGCCATGATCATCGGCCTCGGTACTTCGGGCACCTTCGAAGGGCTGTCGCGGTACTTCAAGTCCATGAACCCCGACCTGCAGATCGTCGGCTTCGAGCCCGCCTCGAGCCCCGTGTACGGCGGCGGAGACATGGGCAAGCACAGGCTCATCGGAATCGGGCCCGGCTTCATCACCGAGAACTTCAAGCGTGGCCAATCCCGCTTGGACGAGCTCGTCCGCGTGGGCGACAAAGAGGCGTTCGACATGACCCGCAAGCTCGCGCGCGTCGAGGGCATCCTGGCCGGCGTCACCTCCGGCGCGTCGCTCGTGGTCGCCGAGAAGCTGATGCAGCGACCGGAGTACGCGGGCAAGACCATCTGCTGCCTCGTCTGCGACAGCGGCGAGCGGTACCTGAGCGTCGATGGCCTGTTCCCGGCCGACAACGTCACCCACATGGACTAGCCAGCGCCACGCGCTCGCATCCAACCGCCGTGTTTGGCGGCGCACCCCAACCCTGAGATTCGCATGAGCCGCCGCACCGCCACCCCGTCGACCGCCATCCTCCGTCGCGCCTGGGACACCCTCAGCAAAGTGCCCGGCGGCAAGCGCGTGTTCAGCAGAATGGTCGGCCGCATGGCGCCGTACACCGGCACGATCGGCGCCACCGTGGTCGAGCTGCGCGACGGCTTCGGCCGCGCCGAGCTGCGCGACGCCAAACACGTCCGCAACCACCTCAACAGCGTACACGCCATCGCCCTCGCCAACCTCGGCGAGATGGTCTCCGGCGTGACCATGCTGTACTCGCTCAACCCGCAAATGCGCGGCATCCTGACCGGCCTCGAGGTCGACTACCTGCGCAAGGCGCGCGGCGTCTTGACCGCCACGTGCGAAGTGCAGCCGATCACCGACGTCAAGGAGATGGAGACGGAGCTGCGGGTCGAGATCCGCGACGCCGCCGGCGTGCTCGTCTGCGTGGTGCGCCCGCAGTGGAAGCTCGGCCCCAAGTAGGCGTCTCGGCGGCTCGTCGCAGTCGTTAGATCGCGGCGGCGGCGAGGCTGGCGGTGCCGAAGATGCGGATGCGCATCCGGCCGTCGACGCCGACCATCTGGCCGGGCGTCATCAGGTTCCAGATGTTTTCGCCGAGCAGGGGCTCGCTCGAGAAGATCAGGTGGTTCACGAATCCGCTCTTGGACGCCATCTCACACTCGGCGCCAAAGCTCGGGCACGTATCGCGCTCGGGGCAGCGCTCTTTGTGCGTGCTGTAATACAGCGGCTGGCCGCCCTGGTGCGACAGGATGACGCGGCCGTTGGTCAGCAGGAACGTCAGGTACGTGGCGTCGATGCCCGGACCGAGCGGCTCGGGCGAGAACGTGCCGACCACCTCTTGCACCTCTTCGAGGGCTTCGCGCGCGGCTGCGGCCAGGTCTTCGATCGAGAAGGTGTCGCCGTGCACCGGCTGACGCCGCTCCATGTGCGTGAGCATTAGGTAGAACAGCAGCTCGCTGTCGGTGTCGCCGAGCACGAACCGTCGGAAGCGCGGCAGCACGCGCGTCATCAGCTCGGGCCGGTGCTCCGCGAAACCCTGCAGGTTGCCGTTGTGCGCGAAGATCCAGCGCCCGTGTTGGAACGGGTGCGAGTTCAGCGGCGACAGCGTGCCCTGCGTGGCTTTGCGGATGTGCGCGACCACCGTCTCGGAGGACACAACGCCCGAGACGCGCTGGAAAATGTGGTCCGAGAGCGCGGTGTCGGCGCTCTTGATCAGGTGCGGCGCGTCTCCGATGTAATACGCCACCCCCCAGCCGTCCGGGTGCCGCTCGCTCTGCACACCGAGCGCGTTCTCGGCGCTCAGGAGGCTGCGGTGGACTTGGCTGTTGATGACGGAGCGGAATCCGAAGAGGCGACACATGGGTTTCGGTGCGCTGGAGGGGAGAGCGGTAGGCGCGACGGCGCATACGGTAGCAGGTTGTGTTCACAAACGCGCGCTGCGCGTGCGGCGTCGGGCGGTCTGGCCTGTGGTGTGGCACCGGGTGCGCGGTTCACGCACGTGTGAGGGAGGCTGCGCGTTTGTAGCGGATCTGCGCACCTGTAAGTGTTTGATTTCTTTGCGTAAACCCCTTGCTTGCGGCGGCTGAAGTGTTAGCGTCTTCTTCGTTCGTCCGGTCCGCTCCCCCACAGATTCATGAACACAAGCAGCCCCAAATCGTCCGCCGGCACGTATGAAGTTCCGTACGACGCAGACGACGATGATCCCGTGTTCGGAAGCATCGACAGCTTGGTGATCGACGGCGAGGAGGACGACGCGGAGGCCGCCGAGGCTTACCTTGCGAGCATCGCTGGATTCGCGAGCGTGCCGCAAGCGCAGACGCCCCCGACGCGGAGCGCGCAGGCCGAGCGCCTGCCCCCGACGCGATCGGCGGATACGTCGAAGCGCGCGCGTTCTTGGGAGGACAAACCGGTCCGTCTTCGGCGCTCCCACGCGGCGATTATTCGCCCGAGCGCGGATCCCGCTCCGGTGGTGCATGCGGACGCGTCGATCGACCTCTCTGCCGACCTCGATGTGTTGGACTTGCCCTCGGTGCCGCCGTCTTCGGCCGCCGTCGCGACCATGCTGGACGAAGCGCTTGAGCCGCCTCCATTGGTGCGACCCGCCAGCGTGACGGCCCCGCCGAGCGCGCTGTACGCGCCTACCGCGCCGATGATGCAGGTGCCCACGATGGTGGGAGCCGACGCGCTCCCCTTTATTGATTCCGCCGCTCGCGACGCGGAGACCCCCGTAGCCCTTGCGTCCGTCGCGCTCGACGCGTTTGCCCGGACTCCCGAAGTGTCAGCACCGCGGATTTCCGAGGTGTCAGCACCGCGGGCTCCCGAGGTGTCAGAACCGGCGGCTAGTGAGGCGTCGACGCTCCGCGCTGACATTCCGACCGGAGTCACCGCCGATAGCTCGCTGCTCACGCCCGTGCTGGTCGTGCCTGGCCAGACGCTGGAGGGCATTCCGGTGGACCTCACGGCGGACGACATTTTCAACGTGGCGACTCAGGCGTCGCGCTCGCGCTCGCGTTCCTCCACCTTGTCGGTGGCCGACGACATGATCATCGACGCCGGCCCGATGATCCCGGAGCCGGCGATGGGCCGCTCGGGTACCACGCAGGTGCTCTCACCTGCGGCCCACGCTCGCGTCCACACGGGTGAGACGAACGCCGTCGGCGCGCCGAGGATCGGTGTCGGAGATACCAGCGCCGCGAAGATTCCGCGCCGGCCTGCACGCGCTGACGCAGGGTCGATGGATTGTGTCTCCGCGACGCCGCCGATCCCTGAGCGTCGCAGCATCTCCAACCCTCCGGCGCCGCCGCGAACCGCAGCACGTCCGCCGGTACCGCACGCTACGCCGGTGCCGATGGCGTCAGCCCCGCAACCGATGGCGCCTGCGCCTGCGCCGCAACCGATGGCGTCTAAGCCTGCGCCGCAGCCGATGGCGCCTGCGCCTGCGCCGCAGCCGATGGTGACGAAGCCTGCGCCGATGGCGTCTAAGCCTGCGCCACCGGCCGAGGAAGGTTCCCGCCGCCGCTTCCGACGCTTGGCTGCACCGACCCGCTAGAAGCGTTCAGTGCACCGTCCCGCGCGCAGTGTCCGCGTGGAGTGAGCGACGGGCTAGCGCCGACGTCGCCACATGAGTAGGCCCAGCAGCCCGAGCGGACCCCACATCGAGGAGCCGTTCGAAGCGCTGCAGCTGGAGCCCGCGACGATGCCGGTCGGCGCTTCATTTGCGCCGGTGTCGGCGACCGCGGTGTCTTCGCCTTGCGCGTCCGCGACGTCGTCCGATTGCACGTCTTCCACGCCGACGTCCGCGGCGGCGACGTCTTCAGCGACGTCGCTCGACCCCGCGTCGACCTCGCTCGTGTCCACTGTGGCGTCGGTACCAGCGTCGGTGCCGGCG
This sequence comes from uncultured Myxococcales bacterium, assembly GCA_965367675.1. Taxonomy (GTDB): domain Bacteria; phylum Myxococcota_A; class Bradymonadia; order REDH01; family REDH01; genus CBDUJZ01. Next base: position 22,198 of record CBDUJZ010000061.1, on the reverse strand, counting down.
TCTGCTCCGACCCCCACATCTTCGGGAACGGGCGGGAACTCTGGGCCGTCGATCTCCCCGACAGCGCCCTCGACCGGATCGCACGCGGCGGTATCGTCGGTGCACGCGACCTGGAAGCGGAACGTCACATCCTCGTCCAGCACGGAGCCGTCGATGAGGTTCACGCCGCCGGTGAGCGCGACGGAGTAGAACCCACCGGGGACCAGGTCCTCGAGCGCCTTGAAGCGCACCAAGCGCGGGAAATCATGCCCCCAGCGGGTGCCATCCAGTCGGTGCGGTACGTCGCGCTCGGCGTCGTCGAGATACGCACTCTCGAGCGCGCTGCGCTCCACGCCCATGCCGAACATGAGGGTGACCACGTTGTCGGTCAGGCCGGCCTCGTGCGAGCGCAGGCGGCGGGGCTGCTCGGGGTACGCGGACGTGACGATGCCCTCGGGCTCAAATGTGCCGTGCAGCCGCGCCCAGAGCGCCTCGAGGTACGTCATCGTTGGGACGATCTCGGCCCGCAGGCTGCCGGGGATCTCGGGGTCCAAGTAGTGCGCCCGCGTCCACGGGATGTCTTCGCTGTAGCGGTTGCCCAAGCTCTCCGCGCCGCGCACGCCGTTTCGCGACACGTACACGAGCGTCATGATGTCGACGCTGCGCTGAATCGTGGCCGCGTCGACGTCTTCGCCGAGCGGTCCGTAGAGCTCCACGAGGGTGTCGACGGGATAGTAGGGCTCGGGGAAGAACCGGATGTGGCCGTCGAGCGCCAAGAAACCGTCGGAGCCGGGGTCGGCCTCGGTCTGGCTGCCGCCGTCGTGCTCACGCACCTGGTACAGGAACAGCGAGTCGAACACCTCGTCCTGAAGCCCGTGCGACGCGGCGCCCATGAGGAACGCTGCGCGCTGCCGCGACTCGATGGTGTCCCACGGCGGCGGGTCGTTCTCGACGATCCACTCCACGAAGTCCTCGATGAACGGCTCCCAGTGCGTGTGCTCGGAGTAGGCCCGCGAACGCACCGACAGGTCACCGGTCTGCGGGAAGTACCCGGAGTCGGTGAAGGCGGCGCCGAACAGCGCTGCGTTCATCACCTCGGGCTCGGCGAAGAACTCGCTGAGCTCTCCGTCCGGCAGGTTCTGAATCGCCCAACCGGTCACGTGGATGTGCCCCCAGATGCCGTGCGCATCGGCGACGGCGGGGAGCAGCAGTGTGGCGGAGAGCGCGGCGAGGGCCACGCGGCGCACGGTGGTAGCGACGGACTTCATACGATGCTCGCGGTGCGACGTTCAGGTAGGGACGTGTCGCACCCTAGCAGACCCGTCGCGCCGCGCGCAGTGCATCGCCGCGTAAGAACTCCCTACGGGTCGTAGCTCAGCACGGGGCTCAGCCAGCGCTCGGCCTCGCCGACCGTCATGCCCTTCCGCTTGGCGTAGCTCTCCACTTGGTCGGCGCCGATGGAGCCCACCGTAAAGTAGTGGCTCTCGGGGTGGTTGAAGTACCAGCCGGAGACGGCCGCGGTGGGCAGCATGGCGTAGCTCTCGGTGAGCTCGATGCCGGCCTTGTCGGTGGCGTCGAGCAGCTTGAAGAGCGTGCCTTTTTCGGTGTGGTCGGGGCAGGCTGGGTAGCCCGGCGCCGGCCGGATGCCGCGGTACTTCTCCTTCTTGAGCTCTTCGGTCGGGATGTTCTCGTCCGCTGCGTACCAGCCGATTCGCGTCTGCTGGTGCAGCCACTCGGCGAACGCCTCGGCGAGCCGGTCAGCGAGCGACTTGGCCAGGATGGCGTTGTAGTCGTCGTGATCGGCCTCGAACTCGGCCACGATCTTGTCGAGCCCGATACCGGCCGTGACCGCGAAGCCGGCCATCCAGTCGTCGGTGCCTTCGGGGGCGATGTAGTCGGCGAGCGACAGGTTCTTCTGCTCCGCGCCCGGCTTCTCCTTCTGCTGGCGCAGCATGTGGAAGCGCTCCAGCTCGGTGGTGCGCGTGTCGTCGGTCCAGAGCGTCACGTCCTCGGTACCCTGACGGTTGGCCGCCCAGATACCGACCACGCCGCGGGCCGTGAGCCGCTTGTTGGCCACAAAGTCCTTGAGCATGGCCTGGCCGTTGGCGAACAGCTCGCGCGCCGCCTCGCCATACGTGGGGTGCTCCAGAATCTTCGGGTAGCTCGACTTGAGCTCCCACGTCGTAAAGAACGGCGTCCAATCGATGTACGGGATCAGCGTCTCGAGGCTCGGCTCGAACACGCGCACGCCCGTCCACGGGGGCGGCGTGGGCTGGTACGCGTCCCAGTCGGTCTGCAGGCGGTTGTCGCGGGCCTTGCCGAACGACAGCAGCTTGGTCGCGCGACGGTCGGCGTAACGCGCACGGTCCGCTTCCTGCTTCTTCAGGTTCTCGGCCAGGAAGTCCTTCGCCAGGTCGTCCGACAGCAGGCTGCCGACCACGCCCACGGCGCGCGAGGCGTCGAGCACGTGCACGACCGTTTGCTCGTACTTGGTCGCGATCTTGACCGCCGTGTGCTTGCCGCTCGTGGTGGCGCCGCCGATCAGCAGGGGCATGGTCATGCCGCGCCGCTGCATCTCTTTGGCCACGTGCACCATCTCGTCGAGCGACGGCGTGATCAGGCCGCTGAGGCCGACCATGTCCACGTTCAGCCGCTCGGCCTCGTCGAGGATCTTGTTGGCCGGCACCATGACGCCCATGTCGATCACGTCGTAGCTGTTGCAGCCCAGCACCACGCCGACGATGTTCTTGCCGATGTCGTGCACGTCGCCCTTCACGGTCGCGAGCAGGATGGTGCCGCGCCCGGAGGTATCGCCGAGCTTGGCCTTCTCGGCCTCGAGGTAGGGGATGAGGTAGGCGACGGCCTTCTTCATGGCGCGGGCGGATTTGACCACCTGCGGCAGGAACATTTTGCCCTCGCCGAACAGGTCGCCGACCACCGACATGCCGGCCATCAGCGGGCCTTCGATCACGTCGAGCGGCTTGTCGAGCGACGCGCGCGCCTCCTCGGTGTCCTCTTCGATGAACTCGACGATGCCCTTGATGAGCGCGTGGCGGAGGCGGCCCTCAACGGACTGCTCGCGCCAGCTCAGATCGACGACACGGACCTTGCCGTCGCCCTTCACCGATTCGGCGAACGTGACGAGGTTTTCGGTGGCCTCAGGCGTGCGGTTGAGGATGACGTCCTCGACCTTTTCGAGCAGGTCCTTGGGGATCTCCTCGTACACTTCGAGTTGGCCGGCGTTCACGATCCCCATGTCCATACCGGCCTTGATGGCGTGGTACAGGAAGGCGGAGTGCATGGCCTCGCGGACGCGGTCGTTGCCGCGGAACGAGAAGCTGAGGTTGGACACGCCGCCGGAGATCTTCATGCGCGGGCAGGCGTCCTTAATGATCGCGGTCGCTTGGATGAAGTTCTGCGCGTAGTTCTCGTGCTCCTCGATGCCGGTCGCGACGGGCAGGATGTTCGGGTCGAAGAGGATGTCCTCGGGGCGGAACCCGACCACCTCGGTGAGCAACTTGTAGCTGCGCTGGGCGATGGCGAGGCGGTCGTCGATGCCGGTGGCCTGGGCGTCTTCGTCGAACGCCATGACCAGCACGGCGGCGCCGTAGCGGTGCACTAGGCGGGCTTGCTCCAGGAACTTCTCTTCGCCTTCTTTGAGCGAGATCGAGTTCACGACCGACTTGCCCTGCACGCACTTGAGGCCGGCTTCGAGCACCTCAAAGTCGGAGCTGTCGATCATGATCGGGATGCGCGAGATGTCCGGCTCCGATGCGATCAGGTTCAGGAAGGTGGTCATGGCGGCGGGCCCGTCGAGCAGGCCGTCGTCCATGTTCACGTCGAGGATGTTCGCGCCGCCTTCGACCTGCTGGCGGGCCACCTGCAGCGCGGTCTCGTAGTCTTCGCTCTTGATAAGGCGGGCGAAGCGCTTGGAGCCGGTCACGTTGGTGCGCTCGCCGACCATCGTGAAGTTGGCCTCCGGACGCATGATGAAGGGCTCGAGGCCGCTCAGGCGCGTGAGCTCGGAGCGGGGGCCGGGCACGCGCGGGGCGATGCCCTCGACGGCCTTGGCCATGGCGGCGATGTGCGGCGGGGTGGTGCCGCAGCAGCCGCCGACCATGTTCACCCAGCCGTTCTCGGCGAACTCGCGGATGAACGTGGCGGTGTCGTCCGGGTCCTCGTCGTAGCCGCCGAACGCGTTGGGCAGGCCGGCGTTGGGGTAGCAGCTGGTGTAGAACGGCGTGAGGCCGGCCAGCTCTTCGACGTAGGGCCGCATGAGCTCGCCGCCGAACGCGCAGTTGATGCCCACCGACACGGGGTTGGCGTGCTCGATCGACAGGTGGAACGCTTCGAGCGTCTGGCCGGACAGCGTGCGGCCGCTCTGGTCGGTGATGGTGACCGAGATGAGGATCGGGAGCGTGACGCCGCGCTCTTCGAACACGTCCTGGACGGCGTGGATGGCGCACTTGGCGTTGAGCGTGTCGAAGATGGTCTCGATGAGGACCACGTCGATGCCGCCGTCCATGAGGCCGCGGACCTGCTCGGAGTAGGCGGCGTGCACGGTGTCGTAGGTGACGGCGCGGTAGGCGGGATCTTCGACCTTGGGCGACAGCGAGAGCGTGACGTTCATGGGGCCGATGGCGCCGGCGACGAAGCGCGGTTTATCGGGCGTGCTGAAGCGGTCGGCGGCGGCGCGCGCGAGCTTGGCCGAGGCGACGTTGAGCTCGTAGCCGAGCGCTTGCAGGTCGTAGTCGGACTGCGAGACGCTCTGCGCGTTGAACGTGTTGGTCTCGATGATGTCGGCGCCGGCCTCGAGGTAGGCGTCGTGGATCTCGGCGATGATGTCGGGCCGCGTGAGCGAGAGCAGGTCGTTGTTGCCCTTGAGGTCCTTCTCGTGGTCGGCAAAGCGCTCGCCGCGGAAGTCCTCTTCCTCGAGCTTGTACCGCTGGACCATGGTGCCTGTGGCGCCATCGATGACGAGAATGCGTTCGGCGAGCAGTTCGCGGAAGCGGGATGCGCGTGCGGGCGTTTTCATTGCGGACTCACGGTTCAAAAGGACGTGCGGGCGGACCTAGTGCCTTGGCGGGGCAAAGGGAAGCGACGCGGGGCCTTAGAGCCAGATTCGCGCGGAGAAGGGGGTTATTTTTCCCTTCGTTGGGGACGGGCGTGTGACGTTGTGATGCTGTTTTGTGACTTTCGTGGGTAGTCAAGCCCCCGCACCGCTGGTACAGTTCAGGAGATGTGGTGCCATAAATCGCACCCTCCCGCCCCCATCCCCTGCCCGCCAGGAGTCGCCTGTGTTGTCACGAAAGTCCCTATTGTATTGCGCCGCTGCGTTGGCGCTCATCACCGGTTGCGACGAAGAAGCGCCGATCGACGGATCGGATACTTCGGTGTCCGATACCGACCAAGCCGACGGCACCGCTGACGTGGTGGAAGCCGACGCAGGTGACGACGTTGACTCCGAGGATACGGGTGACAACGACGCCGACGCGACGGACATTCCCGACGTGGCCGAGGATACGGCTTCGGACGTGCTCGAAGAGGTGACCGAGGATGTCATCGAAGACACGACGGAAGACACGACCGAGGATACGACGGAAGACACGACGGAGGACACCACCGAGGATACGGACGTCGAGATCGACGTGCCCGACACGTGTGGTGACGAGGTCGTGGACGAGGGTGAGGAGTGTGACGACGGCAACGAAATCGACACCGATGATTGCCGCAACAACTGCCAGATCGGCCTGTGTGGTGACGGCGTCATCCGCAGCGTGATCGTGGTGGAGTCGTTTGAGAGCCCGCTCATCGATGCGGGTCTCGGCGAAGGATATGTGTGCGACGACGGGTCGTCGTGCACCGCGTCGACGAGCGCGCAGGCTAGCTGCGACGTGGCGGACGACCCGGAAGCGATCGAGCACGCGATCTGTCAGGCCTTGGGCTTCGACCGCGCGCTCTCAGTGACCTGGGGTGGCGGCCTCGGCGATACGCAGTCGCCCATGTACAGCGGTATCAACTGGACGTGCACGGATTACGCGTGCGAGCTCACGAACACCGCCTCCGGCGACCGCTGCAGCGCTTTCGAGATGCTGAGCGAGATCGAGTGCGAGATGTCGGACGTGGAGCCTTGTGACGACGGCGATGCGAACGGCGATGAGCCGGACGCTTGCCGCGCGGATTGCTCGGTCGCCTCGTGCGGCGACGGTGTCACGGACTCCGGCGAAGCGTGTGACGACGGCAACGACGACGACTTGGACGCCTGCAGCAACGCCTGTGTGGCGGCGGTGTGTGGCGACGGCGTGACCCAGGCTGGCGAAGAGTGTGACGACGCGAACGACGTCGACACCGACCTGTGCCGCAACGACTGCACGACGCCCATCTGCGGCGACGGCGTTGTCGCGTTCATCGAGGGCGGAACGGAGACGTTCGCCAGCCCGGAGGTTCCGGGAGTCGACGGCGCCGGTTCCGGCTACGTCTGCGACGACGGTGGCCTCTGCAGCAGCTGCACCCGCGACGAGATCCCCGGCGACGCGTCCGAGCACGGCATCTGTCAGGCGCTCGGCTTTGAGCGCGCGACGGCTGTCACCTGGGGCGGCGGTCTTGGCGGAGACAACGCGTACATGCCGCACGCCCACAACTGGGAATGCGACGAGTTCGTGTGCACGCCCGACGACTCCCCGTCGCTGAGCGACAACTGCGGCGCGTCGGAGATGCTCGGAAGCATCTCGTGCTTCACCGGCTATCAGGGTGAGCAATGCGATGCGGGCGACGGCAACAGCTTGGACCCCGACGCGCCGTGCCGTCCGGACTGCACCCTCCCGACCTGCGGCGATGGCGTCGTCGACTCGGGCGAAGCGTGCGACGACGGAAACAACATCGACAACGACGGATGCACCAACACCTGCCTTGAGGCGGTCTGTGGTGACGGCATCGTTGGCGAAGGCGAAGAGTGTGACGATGGCAACGACTCCGACGAGGACTCGTGCACGACCGCGTGTGTGGCCAACGTCTGTGGCGACGGCATCGGCACCGGCTCGATCGAGGTGTTCACGTCGCCGTTGGTGACCAACCCCGCCGGCGCCACCGGATATGTCTGCGACGACGGCGGTGAGTGCCCGGCGTCCGGCTGCAACGTGGCCGACATCCCGGATGCGCCCGAGCATGGCATCTGCCAGGCGCTGGGATACCCGCGCGCCATCTCGGTCGTGTGGGGTGGTGGATTGGGCTCCGACGGAGCCGTCATGCCGCATGCCTACAACTGGACCTGCACGGACTACTCGTGCGAGGCGTCGACGAGCACGTCGACCTCGAACAACTGTGGAACGGGCGAGATGCTCCAGACGATCGTCTGCGGTGGCACCGAAGAGTGCGACGCCGGCGAGGCCAACTCCGACGACCCGGACGCCGTCTGCCGCGTGGACTGCACCCTGCCGACCTGTGGCGACAGCATTCGTGACCGTGGCCTCGGCGAAGAGTGCGACGACGGTAACACCGACAACGACGACGGTTGCTCCAACAACTGCCTCGGACCGCAGTGCGGTGACGGCTCGCTCCAAGAGGGCGAAGACTGTGACGACGCGAACGACGTCGACACCGACGCCTGTCAGAACGACTGCACGTTCCACGAGTGTGGCGACGGCGTGTTGGCTGACGTGGGCGAAGAGTGCGACCTCGGCGTCGAGAACTCGGAAGACCCCGGCGCGATCTGCCGCACCGACTGCACCGAAGCCCGCTGTGGCGACGGCGTGGCCGATCCCGGCGAAGAGTGTGACGACGGTAACTCCGACAACACCGACGAGTGCCTCAACACCTGCCTGAACCCGACCTGCGGTGACGGCTTCGTGCAAGCGGGCCTTGGCGAAGAGTGCGACGACGAGAACGAGGACGACACCGACGACTGCCGCAACACCTGCACCCTCCAAGAGTGTGGTGACGGATTCGTTGGCGGCGACGAAGAGTGCGATGAGGCCGGCGCCAACTCCGAGTCGGCGGACGCCACCTGCCGCTTGGACTGCACCCCGCAGCGCTGCGGTGACGGCGTCGTCGACACGGGCGAGACCTGTGACGATGGCAACATCAACAACTTCGACGGCTGCCTCACCACCTGTGCGGACCCGATCTGCGGAGACGGACTCATCGACATCGACCTCGGCGAAGAGTGTGACGACGAGAACGACGTCGACACCGACGACTGCCGCAACGACTGCACCGAGCAGATCTGCGGCGACGGCTTCACCGGCGGCGACGAGACCTGCGACGAAGGAACGGCCAACTCGGACGACGTGGACGCCACGTGCCGCGTGGACTGCCAAGTGCAGCGCTGCGGTGACGGCATCGTCGACACCGGCGAGCTCTGCGACGACGGCAACCTGAACGAGACCGACGGCTGTCTGTCCTCCTGCGCCGACCCGGTGTGTGGCGACGGCATCCGCACGGGCGAGGAAGCCTGTGATGACGGCAACGACATCGATTCCGACGACTGCCGCCTCGACTGCACCCTCCCGGTGTGTGGTGACGGTGAAGTCGGCGGCGACGAGACCTGTGATGAGGGCGAAGGCGTTAACTCTGACGACCCGGACGCCACGTGCCGCGTGGACTGCCAAGTGCAGCGCTGCGGTGACGGCATCCTCGACACCGGTGAAGTCTGCGATGACGGCAACCTGTTCGAGACCGACGCGTGCACCACGGTGTGCGAGGAGGCCGCGTGCGGTGACGGCTTCCGTCAGGCCGGCGAGCAGTGCGACGACGGTAACGCCATTGACGACGACCTTTGCTCCAACACCTGTGAGGGCGAGACCCCCTACTTCGTTGGATGCAACGACATCGATATCGGCAGCGCGCTCGGAAATGGAGTCGCAGAAGTCGAGATCTCGGAGTACGAGGACTCGGCGGACGGAACCTGTGGCAGCTCCACCGGTCGGGACGCGCGTTTCCGGTGGGTCGCCCCGGCCACCGGTGACTACTTCGTAGACACCTACGTCTCGGACTTCGACGCCATCCTCTACGTGCTCACGGCAGACCTCGAAGACCCGACCGCCGATGAGTGTGTCGAGGCCTTGGAAGTGACCTGCAACGACGACGATCCCTTCAGCTTCGACGGCTTGGACTCCTACGTGGAGTTCTCCGCGACCGAAGGCGATGTGTTCCTCATCGTTATCGACTCGTGGGGCGCCTCCACGACGGGAACGGGCGTCGTGAACATCGGCAGCTTCTAGGTCAGCCCGATTGCGAACACGCCGCGCCGGCTTCGGCGCGGCGTGTTTCGTTTTTGCTCCGCCAATCTTGTAACTAGGCGCGCGCGACGGGCTCCGGTCTTTCGCACGAGAACGGGCCTACCGCCGCTTGGCACGCGTGGCGATGAACGTACCGACAATCGCGAGTCCGCCACCCAGGCAGGCCGTGACGGAAGGCAGCGCACCGGACCAAGCGAAGTGCGTGCCCATCGCCACGATCGGAGACAGGTACAGCAGCACAGACACCCGCGCCGAACCGAGCACGCCAACCGCGTAGTTCCAGGTGGCGTAGCCGAGCGCGGCGGGGACGACGCCGATGTACAGTATGGACGCCAGCGCGGCGGGAGAGGCCGCGTGCGCCTGTGCCATCAGATCGGGCAGGAAGATGAGGAACGAGATCGAGCCGATCCACATGGACCATGAGGTGAGCGCGCGCGCGCCGAGGCTGCGCGTCAGCGGACGACCGAAGACGAAATAGACGGAGCTCGTGAGGGCGCAGCCGAGGATCATGAACGCGCCCTTCGAGAACTCCAGGTCCCGTCCGCCGCTCAATACGATCGCCACCGTTCCGACGGCCGCGAGCACGATGCCGAACCACTGCCGTGACTGCACCGGCTCGTTGTCGAACCGTGCAGCGAGCAGTGCGGTGATGATCGGCGACACTTGGATGAGCAGCGACGCCACGCCCGGGTCCACCACACGCTGTCCGTAGTTGAGCAGCAGGTGATACGCCGAGATGCCGACCAGGCTCACGGCGATCAATCGGGGAAGTTGTGCGCGGCTGGGGCGACGCACCGGTCGCGCGGCGGCGATGAGCATCAAGGCGATCGACGCGACGGCGAATCGGCCCAATGCGAGTGCACCGGGACCGAAGTCTTGCAAGGCGATCGCGATGCCCGTGAAGGCCGAGCCCCACGTGATGATCGTGAAGGTGGCGGCCAGCCAAGCGATCGCCACAGGCCGGTCCGGTTCGGGCGCTGCGTGCGTAGTGGGGGCGTCGGATGAAGCGGGCATGTCATACGGGATCGAGGTGGGGGGCCCTGTGTCACCGTCGACGCGCTTTGCCAATCGCGGCACGCTCGGGGTTGGTGTTGGGTGGGCTTCGGCGCTACGTTCTCTTCCTTTCGTCCCCACTCGGAAACATGTCGAACGGCCGCTACTCGCACCATCAGAATGCCGGACCCACGCGTGATGGGTGGCAGCACTCGTGCTGTGGTGGCGCGCTGAGGTTCGTTGCCGGCTTCGTCGCGCTGTCGCTTGCGACCGCGGTCGCTTCATCGGCAGCGGCGGAGACGCGCACGGTGTCGTCGGCCGCGGTGTATGGCGCCGACGATCGGGTGGATGCGCAGCTGGCCCAAAGTGGCGCCGTGCTGCGTGTTCGCGACGCGATGGTGGCGATCGTTCACAGCGATCGCCTCCGCGTGGAGGGCGGCGACGTTGTGTATGACGCCGAGACATTGGGTGAAACCGCCGGCCTCTGCGTTGAGGAACGGTTTGCCGAACAGCCGAGCTTGGCCCGCTGCAGCGGCGTACTGGTCGCGCCCGACTTGGTGCTCACAGCGGGACACTGCGTGCCGAACGCGGGCACCTGCGCGAGCCGCAGTTTTGTGTTCGGCTGGGACGGGCTCGATGCCCCACCGGTGCTCGAACGGCAGGACGTGTACGCCTGCGCCGAAGTCGTGGCGGCCGACACGCGCGGCGCTCGCAACCTGCGGTTGGACTACGCGTGGGTGCGACTGGACCGTGCGGTGAGCGGCCGCGCGCCGGCGCAGGTCGCAGACCCATCGGTGCGGGTGTTCGCCGGCGATACGCTGGTGTACCTGGGCTACCCCGGCGGCATCCCGTTGGTCGCGGACGAGCACGCCGTCGTGTCGAGCGACCGGCTCGGCGCCCGCGACTATGTGGAGCTGGCGGTGGACGCGTTCGAGGGAGGGTCCGGTGGGCCGCTGATGAACGCGGACGGCGCGGTGGTCGCCGTGCTGGTGCGTGGCGAGGCGGACTACGTGGCCCAAGACGACTGCAACGTGACGAATCAGGTCGTCGGCGCGGGCGGCGAAGAGGCGACGCTGACGGAGTGGCCGCTGCGCGCGCTGTGCGCCGCCGCTCCGGACGCGCTCCCGTGCGTGGAGTGCGGCGCGGCTTGCCAGCTCTGCGCGGCCCTCACCGGTGGCGAATGCGGCGAAGTGCCGCGTGAGTGGACCTGCGCCGAGGGCGTGTATGACGCGGGGGATGGCTGCGACTGCGGCTGCGGCGTGGTGGACCCCGATTGTGTGCCGTCGGCACGGGTGATCGGCTGCGCGCCGGGGCAACTGTGCAACGGGCAGGGCGTCTGCGCTGAGCCGACCGAGGTGCCTGACGGCTGGATGTGCGACCCGATCGCTTACGATGACGCGGCGTGCGACTGCGCTTGCGGCGTGCCCGATCCGGCCTGCGAGCTCATCGGCGTCGATTGCGAAACGGCGCCGAAGACGCGCGGCTGTGCGGTAGCCGGTGACGGGGACCGGCCTGCGCTTCCGGCGTGGCCATGGCTGCTGTTCCCCACGCTGGCGCTGGCGCGTCGTTGCCGCGCGTTCTCGGCACGCGCGTGATCGGCGATCGGGTGCGCTCTGACGTGCGATCGCATATAACGCGTGCGTGAGCGACACCCCGACCCCACAAACGCGCTGGTGCTCCACCTGTGGAACTCCGCTGCCTGAACCCGGCGCACCGTGCCCTACGTGCGCGGCGTCTGCGGAGCCGCACGCGTCGGAGATGGTCGCGAAAGACGGTACGGTCTCGCTTCCGAGCGTCGCGCTTCCTCAGCCTTCTTCTGTTGGACCATCGCAGACGGGGGCGGCGCAGAGGGAGGCAGCGCAGGCTGATTCCGCGCCCACCGAGCCGTCGTTGACTGGGCTATCGCCCAAGCGATCGCCGTCGGCCTCCAAAGCCAAGGTGCCTGCCCCGGTCGGCGTCCCGATGACTGGGCTGCGACTGGATGGGGTGCTCGGAGAGTCGAGCGGCCGCGCTCCGCAGGGGCAGCCCGCGCACACCATGCGGCTCGACGCGATCACCGAGCCGGGAACGCCCGAGGCGAGCCCGCCCGAAGTGGAGGCGATGCAGGCGGAGACCGGCGCATCGCGCGCCGTCGAGTCGCGTTCGCCACACCATCAGAGCAGCCGCGCGTCGCGCGCGCTTCCCCGCGCCTTGCCGTTGATCGGCTTGCTGGTGGTGGGCCTCGTGAGCGCGCTCGCGTTCGGCCTCGCGCGCCGCGCGACACCGGCGGAGGCCAGCGCGTCCAGCGCCCAAGCCGCGTCGGACGAGGCGCCGCGGACGGTCGACCTGCCCGCGCTCGACGCCACGATCGGGCTCAGCGACGAGAACAAAGAGGTGGTGCTCGCGTTGTGCTTCCAGCTGTCGGACCACCCCTCGACCGAGTGCCGGATGCAGTACCTCCGCGACCTCGGCGAGTACCCTGCGCGCACGGTTCCGGTCCCCGCGCTGACCGTGGACGCCTACGAGGTGACCAACGCCACGTGGGCGGCGTGCGAGGCCGCCGGCGCCTGCGAGGCGCGCGATATTGATGGGTGTGCGTTCTATTCGGTGGCCCGCGGTCGGGAGCTCCGCGCGACGGTGCCGCCCAGCATGCTCGCGCCCGATCACCCGGCCATCTGCGCTACGTACGTCGAGGCCGAGGCGCTCTGCCGATGGCGCGAAATGCGGCTGCCGATGGGCCCGGAGTGGGAGCGTGTCGCGCGCAGCGGGGACGACCGCTTGCAGCCGTGGGGCCGCTTCGTGATGCCCGGCCTCATGAATTGGGGCGAGCGCATCTTGGTACACTTCCCCATCCCGGGTCGCGTGGACGGCTTCGAGCTCACCGCCCCCGTCGACGAGTACCGCAGCGGCGCCACCGACGACGGCGTCCACAACATGCTCGGCAACGTCGCCGAGTGGGTCACGCCGGAAGAAGAGGACGAGAGCGAGACCGCCGACGAGACGGTGGGCGTGCGCGGCGCTTCGTACGCCGACGGGTTTCAGAACCTACGCGTCACGCACCTCGGCACCGCCGGTCCCCTCGAGCGGCGCAGCACGATCGGTTTCCGATGCGTCCGATAGTGGTAAATCACGAGCACGCGGCGCGACCGCGCAAGGAGAGCCCATGGAACTGGTAGAGCAGCTTCAAGCGCGTGGCGTGGTGATTCACCGGCCGGCGGCGACGATGATCGAGGACGTGGATCCCGAGCGGTTCGAGGCCGGCGTGGAGATCTACCCCGGCACGGTGATCACCGGCCAAGCGTCGCTGTTCGGCGCCGGAACCGTGCTCGGAAAGGCCGGCGGCGGCTCGTACAACAACGTGCGGACCGGGCGCGGCGTGAAGCTCAACGGCGGCATGTTCGACGACGCTGTGTTCCTCGATGGCGTCACCGTGCGCGGCTACGCCGAGGTGCGCGGCGGCACGCTCATGGAGGAGGGCAGCGAGGCGGCGCACAACGTGGGCTACAAGATGACGATCATGCTGCCGTTCGTCGTGGCCGGCAGCAGCCTGAATTTCTGCGACGCGCTGTTCGCCGGCGGCACCAGCCGGTCCGACCACAGCGAGATCGGCAGCTGCTTGGCGCTGTACAACTACACGCCGTGGGGCGACAAATTCGCCAGCCTGTTCGGCGACGTCCCGCGCGGGGTCTTCCTGCGCTCTCCGCGCATCTTCGTGGGCGGGCAGACGCAGGTGGTGAGCCCGGTGCATGTGGACTACGGCGCGGTGGTCCCAGCCGGCTGCGCCGTGCGCCGCAACGTGGGTCCGGGGCGGCTGTACGGCGAGCGCATGCCACCGGTGGACACCGACTTCGACCCTGCCTTGTACGGCGGCTTGGTCCCCAAGTTCCGGACCACGGCGCAATACGTGGGCAACCTGCGCGCCTTGGAGCTCTGGTACGAGCAAGTGCGCCTCCCCGCCGCCGATGGCGCGCACCAGCACGCGCTGTACTCGGCGGCGCTGCAGCAGGTCCGCGCGGGCATCGCCGAGCGCATCAAGCGACTGCAAAAGGTGATCGACAAGCTGCCGGCGTCGCGCGAGCTCCACATCGCCAAGCTGACCGATGCGCTGCCCAAAGCGCTGCTCCTGCACCGCCGCCGCATCGACGAGCACGACGCTTTGATCGACGGCTGGCCCGTGGTCCGCGCCGCGCTGAGCAACGCGTACGACGTCGCAGGTGCCGACGACCCGACGGTGTTCGCCGACTTGGTGGCCGCGCTCTCCGGCGACGGCGCGTGGACCGATCGGCTGGCCGCCTTGGACGACGGCCTCGTCACCCGTGGAACCGCGGCGCTGCAGGCGTGCGTAGAAAGATACGTGCCATGGGGTTGACGACGAACCGCCCAACCGTGGAAGATGCCGATTGCGCGAATGAACGCGTGACTATTGTCGGAGGTACTCGATGTCTGATGAAGAAGAAGGCGGAAACCCCATTCTTGGATTTTTCGTCATTGTGCTCGTCCTCGCGGCAGTCAACGGCGCCAGCTACTTCTTCAACTGGGGCTGGTATTTCTACTAGGGCGGCCACGGCCGGCATCTGGACTCGCGCGGGATTACGGTGAGCGAAGCGAGTCCTTCAGAAGCGCGGTCGCGGCGGGCATCCGCCGAACGTGTCGTGAGCGTGCTGTTTGGGATCACCCTTCTGCACATGTCGGGGCGTTCGCTCTGGCTTGGCACCGACGATCTCGTCCGCACGATCGCAGCGTCCCTCGGCATCCTCGCCGGCGTGCTGTTCATCATTCGGCGTCCATCGCGTCGGTCGGGGTCCCTCTCGTCGTCCGCGATCGCGCTGCCGAGCGTCATCGTGGGCTCCGTGTTGGTCGCGCGCGCGTACGGCGCTCCGATTCCACCGATCGCGTGGGTCTGCATCGCCATCGGCGGCCTGTTCTCCGGTTGGGCGATCGCCTCGCTCGGCCGCTCGTTCGCCATCTTTCCATCGGCGCGCAACGTGGTGGCGCACGGCCCGTTTCGCTGGATTCGCCACCCCGCCTACACCGGCCAGTTGGTCATGTTGGTGGGCGTGATGGTCGTGCAGCGCGGCCACTGGATCGACCTGCTGCTGTTCGTCATGGCGGCGGTCTGGATGGGCGCGCGCGCCGTCGTCGAAGAGCGCCTACTCATGAACGACCCCATCTATGTGGCGTACGCCGACCGTGTGCGCTGGCGCGTTCTGCCCGGCGTCTGGTAGGGAGTCGCCATGTCCGAGCCGACCCCCAAACCTTCCGTTGTCATCTGGTACGAGCGCTACTGCCGCGCGGCCATGGTGCTGTTCATCCTGGTCTCGTTTGTGGGCATCGGCCTCGCGCTGTCGCGGGAGACGTTCGCCGCGCGCTACGAGATCGACCCCGCGGTCGTGCTCATCACCGGCGTGCTCTGGGCGCTGTCGTACCAATTCATGGCGCTGGTGCACTACGCCGCATGGAAGACGCAGCCGGCCCCATGGGCGTGGAAACTGCACGCCGTTGTGCTGGCGGTCGGCCTCACAACGCTCGTCCTGTGGCCGGTGTCATTCCCGCTGTTGTGGATGTGGTTCAAGCCAGAGACCAAGCGCTACTTCGGCGCTGATGTCTGACGCTGACGCGTCGCACCTGACGCTGACGCGTCGCACCTGACGCTGACGCGTCGCACGAGGTACCCAGATGCGGAACGGTCGAACTCTGAGCGCGTGGGCGCTGGTCGCTCTCTTTGGTGGTTCGGCGCTCGGCAGCTGCGGCCCGCGTCAGGCGCTGGTGTGCATGGAGCCCGAGCAAGGGCTGGCGCAGGAGCTCGGGCAGGGACCCGCAGTCGTGCCCGCCAACGTGGTCGCTGGACCCATGCTCGGCTACGCCTCCATGCGCTCGGCGACGGTGTGGATCGCCACCGATCGGCCCGCGGACGTCGCCGTGCGCTATTGGCCCGCCGGCGCCCCTGAGCAGCCGGTCGTGACAGCGGCGGCGGCGGTCGAAGCCTCCGAGTTCGACACCTACGTGGTCCACGTGGAGCCGCTCGAACCCGGCATGACCTACGACTATGAGGTCCGCGTCGACGGGCGTTGGCAGGCCGCGCCCGAGGGCAGCCAGTTGCAGACCGCGCCGCACTGGCGTTGGGCCACGCGTCCGCCTGAGCCGCCGAACTTCCGCATCGCGCTCGGCTCCTGCGTGTACGTGAATGACACGCCGTACGACCGCGCCGGCTCGCCGTATGGCGGCGGCTACGAGATCTTCGACGCCATCGCGGACACCGACCCGCAGCTCATGCTCTGGCTCGGCGACAACACTTACTTCCGCGAGCCCGACGTCGGGTCGCCGGCGAACATGGCCTACCGCTACGCCCACGACCGGCGCTTGCCCGAGATGCAGCGCCTGCTCGCGAGCACCGCACATTACGCCACCTGGGACGACCACGACTACGGCCCGAACGACTCGAACCGCAGCTTCATCTTCGGCAGCACGGCGCGGCAGCTGTTCGAGGCGTATTGGGCCAACCCGTCGTACGGCATGCCCGACACGCCGGGCGTGTTTACGCACTTCGCGTGGGGCGACGTGGAGTTTTTCGTCACGGACGGTCGCTCGCACCGCGCGGCGGACTCGGCGCCCGACGGGCCGGACAAGCCGATGCTCGGCGATGCACAGCTCGCGTGGCTGCTCGATGCGCTGTCGGCCAGCTACGCGACGTTCAAGATCGTGGTCGTGGGGACGCAAGTGCTCAACGATCACTCGAGCTACGAGGGGTACGACGACTACGACCATGAGCGGCAGCGCCTGTTCCAAGGGCTGCTGGATCGTGGGATCGAGGGCGTGGTGTTCCTGAGCGGGGATCGACACCACACCGAGGTGCTGCGCACCGATCTTCCGGGCATGTATCCGCTGTACGACTTCACGTCGTCGCCGCTGACCAGTGGCGCGTCGCCGGCGACGAGCGAGCTGGAGAACCCGCAGCGCGTTCCGGGCACGTTGGTCGTAAGTCAACGTAATTTCGGGACAATCGACGTGGAAGGCGCGTGGGAAGACCGCCGCTTGGTGCTGCGATCGTGGGATGCCGAGGGCTCGATGTTGTGGGAGCACGTGGTCGAGGAGACCGCGTTAGAGTTGCCGGAGTAGACCTACCGGTCGGTAGGTCGTAAGAGCGCGCCGTCGGCCGGGCGCCGAAAAGGGATGTGAAGACTTGGTGAAAACCAGTTTTGGCCCCTTGCGTCGGCGCTTGGGTTGACTAGCATTTCGCGCGCCCTGCCTCCCGCCCATCCCGCCGCATGCAACCGCTCCGCCTCCTGCTCCCTCTTCTTTCGGTGTCGCTCTGCGCCGCCGCGTGTTCTCCGCCCGAGCCCGAGACCGCCGAGGCTGAGCCCGCTGCGGAAGCCCGCTTGGCGACGCTGGTTGAGACGGTGGCCCTAGAGACCACGTCGTTCAACGAGCGGATCGAGCTCACGGGAGAGACGCTGCCGATTCGCACCGCCGTGATCTCGTCGCAGATCGCCGGCCGCATCACGCGGTTCGACGTGACGGAAGGTGCGTACGTAGAAGAGGGCGCCCGCGTGCTCCGCGTGGACACCGGCACCGCGAGCTCGCAGCGCGCGCAGCTCGACACGCAGCGCGACGCGCTCGACCGGGACATCCGCCGCGCCGAGTCGCTGCTCGGCCGGGGCATCGGGACGCGCACGGACTTTGAGGCGCTTGAGGTCCAGCGGGAGCTGCTCACTGAGCAGATGAACTCCATCGACATCTCCATCCGCCAGGGCCGCGGCGAGACGCCGATCAGCGGCACCGTCGTGGAGACCATGGCCGAGGTGGGCGAGTTTACGAGCCCGGGCCAGCCGCTGGCGCGCATCGTCGACGTCTCGAGCATCGAAGTCCGCGTGGGCCTGCCCGAGCGTGAGATCCGATTCGTACGCGAAGGCATGACCGTGCCGGTGCGCATCCTGGCGACCCAAACTGAGCACATGGGCGTGCTGCACCGCATCGGCGTGCAAGCCGACGCCGCGAGCCGCACGTTCCCGTTGGTCATCCGCATCGACAACAACGAAGGCACGTTGCGCGCGGGCATGCGGGCGCAGGTGACGCTGACCAAGCGCGACCTGGACGACGCCGTCGTCATCCCGCGCGACGCCGTACTGCAGGGGCTTGAGGGCCCCGAAGTGCTCATCGACGTGAACGGCGTGGTGGAAGCGCGCACGGTGGTCCTCGGGCCGGGCCGCGGCGGCTTCACGGTCGTCGAGTCCGGCGTGGGTCCTGGCGACCGACTCATCGTTCGCGGCCATCGCCTGCTGGTGCCCGGAGAGCCCATCCGCACCGTGGACCAGGGCATCTGCTGCGCATCCCAATTTGACCGGTATCTCAACGGCACCCCCGCGGCCGAGGCGCCGACCGACCAACTCGGCGGTTAGGCATGAAAATCAGCGAATGGGCCATCCATCACCCGGTTACGATCCAGGTCTTCATGCTGGTGCTCGGCGCACTGGGGTGGATGTCCTACCAAAATCTGCCGCGCGAGGCTGAGCCGGACATCCAGATTCCGTTCGTCATGGTCACCACGCCGTACTTTGGCGTGGCCCCCTCCGACATCGAGAGTCTGATCACAGACCCGATGGAAGAGGAGCTCGAGCAGCTCAAAGACGTGCGCGAGATCCGCTCGACCTCGGCCGAGGGCGCGTCGATCGTGTCCATCGAGTTTGAGCCGTCCGTCGACATCGACGACGCGCTGCAGAAGGTGCGGGAGCGTGTAGACGCGGCCGGCCCCGAACTGCCCGTCGACGCCGAGCTGCCCATCATCACCGAGATCGCGTTCAGCGAGTTCCCGGTCATCATCGTGAACATCTCCGGCGACGTGGGCATCGCCTCGCTGGAGACCGTCGCTGAGGAGCTGCAGGACCGCATCGAGCGCATCCCGGGTATCCTCGAAGTGGCCATCATCGGCGCGCTGGAGCGGGAGATCTCGGTCGAGGCCGACCCCTCGCTGCTGGAGTACTACGGCGTCACGTTGCTCGAGATGATCGGCACCGTGCAGGCCGCCAACCTGAACCTGCCCGGCGGCTCCGTCGACGTGGGCGACTTTACGTACCTGGTCCGCGTGCCGGGCGAATTCGCCTCCGCCGTCGAGATCGAAGACTTGGTCATCCGCGAGGAGAACGGTTACCCGATCCGCGTCCGCGACGTGGCCACGGTGGCCGATGGATACGAAGACGTCGCGACGTATTCGCGCCGCGGCGGTGTGCCCTCGATCTCGCTCAGCGTGAGTCGTCGCGCCGGCGAGAACATCATCGAGATCACCGACGAGGTGAAGCGACTCACCGCCGACATGGACGAGGAGCTCGGCGGCGCCGTCGAGTTCGCCATCATGGGCGACAAATCCAAGGACATCCTCAAGCAGCTGCTGGAACTCGAGAACAACATCCTCACCGGCCTGCTGCTGGTGGTTGTGGTGCTGCTGTTCTTCATGGGCGGCCTCCGCAACGCGCTGTTTGTGGCGCTCGCGATTCCCGGCTCCATGTTCATCTGCTTCGCGGTGCTGGCGGCGCTGGGCGTTACGCTCAACATCGTGGTGCTGTTCAGCTTGGTGCTCGCGCTAGGCATGCTGGTCGACAACGCGATCGTGACGGTCGAGAACATCTTCCGTCACGGGCAGATGGGTAAGACGCGCAAGCAGGCGGCCATCGACGGCGTCGGCGAGGTCGCGTGGCCGATTATCTCGTCCACCGCGACGACCGTGTTCGCGTTTGTTCCGCTCATGTTCTGGCCCGGCATCATGGGCGAGTTCATGTTCTACCTGCCGTTCACGGTGGTCATCTGCCTGCTCGCCAGCCTGTTCGTCGCGCTGGTGATCAACCCGGCGCTTTGCGCGCTGTACATGCCGCTGCCCAAGCCGGTCGATGGTGTCACAGAGACCCGCGACCTGGACGATCTCGAAGCCATCCCGGACAATATCATCTACTCGACGTACGGGTTCTTGCTCCGGCAAGCGGTCCGTTGGCCGGTGGTGGTGCTGGCGCTCGCCGGCGTCATGTTCGTGGGCACATTCGCGCTGTTCTCGCAGTTCGCGGGCGGCGTGGAGTTCTTCCCACAGGTGACGCCCGAGCAGGCCTACGTGAACATCACGCTGCCGGACGGCTCCAACGTGGAAGCCAGCGATCGCGTCGTGCGCATGGTCGAACGTATCCTCGAGCAAGAGGAGAACATCGAGCAGTACGTGGCCGACGTGGGTGCCGGCAACGGCGACCAGATGGACTTCGGCGCTGGCGGCACCGCGCCGCACCGCAGCCGGATCACCATCGACTTCTTCCCGCGCGAAGAGCAGGCCGAGTCGGCCTACGCCACGATCGCACGCATCCGCGAGGCCCTCGATACCATCCCGGGCGCCGAGTACGAGGTCGTGAAGGCCGAGAACGGACCGCCCACCGGATTGCCCATCTCTATCGAGATCGTCGGCCGCGAGTACGCTGAGCTCGGACGCATCGCGCAGGACATGCGCGACCTCATCCGCGACGTTCCGGGCGTGGTCGATATGAAGGACGACTTCGAAGCGGGCCGCCCCGAGATCGCCGTCGTTGTGGACCGCGCCGCGGCCTCCGAGGTCGGCGTCTCCACCCAGGACATCGCCAACACGGTGCGCGCCGCGATCAACGGTATGGAGGCCTCGACGCTGCGCGATGGCGAAGACGAGGTCGACATCATCGTCCGCCTGGCTGAGTCGTCACGCGACACGCTCGAGGACATCGCGAGCCTCACCGTGTCGAACAGCGACGGCATCCAGATCCCGCTGACCGAGGTCGCCGAGGTTCGCCTGCAGCCCGGCTTCGGCTCGATTCGTCACGTGGATGGAGACCGCGTCGTGACGCTCACCGCCGACGTCGCGGACGGGCACCAAGACGCCGTCGCGCTGGCCCAGGTGCAGGAGATGCTGGCATCGGACTTCCGCATGCCGCCTGGCTACACCCTCGATTTCACGGGCCAGAACGCCGAGCAGCAAGAGTCGCAGGAGTTCCTCGGCCGCGCGCTTTTCATGGGCCTGTGCATCATCGCGCTCATCCTCATCACACAGTTCAACTCCATCACGCAGCCGCTGATCATCCTCGGCAGCGTGGTGCTCTCGCTGCTGGGCGTGCTCTGGAACCTCATGTTCCGCGGAGCGCCGTTCCACATCATCATGACCGGCCTCGGCATCATCTCCCTAGCAGGCGTGGTGGTGAACAACGCGATCGTGCTGATCGACTACGCCAACCAGCTAAGAGACCGCGGGATTCCGGTCGTGGACGCGCTATATCAAGCGGGCATGGTCCGCTTCAGGCCCGTCATGTTGACCGCGCTCACCACGGCGCTGTCGCTCATGCCAACCGTGCTGGGCTACAGCCTCGACCTCAAGAACATGACCATCGCCAAGGGCGGGTCGTCGGTCGAGATGTGGGGGCCGATGGCCAACGCGGTCGTCACCGGCCTGATCGTGGCTACGTTCCTGACGCTGCTCGCTGTGCCGGCGATGTACCGGTTCTTCGATATGGTGCGCGAGGCGTTCAGCGCCGCCGTCGGGTTCTTGCTTGGTCTCATCGGGCGTGGACCCAAGGCGAAGCCGGGTGAGGACGTGACGCCAGGCCCGGACAACGCCTGGGACCCGAACACGAGCGCTGCGCTTCAGTCCCAACGGGCCGCGGATGCAGACAGCGCGCAGCCGACTGATGGCGACGATGGATCGGACTCCGACGCTGCGGACGAAGGACGACCTGCGCGCACGCAACCGCTCATGCAGACCGAGCCGCCGACCAAGACGGCGCCGCTGGGCAAGGCGCCCACCACGCGCCCGATGTCCGCGCCGCGCACCCCCGAGTTTGACGACGTCGTCACAGCCGAAGTGCCGACCACCGGCGAGCCGACGCGGGACCCGGAAGACGACGACGCCTAGCGCGCTGATCAACAGGACGCGATTGGCGATGGTTCGTCCGGATCCCGTCCATGAGGACTGTGGGCGGATTGAAACCTGTCCTTCGACTTCGCTCAGGAAGGGTGGCTTG
>CBDUJZ010000060.1:0-27497 GCA_965367675.1 uncultured Myxococcales bacterium | reverse complement strand
ATAAGCCTGGGCCTTTCTTCGTTCGTGCGGTGCGTTTTGCGCGTGGACAGCGGCGGTCGCGGCTGTCACATTCTTGGCATGCATCTATCGCGGGCTTGAGGCCCACACCGCTACGCGTCGGCTAGACGCGCGCCCCGGCCTCGGTCGGATCGCGCACGTTGCTCGAACCTGGCCCTGCGCGCGGTTTCGCACAGGCTCAGCGAGGGGATGTCGTCCACAGCATCGCCCAGCGCGGATTGTGTAGAGCCGCATCGCCCCTAGAGTTTTCCGACAACCCACCAGGAGCAGAACGCCATGACCGACACGACCAAGCCCGTCTCTGAGAGTCAATCCGCCAAGTCCGGTAAGTGCCCTGTGATGCACGGCGGAAACACGTCGGCTGGCAGCTCGGTCACCGACTGGTGGCCCAACGCGCTGAACCTGGACATCCTCCATCAGCACGACGCGAAGCCCAACCCGTTGGGGCCGGACTTCAACTACCGCGACGAGCTGCAGAAGCTCGACGTCGCGGCACTGAAGAAGGACATGACCGCGCTGATGACGGACAGCCAGTCGTGGTGGCCAGCGGACTGGGGACACTATGGCGGCCTGATGATCCGCATGGCCTGGCACGCGGCCGGAACGTATCGCGTGGCCGACGGGCGGGGCGGCGGTGGCACGGGCAACCAGCGGTTCGCGCCGCTCGACTCGTGGCCGGACAACGTGAACTTGGATAAGGCGCGGCGGCTGCTCTGGCCGCTCAAGAAGAAGTACGGCAACCGGGTGAGCTGGGCCGACTTGATCATCCTCGCCGGCACCGTGGCGTACGAGTCCATGGGGCTGCCGAGCTTCGGGTTCGGGTTTGGGCGCGAGGACATCTGGCACCCCGAGAAGGATATTGGTTGGGGCTCCGAGAAGGAGTGGTTGGCCGAAAACCGGTACGAGGGGGAGAGCCGCGAGACTCATGACAATCCGCTGGCCGCGGTGCAGATGGGGCTCATCTACGTGAATCCGGAGGGGGTGAACGGCGAGCCGGATCCGTTGCGCACCGCCGCCGACGTACGGCTGACGTTCGCGCGCATGGCGATGGACGATGAAGAGACGGTCGCGCTGACCGCTGGCGGGCACACGGTCGGCAAGTGCCACGGCAACGGCGACGCCGGTTTGCTTGGCGAAAGCCCCGGCGGTGCGGACCTGGTGGAGCAAGGTCTGGGCTGGAAGAACCCCGCAGGGAAGGGCGTCGGCCGGGAGACGGTCTCCAGTGGGGTCGAGGGCGCCTGGACCACGCACCCGACGCGCTGGGACAACGGCTACTTTGACATGCTGTTCGGGCACGAGTGGGAGCTCAAGAAGAGCCCCGCCGGCGCTTGGCAGTGGGAGCCGGTCAGCATCAAAGAGGAGGACAAGCCGGTCGACGTCGAGGACCCGTCGATTCGGTACAATCCGATCATGACCGACGCCGATATGGCGATGATCAAGGACCCCGCATATCGGAAGATCTCGGAGCGTTTCCACAAGGACCCGGCGTACTTTTCTGAGGTGTTCGCGCGGGCTTGGTACAAGCTCACGCACCGCGACATGGGGCCCAAGGCGCGCATGTTTGGTCCCGATGTCCCGGCCGAGGACCTGCTCTGGCAGGACCCGATTCCCGCGGGCAACACCCGCTACGACGTGAACGCTGTGCGCGAGCGGATCGCGCAGAGTGGCCTGTCGATCAGCGACATGGTGAGCACCGCGTGGGACAGCGCGCGCACATACCGCGGCTCTGACATGCGCGGTGGAGCCAACGGCGCGCGCATCCGTCTGTCACCGCAGAAAGACTGGGCCGGCAACGAGCCGGCGCGTCTGGCGCGTGTGCTGAGCGTCCTCGGCGGCATCGCGGTCGACACCGGCGCGAGCATCGCGGATGTGATCGTCCTGGCGGGTAACGTGGGCGTGGAGCAGGCAGCAGAGGCCGCGGGCGTGACGGTGACCGTCCCCTTCACACCCGGACGTGGCGACGCGACCGACGAGATGACGGACGCCGCGTCGTTCGACGTGCTCGAGCCGCTGCACGACGGGTATCGCAACTGGCTCAAGAAGGACTACAGCGTCAGCGCGGAGGAGCTCATGCTCGACCGCACGCAGCTGATGGGCCTGACGGCGCCGGAGATGACGGTGCTGGTTGGCGGCATGCGCGTGCTGGGCACCAACCACGGCGGAACGAAGCACGGTGTGTTTACCGACCGGGTCGGGGCGCTGACCAATGACTTCTTCTCGAACCTGACCGACATGCGCTACGCGTGGGCGCCGACCGACAGCGGGCACTACGAGGTGCGCGACCGCGGCACAGGCGCCGTCAAGTGGACGGCGACACGGGTCGACCTGGTGTTCGGCTCCAACTCCATCCTTCGCGCCTACGCTGAGCTGTACGCGCAGGACGACAGCCAAGAGAAGTTCGTTCGGGACTTTGTGGCGGCGTGGACCAAGGTCATGAACGCGGACCGCTTCGACGTGGCCGACCGCTAAGCCGCGCCGAAGTGGACCGCGCTCAGGCGAATGCCGAGCAGGCTGCCCTCCCACGCGATGTGGCCAATGTCCTGACCCGCGGCGCCGGCGGCGACCATCATCGGGAGAAGGTGTTCCTCGTGCGGGTGGGCGAAGCGCGCGTACGGGGCTTGCGTCCAGTCGCGTAACGCTTGGTCACGCGCCGCTGCGTCGGCGGTCGCTGTCTGCTGGAACCACATATCGAACGCCCCCGAACGCTGCATGATGTTGGGCGCGCGGAAGTCCTCCCAGCTCATGCCGCTGCCGATGATGAGGATGCCCTCGTCGCGGAGCGGCGCGAGCGCGCGGCCCATCGCGATGTGACGTTCGGGGTCGTATCCAGCGTCGAGCGAAAGCTGCACCGTCGGAATGTCCGCTTGCGGGAACGCGAGCTTGAGCGGCACGAACGTTCCATGGTCGAACCCGCGGTCATCGTTCTCGGCGGTGTCGATACCGGAGTCGCCGAGGAGCTCGTGAACACGGCGCGCCAGCGTGGGGCTGCCCGAAGCGGGCCAGGTGATCGAGTACGTGTCTTCAGGGAACCCCGCGTAGTCGTAGAGCATCCGCGGGACGGCGCGCGACATGACGGTTGGCAGCGGCGCCTCCCAATGGGCGGATACGATGACGATGCCCTCCGGGCGCTGCGGGAGCGAGTCAGGGATGGACTCGAGGTACGCCCGAAGCGAGGCGTAGTCTTCGCCGAGCGCCGGAGTGAAGGGCGGCGTCCAGGGCCACGGACCTCCACCATGCGGGAGGAAAATGCTCGGCATGCGCTGGTGCTCCGTCATGGGCTCGCGGGATGGCGTTGCGGAGGGTTCGGCCGGGGAGTCCGGGCGGGCGTTGGAGGTGCAGCCTACGGTGGCGAGGGTGGCAGCTCCGCCGATGGCGGCGAGCACCTCTCGGCGACCGAGCGGCGTGAGCGTCGATTTGGTGCTCATTTTCGCGCTCCGATCGCCGCCTTGCCGAAGCGGCCCCACGCGACGAACGCCGCGAGGCCCCCGAGGACGATGTTGACGGTGATCATGGGGAACTCGCCGCGCGCGATGTGGGTCGCTGCCGCGAGCACCATGACGACGAGCAGTCCGGTCGCGGCGAGCGGAGTGAGCTTGGGCTGAATGCGCGTCGCTGCCGGCAGGATGAGGCCGAGTGCGCCAAGCACCTCGACGAGGCCGATGAAGCGGACGGCCCCGCCCATCGCGCCAGCGACCCACGGCATCTGCGCTTGCAGCTCCTCGATGGGGGCTGCGAGCTTCATACCGCCGCCCATGAGGAAGGCCGCAGCGAGTAGCGCTTGGATGATCCAGAGGCCGATATGCAGCGCTTTGGAGGGAGAGGCTGAGCTGTTCAGTGCGGGTTCGTTCATCGGTCTCCGTGGGCATGATTGCCTGCTTGAGGGAGCCTGAACTATATGGCGTTCTTCTGGATGAACAATTGACCGATTCTGAACACGGTGTTCTAAAATGACAACACGGGTGAATCTACAGCTTCTGGTCGTGTTCTGTGCGGTCGCGGAGCGGGAGAGCTTCTCGAAAGCGGCCACCAAGCTGGGGGTGGCAAAGGGCACGGTGAGTCGTTCGATCGCGCAGTTGGAGTCGTTGCTTGAGGTGGAGCTCATTCACCGGACCACGCATCACGTGTCGCTCTCGACGGCCGGCGTTGAACTGTACGAGCGAACGCGTGGACACCTGAAGGCGCTGCAGGCGGCGCTCGTGGAGTTGCCGGAGCTCGATGAAGAGCCTTCGGGAATGCTGCGAATGACGGTGCCGCACGACTTTGGGACCGCCGTCCTGCCGCCGCTTCTGGGGGCGTACGCGCGTCGTTATCCGAGCGTCCGCTTCGACATTCGGCTTACGGGCGAGGTCGTGGATCTGAACCGAGACGGGTATGACTTGGCCATCCGCGCCGTGGTCGGGTCGCCCAAGGACTCGACGCTCACGATGCGGCGATTGGCGAAGAGCACGTCTGGGTTTTACGCGGCTCCGTCGTACATCGCGCGCCGCGGGAGGGCGCGTACGATGGGCGACAAGCAGCACACGTGGATTGCCCATCCGAGCGTGATTCCGTTGCTGAACTTGAGCGTGGACCAGGTGCAGTTCGTGGTCGACGACTTTCAGATGGCGCGCGACCTGGCCCGCGATGGGGTGGGCATCGTGATGTTGCCGAGTTTTATCGCGCGCGAGTACGTGCGCGATGGCCTGCTCGAGGAGGTGCCGCTTTCGGACGCAGCGGTGCTACGCGGAGACCTCGTGATGCTGTACCCGTCGAGCGGCCAGTTGCCCCGAAAAGTCAGCAGCTTTCGCGACTTCCTGGTGGAGGCGCTACGGGCCGGTATCGTCTAGCGCCAGCGCCGCGTCTGCGCGACCAGAGTCACGCTGACGTCAGGCCCAGTCGATCGTGTAGTCGAGCGAGTGGCCGATGCGCGCCGAGAAGTTTCGGATGGAGCGCGACGCTGCCTTTTCGGTGAGCGCTTCGGGGATGAGCGTGACCAATCGGGTGCCGAGGGTGGTGCGTTCGCCGACCAGCGTGCGGCCGCCGGTGGCGGGCGTGTAGTCGACGTGTGCTTCGCGTTTACCGGCGCGGCCGAGCAGGTCGAAGAGCTCGCGAAACAGCACGAACGAGGTGTCACTTTTGTGGGCGACCCAGTTGGCTGCCGGCAGGAAGTCGAGCACGTGCATGAGCTGGTAGTTGAGTTGGATCCAGAGGTCCTCGCCGCGCATGGTCACGGGGGCGTTGTCGATGACCCGGTGGAAGTGGATCTGCTTGATGGCGTCGGGGCGGTGCTGATTGGCGCGCAGCTCATCGCGGAGCTCGCCGGTGTAGAGCAGGCGCAGCAGGCTTGGGAACGCTTCGACGTGTCGCCATTCGAAGTCGGTGATCAGCGCTTGGAGCTGTGGAATCTTGCTCGCTTCCATGGCGAACGTGTTGGTGCCCGTGCCCAAGATGGAGTGCAGCAACATGACGAGCGGCGAGTGCGCGGGGTAGTGCTGCACGCTGTACTCGAACCCGAAATACAGGTGGTCCAGGAACGAACCTTCGGCGTGTTCGACGTCGAAGTCGCACTCGTCGACGAGGAAGCTCACCAGGGCGGGGTCTACGTTCGGGAGCTCGACGTTCGCGCGGGCTTCCTCGTACCGCTTCTGGATTTCCTGTGCCGGGCCGGCGTTGAAGTGCACCTCTTTGGCGATGCGCTTCTTCATGACGAATCGCGGAACGGCGCCTTCCAGCGTTTGGAAGATGGTGCGGTCGAGGTCGAAGTTCGGGATGGGCTCGACGGTCACTCGGCCGGCGTGGTCGACGACGCCGCCGTTCACGATCGCGGCCTTGCGTTGCAGGGTCGGGTCAGGGCGTTCGGCGGCGGACTGCTTCATGGGTGGACCGGGTCGGCGCGGCGGCGTTGCGTCGCGAGTTGAGCGAAATTCCTTAGTTGGAATGACTACTTGCGCGACAAAGATCAAGGCCCACGCGCGGATTACCGGCGTGGGCCTCGTCTGCCTGTTTGCACGATACCGGTCGGCCTCGTTACGCCGCGCCGTGAACGTCTCGGAGGATCTCGAACGAGCGGAAACGCGCGTCGCGGTCGAACACGTTGGTGGCGACGATGAACTCGTCTGCCTGGGTGCGCTCGATGAGTGCGTCGAGTTGCTTCTTGACCGTGTCGGGGCCGCCGACGACGGAGCATTGCAGCATGTTGGCCACGCCGGCGCGCTCCATGGGCGAGAGGGCGGTGGTGATGTCGTCGACCGGTCGGGGGAACAGGCCGCGCTTGTTGCGCAGGATGTTCGCGAACATGATCTGCATCGATGTGGCCAAGTATTCGGCGTGTTCGTCGGTCTCGGCCGCGATCACGTTCACGCCGACCATCGCATAGGGCTTGTCGAGCTGCTTGGAGGGTTTGAAGCGCGCGCGGTAGGTCTTGAGCGCTTGGTCCAGCGCTTGCGGCGCGAAGTGGGACGCGAAGGCGTACGGCAGCCCGAACTCGGCGGCGAGCTGCGCGCCGAACAGGCTGGAACCGAGAATCCAGAGGGGCACGTTGGTGTCCGAACCGGGCACGGCCTCGATGGTCTTCTGGTTCTCAGCGGGCCCGAGGAATCGCTGCAGCTCGAGCACATCTCCGGGGAAGTTCTCGGAGTTGTTTGGCGAACGGCGAAGCGCCCGAAGCGTGATCTGGTCGGTGCCCGGCGCGCGTCCGAGGCCGAGGTCGATGCGTCCGGGGAAGAGCGTCTCCAATGTGCCGAACTGCTCGGCGATGACGTAGGGCGCGTGGTTCGGCAGCATGATGCCGCCGGCGCCGACGCGGATGGTCGATGTGGCGGCCGCGACATGCCCGATGACCACGGAGGTGGCCGCCGTGGTGACGGTCGCCATGTTGTGGTGCTCGGCGACCCAGAACCGGTTGTAGCCGAGCTGCTCCACGTGCTGGGCGAGCGAGGCGGCGTCGAGCAGGGCGGTACGTCGGTTGGAGCCTTCTCGGACGCCGCCGAGTTCGAGGACTGAGAGTCGTGTCATGATGTTACGCGAGGCAGGAGAGGTGAGGGCAGGAGCTTTAGGTCTGTTGGTCGCGGCGGCAAGGTGCACCCGGGATCTGGCGCAGATGGCGCTGGCTCGAGACGAGCGAGTTCCGCGCATCGATCTCCTCCGACGCGACGTGCGCGACCGGCGCACGTGTTCGATTGCGTGCGCTAGAACTGACCAAACTGGTTAGCTCTTTAGCTGACGACAGCCGCGAGCGCGCCGTCGATGGTGGGGTACTGAAATGCGTAGCCCGTGCGTCGTGCGACGTCCGGGACGGCGCGCTGTGACGCGAGCAGGACGTCGCTCATTTGACCGAGCGCGAGTCGCAGCGCCGGGGTGGGCACTGGGAAGATGGTCGGCCGCTTGAGCGCGGTGCCCAGCGCCTTGGTGAAGGCGGAGTTTTGCACGGGGTTGGGTGCACATCCGTTGACCGCGCCGTGGATGGACGGGTCGTTTGCGGCGTGCATCATGAGGCCGACGAGGTCGTCCATGTGGATCCAGGACATCCATTGCTTGCCTGAGCCTAGGCGTCCGCCGAGTCCGAGCTTGAACGGCGGAAGCATCTTGCTCAGCGCGCCGCCATCGGGAGCGAGGATGAGTGCAATGCGGATGCACACGACACGCACGCCGAAGGCCTCGGCGGCCTTCGCTTCGTGCTCCCATTGGGCGCACACGTCGGACAGGAAGTCGTCGCCTCCGCTGGCCGTCTCCGACAGTTCCTTGTTACCGCGGTCGCCGTAAAACCCGACCGCCGAGGCGGAGATGAGCACCTTGGGCGGCGCGTCGAGGGCGCGCATTCCGGCCACGAGGTTTCGGGTTCCGATGACGCGGCTCTCGAGAATTCGGCGCTTGCGGTCGGCGGTCCACCGTCCGTCAGCGATGGGTTCACCGGCGAGGTTGAACACGACGTCTGCGCCTTCGAAGGCCTCTGCGGGTGCGGGTTCCTCGGTGGGTTGCCAGCCGACGACCCGTGCGTTGGGGACTTTGCGGTCGGGGCTCCGGCTGACGACGGTGACGTTCGACAGGGCGGGGCGAAGGTGGCGACCGAGGAGGCCGGTGCCCCCTGTGATGAGTGCGTTCATACGGTTCGGGGCGCCGCGCTTGGGGAAAGGCGCGAGGCGTGCGGTGACGATAAGTCTTGTCGTCGTCTGCGCCAGCCTGTGCGTCTGCGGGGAGCCGGTGTCGTATGTGTTTAGGGCGCTGGGACGGCGACTTCGGGGGCGCGGTGCAGGCGCCACAGGGTGAGCAGGCCGACGCTGGCGACTGTGGCGGCGGCGAGGACGCCGAATCCGAAGCCGAGGCCGATCGCGCTGGCGACTTCGCTGCTCACCTCGACCGCGCCGGCGCCTTCGGCTCCGATACCGCGAATCTGGTCCACGTCGCCGGTTTGTCTGCCGACAACAAAGAGGAGAACGGCGCCGACGAGTGCGTTTCCGACCGCGAAACCGAGGTTACGAATGAACTGGTGGGCTGCCGTAGCGCGTCCGAGTTCTTCGTCGCGGACGAGGCTGCGGACCCAAGTGACGGCGGAGTTTCCGGCCATGCCGCACCCCATCCCAGCGAAGGGCAGGAGCGCGAAGATGGCGATGAGCGGCGCGTTGAGCAGAACGGCGGTGCCGATGCCAAACAGCGTGATGGGCACCAAGCTCGCGCCGAGCAGGATGACCTGGCGCGTGGGCAGGCGGTCCATCAGGCGGCTGGAGATGTTCGCGCCGGTGGTCCAGCCGAGCACGAAGAACAGCACGGTCCAGGCGGCGTCGGCGGTCGCGACGCCACGGCCGCCGGTGACGAACAGGGGGACGAAGGTTTGGGTGCCGATGCCGCCGACCAGCAGCGCGGAGATGCCCCACGACAGCGGGCCGAGCGGGGCGCTGATGGCGTGCCTGGGCGCGAGCAGCGCGTCGGCCCGACCGCGGGCGCGCCGCATGAGCCACCACGCGACGGCGAGCGCGGCGAGCGCGAACGGAATGCCGCTGAGGTTCATCGCGTCGACGGCGAGCAGCGAGAGGACGCTGAAGGCGGTGAGCAACGCCAGGTCGAAGGCGTGACGGCGGCGCCGTGTGGTCGGCGCTGGCCCGGTCGTCGGTCGCGGTCCGGGCAGCACGCTCCAGCCGAGGGTCAGGGCGATGGCGCCGAGCGGGAGGTTGATGAGGAAGAGCCAGCGCCACGAGGCGAAGCTCAGCATGGCGGCGGCGATCGCGGGGCCGGCCACGCTCATCACGCCCCAAACGTTGGCGTTGGCGGCGAACGCCCGCCCGACCAGGCGTTGCGGGTAGATCAACCCGATGGCGCTCAGGCCGACGGCGTTGATTGCGCCGGCGCCGGCGCCTTGCAGGGTACGGCCGGCGACCAAGGTGATCATGTCGGGGGCGAAGCCGCACACGAGGCTGCCGACGATGAACGCGCTGACGGCTCCGCGGAAGACGCGGGAGACGCCCATCGCGTCGATCATGGCGCCGGCTGCGACGGTCGCGACGCCGGAGCAGAGCATGTACGCGGTGACGACCCACGGGAGCAGCTCCACGTGGCCGAGGTCGGTCGCAAACGCTGGTAGCGCGGCGACGACGGCGAGGCCTTCGAACGCGGACAAGCCGACAAGCGTGAGGATGGTGACCGAAGCGCGTCGATGGCTTGGGTCAAAAATGCTTGTGCGTGGTTTGTTCGGCGAGTTCATGCGGAGGCACACGGGCGGGCGCGGAGCGGGCGAGCGCGAGCGGGGATGCGCGCGGCGGAGCCCATCGGACGTAGAATCGCCTCCTACAGCGCCTCTCGGGAACGTGCCAGCGGTGTGACCTCCTGGCGGCTGGCGACGCGCATTCGGCTAACCGGCGTTGGGCCGGGTCAGCAGGTGCGGACGAAGCACCCGGTTTCGTGCGCGTCGGACAGGTCGGCGGTGATCGCCTGGGCGACCGGTGTGACGTTGTTCATCCACGCTGCGTCGGCTGTGGTGACCTCTTCCCACGCGAACTGCGACTCTTCGCCGCACCCTGACCACAGGCTGTAGCCCCATCGCTCCGGCGACTCGCTGCGCCACAGGTCGACGTACACGTGGCGATCTCCGCAGAACACGTGGTTGGCGGGGTCCATGACCGCCGGCTCGTATGTCATCTGCGCCGTCCATGGCAGCGCCGACTCCGCGACGATCTCGGAGGCCAGGGCGTTGGCCATCGCCTCGTAGACGGCGGAAGCTTCGTCGCCGAACGACAGCCCAACGTCCTTGAACGAGATGTTCTCGACCTGGCCCCCGGTGAGCTGCACCACGAACGGCGAGTAGGGGCTTGGCGTGTTGGCGTCCTCCACCGGCGCGGCTTGCGCCTGTACGATCGGTGTGACGGGTGATTCGGGGGCCGCCGCGGGGGGCTCGGTG
Organism: uncultured Myxococcales bacterium; assembly: GCA_965367675.1. Classification (GTDB taxonomy): domain Bacteria; phylum Myxococcota_A; class Bradymonadia; order REDH01; family REDH01; genus CBDUJZ01. The sequence goes on along the minus strand of CBDUJZ010000060.1, from coordinate 17,113 downwards.
ACACACGCGACGAGGGCGACGCCGAGCGCGAGGCTGCCGGCGAGCATACGCACGGCGGCGTGCGCGTGGCGCGGCGTGAGGCGGTCGTTGAGGGACGCGAAGGGCATGCGGGAGCCGGGTCTGGGAGCGTAGCGGTCTGCGTCCTTTGATGCCGTCGATCGGCGAGGGGTTCACATCCGCTGGTGGCCGTTTCAACCGCGGCGTGCGGGGTTCAATTCCGTGCGCTCGAGAATCGACGCCACGCGCGTCGGTTTCGCTAGTCGGGGGAGGGGGGACAAACTAGATTCCGCGATGGCTCCAAGGTTTGGCCTGCCCCCGGGGCAGCCCCTGTTCGCGTGTGCTTATGCTACACCGCCGTTCCCACGTGAACCTGGTGGCCGCCGACTTGGCAGCGACCGGTATCGCCGTTCTCCCTGGCTTCGTCCGTCCCGACGAAGTTCGTCGTCTCCGCCGTGCTGCGCGCTTGGTCGAAGGCTGGCACGCCGCCGGTGTGGGGCGGGCCGAAGGCCGCATCGCCGCGCCGGAGATTCGGGGCGACCACATCGCGTGGTTGGAGCCCGAGATCGCCGGCGCGCTCGGTCGGTGGCTCGCTCGGTTGGACCGGATGCGCGTGGCGATCAACCGGCGGACCTTCGCGGGGCTGTACGAGTGGGAGGGGCACGTGGCGCACTATCCGCCGGGCGCGGGATACCACCGGCACCGCGACCGCTTTCGCGACCAGCCGGGGCGCGTGGTGTCCACGGTGCTGTACTTGAATGAGGACTGGACGGAGCCGGACGGCGGTCAGCTGCGCGTGTGGTCCGACCGCTCGACGTTCTCAGACATCGAGCCGCTCGGTGGGACGCTGGTGGCGTTCTGGAGCGAAGACGTAGAGCACGCTGTGCTGCCCACGACGGCCGACCGCTGGGCGATCACCGGTTGGTTCCGTGTTCGGCCGGCGCTGATGACGGGTCACCAGACGTCGGCCATGTTCGGTGGGGCCCGCCCAGGCGCCTAACCGCCGCGGTTTCGTCGACGGCTAGGCGCGCAAGTGGCGGCGCGCTAGTTACTCGCAGCCGTCGGGGACGCCGTTGGCGTTGGTGTCCACTTCGTCGTCGAAGCCCTCGCACAGGTCGCACGCGTCGGGAACGCCGTCGGCGTCGGTGTCGATGTTGTCGTCGCCGAAGCAGATGTCGTCGGCCTCGCAGACGCCGTCGCCATCGCTGTCGTTTCCGGCGTCGTCGGGGCAGACATCGCATCCGTCGGGCAGGCCGTCCGAGTCGGAGTCGACGTTGTCGTCGAAGCCGGGGCAGATATCGAGCGAGCCACAGACGCCGTCCTCGTCGTCGTCGTTCTCCGTATCGTCGGGGCACGAGTCGCAGAGATCCGGGATCAAGTCGCCGTCACGGTCGATGTAGTCGGGGAAGTCCGGGCAGAGGTCCACGTCGCCGCAGACGCCGTCGAGGTCCTCGTCGTCGAGCGGGTCGTTGGGGCAGATGTCGCAGCCGTCGGGCTGTCCGTCCTCGTCCATGTCGAGCCGGTCGTCTTCGCCTCGGCACCGGTCCACGTTGCCGCAGACGCCGTCGTCGTCCTCGTCGTTGAACGCGTCGCGGGGGCAGATGTCGCAGTCGTCCGGGAACAGGTCGCCGTCGCCATTGATGGTGTCGTCGCCATCGGGGCAGACGTCGACGTCGCCGCAGACGCTGTCGCCGTCGATGTCGTTGAGCGGGTCGAGCGGGCACGCGTCGCAGGAGTCCGGGATGTCATCGTTGTCCATGTCGTCGAGGTCGCTGCCTTCGCAGTCGTCCACGTCTCCGCAGACGCCGTCGTCGTCCTCGTCGTCGAGCGGGTCGTAGGGGCACTCGTCACAGGCGTTGGGCGTGCCGTCGAGGTCGGTGTCGATGTTGTCGTTGAAGCCCGGGCAGATGTCGACGTCACCGCAGGCGCCGTCGCCGTCGATGTCGTTGTCCGGGTCGTTCGGGCAGGCATCACACGCGTCGGGGAGGCCATCGGAGTCGGAGTCGATGCGGTCGTCTCCGCCGGGGCAGCGGTCGAGGTTACCGCACACGCCGTCGCTGTCGGCGTCGTTGAGCGGGTCGAACGGGCAGACGTCGCAGCCGTTGGCGACGCCGTCGCCATCGGTGTCGACGGTGTCGTAGAAGCCGGGGCAGACGTCGACGTCGCCGCAGACGCCGTCGTTGTCGTCGTCGTCGTTCGGGTCGAACGGGCAGATGTCGCAGGCGTCGGGGATGCCGTCGGCGTCGGCATCGATGCGGTCGTCGAAGTCGAAGCAGAGGTCTTCGTTGGCGCAGTTTCCGTCACCGTCGGCGTCGTTGAGGCGGTCGATCGGGCAGGCGTCGCACAGGTCGGGGATGCCGTCGCCGTCGCGGTCGATGGCGTTGTCCTGGAGCGGGCAGATGTCGACATCGCCGCAGATTCCGTCACCGTCGATGTCGTTGTCGGCGTCGTTCGGGCACTCATCGCAGAGGTCGGGCTCCCCGTCGGCGTCGGCGTCGATGCTGTCGTCGAAGCCGAAGCAGCGGTCGACGGAGGAGCACACGCCGTCGCCGTCGGCGTCGTTGAACGCGTCGCCGAGGCACGGGTCACAGGCGTCGGGCAGGCGGTCGTTGTCCTCGTCGATGCTGTCGTCGAAGTCGGGACAGACGTCTTCGTCGGCGCAGCGTCCGTCGCTGTCGTCGTCGTTATCGGGGTCGTTGGGGCAGATGTCGCAGCCGTCGGGGATACCGTCGACGTCGGCGTCGTTGCGGTCGTCGAACCCGATGCAGAGGTCGAGGTCGCCACAGACGCCATCACCGTCGCCGTCGTTGAGCGGGTCGAACGGGCAGAGGTCACATTCGTCGGCGATGCCGTCGGAGTCGGAGTCTCCGCCCGCACAGTTCTCCACTTGCACGTTCACGAAGGCTTCGACGGAGTCGCCCGCCGCGTTGCGCGCCGTCGCCCGAAGTCGGTACACGCCTTCTTCGTACTCGGCGGTTTGCCACAGCCACTCCCACGGGGCGCTCGTGACGACCGCGGTCTCGGAGCTGGTGACGAAGAAGCGGGTCTCGGTGATCTCGGAGGAGTCATCGGCCGGGGTGGCGACCACGCGGATGGGACCGCGCAGGACTGCGCCTTCGGCGGCCGGGCTGCAGACTTCGCCGATGCAGGTCTCGAGGCCGATCTGCAGCGGGTGGTCGACGGTGATTTCGAGCGTGGCCGTGGTCACGTTGCCGCCAGAGTCGGTGGCGCGGACGGTGATGGTCTGGGGGCCGAACGCAAAGTTGGGCGTCCACGGGAGGGTCACGGACTGGGCGACGCTCGTGGTGCTGGTGACGGTCTCGCTGGAGGCTTCGGCGCCGCCGAGCAGCTCGACGAGCACGGAGCGTCCGTCGTCGTTGACGAAGACGGTGACCGGCGCGGGGCCTTCGAACAACGTGCCCGCGGCGGGGCTCACCAACGTGATGGTGGGCGGGGTGTCGACGCGGAAGTCGCCGAACGCGGCGCGGGCTTGGCCGACGCCGTCGTAAGCGACAGCGACAACGCGGTAGGCGCCGACGGGGAGGTCGGAGACGGTGAGCGTACCGGAGTAGGGGGCTTCGGCGTTGACCAGGAAGGGGGTGCCGGAGATCGAGGTGACCACGTTGTCGTCGTCGACGTCGAGCGTCAGCGTGGTGTCTTCGAGATACCACTCAACGCGGTCGATTCCGCTGAGGTCGTCCGCGTTCGCGGAGAGGGCGATCTCGGTCGCGCTGGTGGCGCCGACGGGCGCGGTGATCTCGATGTTGGGGGGCGTGCGGTCTACGCGCAGCGGCTGGCTGGTCTGCGCGGAGCGGCCGCGGACGTTGGTGGCGACGGCGCGCAGCGTGTGCGTACCCTCGGAGAGCGCGCGGGCGCTGAGGTCGAACGAGTAGGGGGCGGCGCTGTCGACGCCGAAGTCGCGGCTGTCGATGAAGAACGCCACGTTCGCGACGCCGATTTCGTCGGTCGCCTCAGCGACGAAGGACATCACGCCGACGGCGAACGCGTTGGGCGCCGGAGCGGTGAAGCGCACGGTGGGCGCGGGGGAGCTGCAAACCTCGCCGTCGTTGGCGAGCGTGATCTCGACGTCGGTGAACGCGCTCAGGCCGGCGGTGGTCACGGCGGTCACGCGTACGGTGTACGTGCCGTCCTCGATGCCGGCTGCGTCCCAGGTGCCTTCGAAGGGCGCCGAGAACTCGTCGATGACGGCGCCGTCGATGGCGAGCGAGACGGTTTCGATGTCGGTGCGGGAGCCGAAGTCCACGTTGAACTCAACGGGGCTGCAGACGGACGCGCCCGCGAGCGGCGACAGGATGGCGAGCTCGGTGGGCGGGCAGTCGCCAGCACCGGAGCAGGGCTCCTCGTAGGTGACCGCGACTTCCGCCGTCCCGTCGTTTCCTGCGGCGTCGGAGGCGACGGCGCTGAGCGTGTATGCGCCGGACGGCAGGCCGGTCGGGTCCCAGTCGATCGCGAACGGCGCGGCGTCGATTTGGCCGAGCGTGATGCCGTTGGCGAAGAACTCGACGCTGGTCACGCCGATGTTGTCGTTGGCGTCGACCGTGAGCTCGGTGGCTCCGGCGACGGTATCTCCACTGGCCGGCGCGGTGAACGCGACGGTCGGCGGCTCGTCATCCGCGGGCACGTCGGGTGCGTCGTCGCCCGTCTCCGCGGTGTCTTCGACCGCGACATCGTCCGCCGCGTCGTCGGTGTCGGCTTGAACGTCTTGGCCCACGTCGGGGACGTCGGGCGCCACGTCGTCGGGCACGTCGTCGGGCACGTCGGTGGCGACATCGCCTTGTGTGGTGTCCGCGACGTCGCTGGTGTCCGCCACGCCGGTGTCGGTCGGCGACTCCTCATCACCGCAACCGCTGGCATGCGCGGCGAGCAGGATAAGCCCCAAAAGCGGGCGAACGACGAAAGACGTGGGGGATTTCATGGCGTGCTTCTCAGTGGGGAGTCCCCTGTCATATCACTTCCGGCACTGTGATCTAGAGCGTTTCCTACATCCGCTTACCCGTCGGCATGCCGCTGGTGATCCGTTGGCGGTCGGTCAGCACTGTGTTGCTGCTGCGGTTGGGGGGCCGCTGGCGAGCGTGGGCGCGGCAGGGCGACATTGTCGGTAGTTTGGACGCCTAGGACCCCGGGCCAGGCGTGGGCCGCCGATCTCGCGCGGCGGGCGCGAATCGAACGCCGGCGGTGTCGAACCCTCGCCGTGCGTCAGCGGTTGCGCATGTGGTGCGATTATACTATCCCCCAGTATACTATTTGGCAGAGCCGATGCCTCACACACCACAAGAAAAGAAACGCGTCCTGGCGCGTGTTCGCCGCCTGAAAGGGCAGCTGAGCGCGCTCGAAACGGCCCTCATCGAGGGCGTCGAGTGTGGCGACGTGCTGCAACAGATCGCCGCCGTGCGCGGCGCTGTGACCGGGCTCATGCGCCAAGTGCTGGAGTCCCACATGCGCGAAACCCTCGCGATGGGCGACATCACGCTGGCGCAGCGCACCGCCGCCGTCGACGAAGTCAGCGACCTCTTGCGCACCTACCTGAAGTAGGGAGCGCGCGATTCCGTTTTTCCGCCGCTGCGGCCCACCTCAGGGGGGCCGCGCCGCAACCGTCCCCACCATCAGCCGCCGCGTAAGCGGCCCACCCTTGGAGTTCTGCATGATTAAGAGCCGCGCCGCCGTCGCTTTCGCCGCTGGAAAACCCCTCGAGATCGTTGAGATCGACGTCGCCCCGCCCAAGGCTGGCGAAGTGTTGGTTCGAATCACGCACACCGGCGTCTGCCACACCGACGCGTTCACGCTCAGCGGCGACGACCCGGAGGGCATCTTCCCGTCCGTGCTCGGTCACGAGGGCGCGGGCGTTGTCGTGCAGGTCGGCGAGGGCGTGACCAGCCTGGCCGTCGATGACCACGTGATCCCGCTGTACACGGCCGAGTGCCGGGTCTGTAAGTTCTGCAAATCCGGCAAGACGAACCTGTGTCAGGCCGTCCGCGCCACGCAGGGCAAGGGCTTGATGCCCGACGGAACCACGCGGTTCTCGTTCGAGGGCAAGCCGCTGTACCACTACATGGGGACGAGCACGTTCAGCGAGTACACGGTCGTGCCGGAGATCTCGCTCGCCAAGATCAACCAGACGGCGCCCCTGGAGAAGGTGTGCCTGCTCGGATGCGGCGTCACCACCGGCATCGGCGCGGTCCACAACACCGCCAAGGTGCAGGCCGGCGACACCGTCGCGGTGTTCGGGCTCGGCGGCATCGGCCTGGCGGTCATCATGGGCGCCAAGCAAGCCGGCGCCTCGCGCATCGTCGCGGTCGACATCAACCCCGACAAGTTCAAGCTCGCCAAGGAGCTCGGCGCCACGGACGTGGTCAACCCGAAGGACCACGACGCGCCAATTCAGGACGTGATCGTGGACCTGACCGACGGCGGCGTCGACTTCAGCTTTGAGTGCATCGGCAACGTAGACGTGATGCGTTCGGCGCTCGAATGCTGCCACAAGGGGTGGGGCGAGAGCATCATCATCGGCGTGGCTGGCGCGGGTCAGCACATCACCACGCGCCCGTTCCAGCTGGTGACCGGTCGCGTGTGGCGCGGCAGCGCGTTCGGCGGCGTTCGCGGTCGCACCGAGCTCCCGGGCATGGTGGAAGACTCGATGAGCGGTGGCCTCGACCTGGACCCCTTCATCACGCACACGATGCCGCTTGAGGACATCAACAAGGCGTTCGACCTGATGCACGAAGGCAAGTCGATCCGCACGGTCATCCACTTCTGATGGGCGACACGATTGGAGACAACACGCCGGACACTGGGCTCGTGAAGGTCGAGTCCAAGGTCTGCTTCGACGGTCGCCAAGAGGTGTGGGAGCACACCTCGGCGGCCCTCGGCGGCACCACCGCGCGCTTCTCTGTGTACATCCCACCGCAGGCGGCCGACGGCCCGGTTCCGGTGCTGTACTGGCTCAGCGGGCTCACCTGTACGGAGCAGAATTTCACCACCAAGGCGGGCGCGCAGCGCTATGCGGCCGACCGCGGCATTATGGTGGTTGCGCCGGACACGAGCCCGCGCGGCGAAGGCGTGCCCGACGATGACGCGTACGATCTGGGGCAGGGCGCGGGGTTCTATGTGAACGCGACGCAGGAGCCGTGGGCGAAGCACTTTCGCATGTATGACTACGTGGTGGACGAGCTGCCGGCGCTCATCGAAGCGCACTTCCCGGCGACCGATGTACGGTCGGTGTTTGGGCACTCGATGGGTGGCCACGGCGCGCTGATCGTGGCGCTCAAGAACCCAGGGCGTTACCGCAGCGTGTCCGCGTTCTCGCCGATCGTGGCGCCGTCGCAGGTCCCCTGGGGACACAAGGCGCTGGGGGCATACCTGGGGCCGGATCCGTCGGAGTGGGCCGCGTGGGATGCGTGCGAGTTGGTGCGTACAGCGGAGCAGCGGCTGCCGATTCTGATCGACCAAGGCGACGCGGACGGGTTCTTGGCCGAGCAGCTTCAGCCGGAGCGATTGACCGCGGTTTGCGCGGAGTTCGGGCACCCGGTGACGCTGCGCATGCAGCCTGGGTACGATCACTCGTACTACTTTATCGCGTCGTTCATCGGGGACCACTTCGCGCATCACGCGTCGGCGCTGCACGGGTAGCGCGTCCGTCGAGCCACGCGCCGATCGCGTAGCCGAGGAACACGAGGACGGTGCCGTACACGTTGGCGCCGAGCAAGCCGGCGTAGGGCCCGTCGCCGAGCGCGATCTGGCTCGGAAGCGACTGGGCGGCGTAGGCGATTCCGACGGCGAGCCCGAGCCAGAAGGACAGGTGAAAAGCCCACGGGCCGGGTCGCCGCCAGGCGTGGAGCAGGAAGATGGGCGCGAGCCCGAGCACCATGGTCCCGCTTACGGTGGTCGCCGAGATGATGGTCGCGCCGGCGAACAGGGGGATGGAGCCGAGCACGATGGCGATGAGCATGGCCCAGCGCCCGATGCGGATGGCGCGCGGGGCGTGTGTCGCGTTGGCGACGTCGACGGCGGCGATGCGGCTGAACGCGCTGAGGGTGGAGTCGAGCGTGCTGCCGGCGGAGACCATCATCAGCACGCTCATGACCGCGAGGGTGCCCACGCCGAAGGCCGCGGCGACTTTGAGTGGTGCGTCTTGCTCGGCCACGATCCCGGCCAGGTGTCCGTGCACGCCGACGAGGCCGAATGTGACGATGAACGCGAAGGCGATGGCGCCGGCGATGAGGTAGCCGCGGAGCATGCGCTTGGGCGACGTGATGAACGCGCGGTCGGTGAGGACGGGGTCATGGAATGGGTAGCTGAACGACTGCAGGAGGGCGACGAGCAGCAGGTCGACGCCGCCGGCGAGGGTCCACTCGCCCGAGGTGAGCAGCGCGACGGAGCCGGAGCTGGGCACGATGAGCGCGAGTACAAACACGAGCAGGAACAGCGCGAAACCGAGCTGTAACGCGTCGGTGATGACCGAGCTACGCATGCCGCCGCGCAGGCTGTAGGTCATTGTGATTAAAGAGAAAACGAGCGCCGATGCGAAGTAGGGCAGCGAGCCCGCGACGCCGAAGTATGAGCCGACTACGGCGGTGTTCGACCACACCTCGTTGAACAAACGTAGCAGGATCACGATCGTGAACGCGCCGGTGGCCGCGCGGCCGTACTTACCGCGTAGGAAGTCCGCGACGCTCTGCGCGCCGGAGCTTCGGCGAATGCGGTACAGGACCACGCCGGCGACGGGGATGGAGAGGTACCAGCCGCCGTAGGCCACGGCGCCGACGAAGCCGTAGGTCTCCGCGAGGTTCGCGGCGTTGGTGATCGATTTGGCGAAGATCCACGAGATGACCACGGTGCCGATGAGCATGCCGGTGCCGATGTCGCGTCCGTCGCGCCCACGGGCGGCGAAGAACTCGCCGGTCTTTCGCGCGGTGGGCGACAGGGCGAGCATGGCAGCGCCGTAGATCGCCATGGCGATCCAAAGGTGGGAAGCGTTCACACGTGCTCTCGAAGGGGTGGGCCGCGGGTAAGGATGCCCGGCGTGCGGATCGGATTCGAAACGGTGACGTGTAGGTTGTCTTGGCGGGTTCATCGTAATATGGCGATGGAATGATCGAGTCACCGAAAGAGTCTGCCGCTTGCTGTCCTCCCGAGGGGGCGTCCGCATGGCCCGAAGCGGGGACCGCGGAGGGCGATGCGCTTCTGGCGACGTTTGCGAAGGCGCTCGGGCACCCGGCCCGGATCGCGATTCTTCGGCTGTTGATCGCGCGTGAGGCGTGCGTGTGCGGCGAGATCGTGGAGGAGCTCCCGCTGGCGCAGTCCACGGTGTCGGAGCACTTGAAGAAGCTGAAGGCTGCGGGCCTGATCCGGGGCGAGATTTCGGGGCCACGGACTTGTTATTGCGTGGAGCCGGCGGCGGTTTTGGCGCTTCAGACGTTGGTGGCCTCGCTATGAGCGTCGCAGTGAACGTCATCGTGAGCGTCGGCGCGAACGGTATGAAGAAACTGGTGCGGAACGCGGCGGTCTACGTCGCAGGGAGTCTTTGATGGGATTGTTTGAGCGCTATCTGTCGATTTGGGTGGCGCTGGCCATCTTGGCGGGCGTCGCATTGGGCGTCTGGATTCCGCCTTTGTTTGAGTCGATCGCGGCGATGCAGTGGGCGAGCGTGAACTTGGTGATCGCGCCGCTGATCTGGCTCATGGTGTATCCGATGATGCTCAAGGTGAGCCCGGATTGCCTCAGCGACGTTCGGCGTTCGCCGCGCGGTATCGTGCTGACGCTGGTGGTGAATTGGTTGATCAAGCCGTTTACGATGGCGGCGATCGCGGTGTTTTTCTTCCGGTTTGTGGTGGGCGACGCGGTGCCGGAGGCGGACGCGCAGGAGTACATCGCGGGCATGATTCTGCTCGGCGTCGCGCCGTGCACGGCGATGGTGTTCGTGTGGAGTCAGCTGGTCGATGGGGATGCGAACTACACGTTGGTGCAGGTGTCGGTGAACGACCTGATCATGGTGTTCGCGTTCGCGCCCATCGCGGGGCTGTTGCTCGGCGTGACCGACCTCGAGGTACCGTGGAACACCTTGATATTCGCGGTGTTGGCGTTCGTTGTCGTACCGCTGGCGGCTGGCATCATGACGCAACGGGTGTTGGTCGCGGAGCGTATTGAGAAGCTCGGCGCGCAGTTGAAGCCCCTGTCGATCGTGGGCTTGCTGCTCACGGTGGTGCTGTTGTTTGGTTTCCAGGCGGAGACGATTCTGGCACGCCCGGGTCGGGTGCTGTTGATCGCGATTCCGTTGCTGATTCAGAGCGTGGGCATCTTCGCGATCGCGTATGCGGCGGCGCGTTGGCTCAAGCTTCCGCACGATGTTGCGGCGCCGGCGGCGCTGATCGGTACATCGAATTTCTTTGAGCTGGCGGTCGCGGTTGCGGTCAGCCTGTTCGGATTGTCGTCGGGCGCTGCCCTCGCGACCGTCGTGGGCGTCCTCATCGAGGTGCCTGTGATGTTGGCGTTGGTCGGCTTCTCGCGTCGGACTCGGCATTGGTTTGCCGCGTCGTCCTCTCGAGCGAGCGTGGGATGAGACGAGTTGGGGTGTTGTTCATGTGCGTCGCCAATTCGGCACGCTCTCAGATGGCCGAAGGGATCGCGCGCAATCTGCTCGACGACGGGTTCTTTGTGCAGTCGGCAGGCTCGAAGCCTTCGAGCGTGAACCCGTTCGCGGTGCGCGTGATGGACGAACTCGGCTGGGACATTCGCGGGCAGCGCTCCAAGCCGGTGTCCGAGATCAAAGGCAGCCAGGTGGACGTGGTCATCACGTTATGCGCCGAGGAGGTGTGTCCGGTGTACTTGGGCGAGGGCGCGCACGTGCGTTGGCCGCTCCCCGATCCGGCGGGCCACGATGGAGACGAGGAGGCGACGCTGGATAGGTTCCGCGCGGCTCGTGATGCGATCATCAACCGGATCGAGGGGCTACGCGCCGCTGATCTGACCCGAAAGGAGAACTGGAAATGAGCGAGACCCTCCCACCGCCCTTGGCGCGCCCTGTTTTTCCGGTGAACGCGCTGCGCGACGATCCACCGAAAATCCTGATTCTTTACGGGTCGTTACGCGAGCGTTCGTTCAGCCGATTGGCAGCGGAAGAGGCCGGACGGATTCTGGAAGACATCGGCGCGGAGGTGCGCTTCTTTAATCCGGCGAACCTGCCGATCAAGGCGCCCGGTTTGGAGGACCATCCGGAGGTTCAGCGGCTGCGCGAGCTCAGCATTTGGTCCGAGGGTCAGGTGTGGTCGTGCCCTGAGATGCATGGCACCATCACCGGCGTATTCAAGAACCAGATCGACTGGATCCCGCTGTCGATGGGCGCCGTTCGCCCGACCCAGGGGCGCACGCTCGCGGTGATGCAGGTGTGTGGCGGGTCGCAGTCGTTCAACGTGGTCAACACGCTGCGCGTGCTCGGTCGCTGGATGCGCATGCTGACGATTCCGAACCAATCGTCGGTGGCGAAGGCGTACCAAGAGTTCAACGACGACGGCACCATGAAGGACTCGCCGTTTCGCAATCGGATCGTCGACGTGATGGAGGAACTGTACAAGTTCACCATCCTCACGCGCGATGTCCGGGACTTCTTGGTCGACCGCTATAGCGAGCGCCGTGAGGCCGCCGACAAGGCTGCGATCGATGCCGCGAACCCGAAGCATCGCATTGGGGGCGAGGGGCTGTAGCTACGGGGCGGCTATGAACCGCTGCGCAGGCCCCAGCTTCCGCCGAGCGTGAGGATGACGGGTGCGGTCATCTCGCCGGGTTGGTCGCCACCTTCGACGAGGCGGCGGAACACGACAACGCGCACGTCCATGCTGAGCGTCGTGATGCCTTTGGTCCACGCGACGCGCGGCACGACCATGAGCTCTTGTCGGCCTTGGAGCTCCTCGGTGTACACTTCGCCACCCCAACGCTCGGGGCCCTCGAATGCGCCTTCAAGGCCGAGCGAGAGTACGACGGGGTGTGCGGGCGCTTTCCATCCGCCGGACACGCCGACGGAGCCGCGCGTGGGGCCTTGGAAGCCGCGCCGGCTTTGGTACAGCGAGTGTTGCACCTGGCCGTAGAACGCCCACTGCATGCGCGGGAATCCGCGGGAGACGTCGAGGCTGAGCACGGGGTCGAACGTGCCGGTTCCGAACTGCACGTGCTGGTGCGCGATGCCGTCGTCGCCGGCGGCGTACGGGTCTTCTTCGGTGCTGCCGAACGGGAGGGTGACGCCCACGCGGGGGGTGATCCACCACTCACCGGCGCGGAACGCGGCGCGCGCGCCGAGTTGGCCGTCACCGAGGCCGACGAGCGTCTCGGTGCGGTGGTGGATGTTGGCGTCGATGGGGTCGTAGTGCTGGCCGTCCGGCGTTTGGTAGTCGGCGGACACGTGGACCACTCGGAACGGCAGCTGCACGTCCATGCTCCAGGTATCGGTGATGCCCCAGGCGAGCACGGGTCGGAGCTCGATGGGCACCATGAACAGCTCATGCGAGTGCGCCGGTTGCACGGGCACTTCGTCACAGTTGAGCAGGTCCTCACAGCCGGCCGGGTGGCTCACGTCGACGGCGGTTCCGGTGAGCGTTGTGCTGAGCACGAGTGAGCCGGGCGGCATGGGGCCGGCGTCGGACCGTCCCATGGGGAGGTTCGGGTTCCGGCATCCCGCGCAGGCGTTTGCGACCTGCGGGGCGAGCATGACGGCGGCGGCAGCTACGGCTGCGAAGCTGAACGCTCGAAGATTGGCTGCGAAGCTGAACGCTCGAAGATTGGCTGCAATGCTGAACGCGCGGAGTCTCATTGACCGGCAGCTTCGTCGATCAGGGTGTCAATCTCGGCGGGCTCGAACTGCGACATGTCGCCGACGCGCTCGCCGTTGGGGCCGAAGACGATCACGTACGGCAGTCCGGCGACGTCGCTCATGTAGCGGTCGACGACGGGGCCTTCCCAGTCACCGACATCGATTTTGCGCACGGCGAGTGCGTCGTCGGTGCCGAGCCGTGTGCGAAGGTGGGCTTCGAGGTTGCGGCAGGGCGCGCACCAGGCGGCGCTAAAGTCGAAGACGGTCACTTTGCCGGGGACAGCGTGAGCGGCCAGGCCTTCGAGGGCCTCTTCGGTGCTCAGGTCGTGCATGTCCGCGTCGGGCGCGAGCTCCGGGAGGGGGTCGAAGTTCAGGTCGGGGTGGCAGCGGTGGCACTGCGACTCGGGGATGGAGTGCGGTCCACACCAGTCGTTCGCCGCGCGGAAGCCGGCCTCGAGTTCGGGGTGGCATCGTGTGCACACCTCGGCCGGAACCTCGTGCTCGCACAGCTCGGCGTTGTGTACTGCGCTCATGCCCGTGATGGTGCCGTGATCGGCCGATTGGCTGCCACCGCAGGCGAACAGCGTGAGGGCGAGGAGCGAGGCGAACAGCGGAATCCGAACGTGTGTCATGAAGTGGCACGGGCTGAGGAGTTAGGAAGGGCGCGTCGCATGTGCCCAGGCCGCCGTACGGTGGTACGGAGCTCCGGCGGACGCAACCCACAAAGGTACGTAAACGAACCCGTCCGATGGATATACTATTCCCCATAGGAGGTCGAGATGACCGAAATCTGGCATAACCCGAAGTGCTCCAAATCCCGCGCAACGCTGGCGCTCGTGCTGGAGCGTGACCCGGCGACCAAGCAGACCCGCTACCTGGACGCGGCACCATCGCGCGCGCGCATTGTAGAGGTCCACGCGATGCTCGGCGGCCCGGTGGTCGGCATGATGCGCACGGGGGAGGCGGTGTTCGCGGAGCTTGGGCTGACGAAGGACGCCAGCGACGACGCGTTGTTCGACGCGATGGCGGCGCATCCGCGGTTGATCGAGCGGCCGATCGTGATCGTGGGCGAGCGGGCGAAGATCGGGCGCCCGCCGGAGTCGGTGCTGGCGCTGTTCGAGGGGTGAGGTGCGCGGCTATTGCGGGGTGACGATCACACTCAGCTCGTAGTCGCCGCTGGTGATGCCCTCCGCTCCCGCCACCGCGAAGAACACGTTTTGCGCGGACGTGCCGGGGTTGCGGAACTCGATGTCGGCGGTGTTGGTGCCGAGCCCGTATTCGCAGATGCCGACGTTGGCGACCATGGGCGGGACTTGGAACGTGGAGGCGCTGGTTTGGTAGCCCCACACGCTGACGTTGGCGTCGCCGTTCACGCTAATAGTCACGTCGTGGTTGGCTGGCAGCGGCGGGTCGAGGGCGTAGAAGACGTGGTTGCCGGTGAACTGGTCGAAGTCGGTGGCCGGGAAGCAGGCGTTGGCGCTGTCTTCCGCGAAGTCGACGTTGGTGCACTGACCGTCGGCGAGGTTGCCTTCGTAGGGGAACAGCGCGGCGCTGTTGTCGGCTACCAAGTTCACGTTGCTGGGCCATGATGTGTAGGTTTGGCCGGGCAGTGACTCGGGGCAGTTGGGTTCGTACACGTCGACTTCGACGAGGATATCGAACGCGCCGGCGGTGACGCCGGTGGGGCCCGCGACGGCGAAGAACACGTTGTGCTCGCGGGTGCCTGGGTTCTGGAACTCGATGGTCTCCGGCACGCTACGTTCGTTCGGCGAGTAGCCGGCCTCGCACGCGCCCACGGAGGTGACCGCAGGCGGGACGTTGAAGCGGTCGGTGTTCGAGCGGTAGCCGTAGATGTGCAGGTCGGCGCCGTCGGTCGGCGTCATCGTGATCTTGAGGATCGAGTCGGGGCGCAGGGGCTCGGCGAGCGCGAAGAACACTTGGTTGCCTTCGAAGTCGTCGAACTGGGTGCCCGGGAAGCAGGCGATGGCGCTGTCCTCGGCGAAGTCCAAGTCCGTGCACTGGCCGGTGCTGATGTTGCCGCTGGCGGTGGTTTGCCCGTCTACGCGGGTGTCCAGGGCGAGGACTTGCACGCTCGATGGCCACCCGGAGAGGTCGTTGAGCTCGGGCGCGCAGGTGCCGGGGGATACATCCGAGCCGAGCGCGTCTGAACCGAGCGTGTCCGAGCCGCCGACGTCGGCCCCACCGGTGCTGTCAGCGCCGCCGTCGAGGGAGAACCCGGCGTCGTTCGCGAAGAACCCTTCTTCGCAACCAAACACGGCGGTGGCGGAGAGGGCGAGGACGGCAACAGGCGTGAGTTTCATGGCGCTTGGCGGCGGGAGTGATGGGTCTGCGTACGCTACCACACCGGAGGCTAGGCTTCCGCGCGCACGTTGGGTTGGACGTGCGCCGCGCCAGATTATTCGAACCTTTGTGTTGGCGGGCGCCGGTCGCCGGGCCTACGGGGCGAACGCGCAGGCGCCGTCGAGTCCACAATACGATGAGCAGCAGTCACTCGACGCGGTACACGCTGCGTCGAGCGGCTGGCAGGGCGCCCCACAGCTACCGTCGCGGAGACATCTGCCCGAGCAACAATCCACGTCGTAGAAGCACGGAAGGAACTCTTCGCACTGGGGCGGCGAGTCGCAGAACCCGTCCGCGCACGTCCCTTCGCAGCAGTCGGTGTCGCCCGCGCAGACGCCGCCGTCGGTTGTGCAGCTGGTGGGAGATTGGCAGGTTCCGTCCGTGCACTCGCCTGAGCAGCAGTCGGTGTCGTCCAGACAGACGCTGGCGTCTGGGGCGCAGGTTGTCGGCTCCGTCGCGCACCGGTTTCGGGAGTTGCACCCGGTGCCTGCGTCGCAGCAATCGTCGTCTGTGACGCACAGACCTTCGGCCGCTACGCACGCGACGCCGCCGCAGGTTCCGTCGCTGCACGCGAGTGTACAGCAGTCGTCGTCGACGGCGCAGGAGTCGCCGTCGGGCAGGCACAAAGTACCGCAGCGATCGAGCGCATTGCATCCCCCGCCAGCGTCGCAGCAATCACCCGCTTCGTCGCAGAATTCTCCAGGGTTGGCGCACGATGTGCCGCCGCAGGTGAGGGCGCCGTCGTCGCCTGGCAGGCACAGCCCGGAGCAACACGTGGCCGCCAACGAGCACGGCTCGCCATCGTCGCGGCACACGCCGGACGCGCTGTCGAAGCACCGTCCGACGCCATCGTCGGCGGGCATGCAGTACAGTCTTCCGCCCCCACCGACGCCTTCGTTGTCACAGCAGTTGTTCGACGCGCCTTCGCCACAGACCTCGCCGGCCTCTTGGCATCCGGGGGTGTTCACGCAGCGCGGCACGCCGGAGCTGTCGGCGGCGCAGGAGCCGCTGCAGCACTCCAGGCTGTCCTCGGTGATGGTGGTGCACACCTCGCCGATCGGGCGGCAGCCGCTCAGGTACTGACAGACCTGGACGCCCGTTCCCACATCGACACACCGGTTGCTGCAGCACTCACGGGTTCCGGTGCACGGCTCGCCGACCGTGAGGCACGCACCCAGCTCCAGGCAGCGGCCGCCGTCGCAGATGCCGGTGCAGCAATCGGCGCCGTCGTCGCACACGTCGCCTTGCGGGCGGCAAAGTCCGGTGCTCGCGCACGTCCCGTCCACGCATGTTCGCGAGCAGCACGCGCCGTTTCCACCGCACGCCTCGCCGGTCGACGAACACCCGGCGGACGCGCACACGCCGTCCACGCAGCTGTCGCCGCAACACCCCGCGTCTGCGGTGCAGGCAGCGCCGGCCGATGCACAGCTGCTCGCGGCATCACAAATCCCGTCCACACAACCGGTGGAGCAGCAGTCGATCGCCTGAACACACGCGGCGCCGTGCTCTTCGCATAATCCACCGGACGCACACACGCCGTCTTGGCAGCGGCTCGAGCAGCACTCCGCGGACGAAGCGCAAACCGCTCCGAGCGCTTCGCACAGCCGAGGGGCCTCTTCACAGGTACCGGCGCTGTTGCATACGCCGTCGCAGCATTCTGTGCTCGAGCTGCAGTCGGCGCCGGTCAGCCCCTGCCCAAAGTCCACGCTGCCGTCGCAGTCGTTGTCGACACCATCACAGCGTTCGGTGGCGCCGGGGTGAATGGTGGGATCGTTGTCGTTACAGTCTGTGCCGCCGCAGGCGATGTCGGTGTGCGAGTCTTCGTCCATGTCGGGACAGGGCGTCGCGTCGGCGGCGTCTGACTCTGCGTCCACGGCGTCGATGTCCACGGCGTCGATGTCCACGGCGTCGATGTCCACGGCGTCGATGTCCACGGCG
>CBDUJZ010000059.1:0-27820 GCA_965367675.1 uncultured Myxococcales bacterium | reverse complement strand
CGGCGCTGCGGCACGTTGTCCTCCACGAACCACATGTCGCCGAAGTAGTCGTCGAACATGTTCTGATACGCGACGTCGGCGAGGGTGTACTCGTAGATGAGCACGTCGCCGACCTCGAGATTCATGAACGCGAGCACGCGCGCGTGAACGTCGTAGTAGATCGACGACGGACCCGAGCCGCTCCCGTAGTCGTTGGAGTCGAACACCTCGAGCACGCGACCGTCCGGCTTCACCACGTTCACCGACAGCACCTCCACGAGCTCGGCGTCCGGCGTGTAGCCGAGCTGCAGCGAACGCAGTGCGTCTGCACCGCTGCGGGTGTGGACGTCGAACGCGCGCTGCACCCAGCGCGTCGCGAGGCCGTTGGGGAACACCCGCGTCGCCTGCTGGTTCAGCAGCGTCGTGTACGCAGCGTCGGAGTTCTCATCGGGGCGCAGCGCCAGAATCTCATCGTTCGACAGCCGGTATTCTTCGAAGAACCGATCGCCGGAGGGCGCGATGCGCTGCAACAAGTCGCGCAGGCTTTGGTCTTGCGGCCGGCGCGCGAGGGCGCTCTCCAACGCATCCGCCGCGCCGCTGGTGTCGCCCCAAGCGAGGGCGAACTCCGCACGAAGCGCGAGCAACTCCGCCGAGCCGGGCGCGAGCGCCAGAGCCCGGTCAACCGCCGCCTCGACGCCCGCGCGGTCGTCCACCGCGAAGTGAATCCAGGCTTCCTGCTCCGCGGCGGCGGGCGAAAGCGGCTGCGACAACGCGAGCTGTTCGAGCAACTCGGTCACGGCGGCTTCGTTACCGCGCGCTCGTTCGATGGCCACCAGGTCATCGTACACCCCAACCACTCCGGCGGCATCGGCGAGCCGAGCGTAGAGCAAGTCCGCGAGCTCTTGGCGCCGGTACGTGGCGCGGGCGGCCTCGATGCGCATGACGATCACCGATTGCGCGGTCGGAGCGTCCTGCGCCAGCGCGTTCAGCTCCTCGTATTGGGCCTGGTAGAACGCGTGGTGTCCGAGGATCATCGCGGAGAGCACGCGCGCGGTCAGTGGCGGGTTTTCGGTGGCCAACAGCGGCGCGATCACCGCTGCGGCCTCCTCCACTCCGGCCTCACCCATCTGGCGAAAACGCGCGGTCGCCCACTCGACCTGAGCGAGCGGCTCATCGGTCACTTCCAAGGCTTGTCGCAAACGCTCTTCGCGGCGCCAGCCCTCATCGGCGGCCTGGGCGAGCCGGCGGTACCCGAGGGCCGTCGGCGACGCAGCGAGCGCCCGCTCCGAGAACTCCCGCCAAGGTTGTGCGGGGTCCTCCGGGTGAAGCTCCCGCGCGATCATCGCGGCGGAGGCCAGCGCGTCGCCGTCGGTCTCGCCTTCGAGCGCATCAGACAGCACGTCGGCGATGCCTCGCGGGCGCGGCCAGACGTCGGTCTGTGCCGCCGGCACCAGGGATGTCGCCGGGCGATACTCCAGCGCGATCGGTGCACCACGGCCATCGAGGAACCGCGCGTGCAGACCCAGCGGATCGTCGTCCGCGCCCATCTTGACCAACAACGTGTGGCGACCGCGAGCGAGCGATACGTCCACAAAATCGCGCAGCACAAAACCGCCGAGGTGCTCGTCGCGCGCGACCAGTGGCTCGCCGTCCAGCCAGATACGATACGCGCCGTCGACCGCCACACTGAGCGTCGCGTCCGTGCGCCGGGCAACGTCGAACTCTGTCGCCACGTACGCGACCGCGTCGTGCGCGGGCACGGCGAGATCGGACACCGCGAAGTAGCCCGTCTCGCTCACACGGTCGAAGTCACGCCAGCGGACGGGGACCACCTTGCCGTCGACGTCCTCGTCGAACATGCCGTCGGTTTCCGGCGCAAACTGCTGCGCCATTCCGCCCATTCCATCGTTGGGGAAAGGTCCGATCAGCGCCCACTGGGTAACGAACCCTTGCTCGGCCTCCAGCGTGGCCGCACGCGTCCAATCTCCGGCACCCGAGACGATTCGCAGGCCGGCGTACCGCGCCATCGCCCGCGTCGCCGGGTGCACATCACCACGAGCGACGCGGTCGTACAGCGCCAAGCGCGCTTCGGGCGACAACCACTCCGAGTACCATGACATCTCGAGCACGGGCGCCAAGCCGAGCGGCGATTGCCCCAGCGCGAGCGCCTCGGCGGCCAATGCGTCCAGGCGGACCGCCTCGGGCGAGGCTTGCGCGTGCGCGACGGCGGTCGGCAGAGACAGCGCGACGATCGCGCATGTGAGGCAGATTCGAATGAGGTGCATGACAACCAGGGGTGCGTGCGGCGCGGGGCGCAGGAAATAGACACCATCGCGCCCGATGCGTTCCCTGCCGAACCACACCCGTCGGTGGTCGTCAACGCGGCCGGCCAGTTGACACGAAGATCCCTTCCATCTACTGTCCATGGGTCGAAAAGCGCGCACCGTATGCGCGCAAATGCTTAGTGTTTTCGGCCAGTTAGAGCTCCGAATATGGTTATCCAAATGTGCCGAAGTTTCGCGTTCATCGTCCTCAGCATCGCCCTCTTCGTCGCGTGTGGCGGCACGGAGCGCGCAGATACGCCTCGAATCGTCGTTTCTCCGACCTCGTTGGTGTTCAACTCGGTCGCGCTGGGCGGTGAGGACATTCTGGACCTGCTCGTCGAGAACCGAGGCGCCGGAACGCTCCGGGTCTCCAGCATCCGAGTCAGTACCAACACCGACCACGTCTCCCTGATCGGCGACGTGAACTCGCTGACGCTCGAGCCCGGCGAGCGCACGTTCGTAGGCGTCGCGTATCACCCAACGCAGCCCATCGACACGTCGGGCGATGTGATTTTCGTGACCAACGATCCGCAGAGCCCGGAGCTCCGCGTAGAGATCGACACGCCGACACCGACGCCGCGACCGAACATCTCGCCCGCCATTCTCGACTTCGGCGTGGTGGGCGTGAACACCGAGGGCACCATCGACGTGAGCCTGCGGAACATCGGCTTCGCGCCGCTGATCGTATGCCGTGGCTTGGTCACCGGCAGCCCGGAGATCACGTCCGACCTGGACGAGATGCTCGACGCCGCCAAGCAAGAAGGCAGCGAGTTCGCGGTCGTGGACCTGTCCGAGGTCGACACCGGCGCCGGCGTCCAGGCGCTGGAGTTCCAGCTGTTCTACCTGCCGTCCGCCCCCGGCGACGACACCGCGTCGCTCGTCATTGAGTACGACACCATCGGCGACGTTCAGAACGCCTGCCAAGACGGGAACATCACCACGGTCACCTACGAAATCGACGGCACCTCGGGCACCTCGCTGCTCGGCCGCGAGCCCTGCCCCATCGACTTCAGCGAGCGCGCGATCGACGTGACCCACACCGAGGTCGTGACGCTGAGCAACCTCGGTGAGCTCAACCTCGACATCTTCGACGTGCGTCTCGACACCGCCCGCAGCGCCCCGAGCTTCACCGTCGACGTGAACAACGTGCCCGCGACGCTGGCACCGGACGAAGCCATCGCATTCGCGGTCAAATACCGCCCCACCACCCTGAACGCAGAAGCGGGCGTGGTGCTCATCGAGCACTCCGACGAGCGCGGCGAGCGCGTGACCGCCGAGTGCCGTCTGGCCGGCGTTGGCGTCGAGAACGATTGCGCGATCGCGGTGCCGACCGGCTCCATCCTCGAAGATCCGCTGAACCAACGCGGCGCGACAATCGACTGGGCCCTCCCCCTGCAGACCCTCATCCTCGACGGCACGGCCTCGTATGACCCGGCTGGCGAAGCGATCGTGGACTACATCTGGGAAGTCGTCGAAGCCCCCGAGTCGGCCATCAACGGCATTCGACCGTTCACCGGTGACCCCTCCAACCCGGCGCTCGCGCAGTACTCGCTGCCCATCGCCGGTCGGTACAAGGTCTGCCTCTCGGTCGTCGATTCGAGCGGCCTGCAGTGCGACGCCGCGTGTGTCGACGTGCTCGCGCTCCCGGCGGAAGCCATCGCGGTGGAGTTGACCTGGGACAACCCCGCGGACCCCGACCAGTCGGACGCTGAAGGCTCCGACGTCGACCTGCACTTTGTAAAGATGACCTCCGCGTGGTTCGACCCCGTCTACGACACCTACTACGGCAACCAAGCGCCGAGCTGGAGCCCGGAGCATCCCTCGCTCGACAACGACGATACGGACGGCGTGGGCCCCGAGACCATCCAGATGGACGACCCGGAGAGCTGCCAGTGGTACGCGGTCGGCGTGCACTACTTCCGCGAGACGTATGGCACGGTGTGGCCCTCGGTGAAGATCTACCTGCAAGGTAACTTGGTCGACCACAGCCTCAACCAGCCCCTGCTCGCGGCCGACTACTTCTGGGACGTCGCCCGCATCCACTGGCCGTCCGGCACCATCGTCCGCGTAAACGAAGTGCTCATCGGCTTCAACTCCCGCACCAGCGGCGGAGTTGCACCGCCGGTGACCGACGAGATGCGCGCGCTCGGCCTGTGCGGCACTCCTCCGTAGGGAGTCGAACCGGCACAGTCCGCGACGGCGAACGGTCAACCTAGCCGACCTAAGCCATCACGCGGCGTTCGCGATGCGAGACGCGCTGCCGAGGACCGTCGACGCCGAGTTCACACCGTCGGCGACGCCCTCCAACTGGGGTACCACGTCGCTGAGGATGTCCATGACGTCCGACGCCGTAGCGGCAATCTCTGCGCCGGCGTCGATGACGTCGACGACCATACCAGCCGCGTCTGCGACGGTCGTGGCCGTCTCGACCGCACCCGCGACCGCATCCACCGCCGTGGTCGCGGCGTCGACCGCGCTCGCGACCGCGCTACCCGGGGCACTCACGATCTCGACGATGCCGACCACCGCGTCCAACACATCGGCGACGCCCTCCGCGCCGACGGCCTCGAACACATCTTCGAGCGCATCGAGCGCGTTGGCGACAGCCCCGGCGGTGTTGCCTGTGACCGTGTCGATCGCTGCCCCGACGAGGTCTCCGACGACGTCGGGGAGGAACTTGTCGAGTAGGTTGTTGATGAAGCCTCCGATATTCATGCGCGTCTCCTAAGTTGGATTGGTAGTATTGGGATTGGTCTCGAGTCTCTCGTTGAGCGTGCCGGTCGTCTCAGATCAGCGCCGAGCGGCTTCAGATCTGAAGGTTGCGTGCGACGACCATCATCGTGTCGTGGATCGACTTCGACAGGCTCGTGAGCATCTGCGTGAGCTGATTGTTGAGCGCGATCTCCTGCTGCAGCGCCTGCATCGCGAGCTGCCGGTCTTCGGACTCCAGGTCGCGCCACGCTTTACCGAACGCCTCCGGGTCGTCCTCAAATGCACGCACCAGCTCGGCGCCGTTGGCGTAGTTGTCCTCCAACCATTCCGACGATAGCCCACCTGGCTCATACGTCGACTCGGCTCCGCGTCCGGTCGAACGCGAGCCGCTCGTACCACCACCGGTCGACTCTTCGCCCAGCACCGTGTCGGCCGCATCGGCTCCGGCGCTCAGCGACTCGACGAATGCGTCGGAGTCCTGAATCGCGTCGAGCACCCGGGCGGCAACCGCACGACTGGCGATCCCGGAGTTGATGCTCTCGAGGTTGGTCCGCAGCTCGTTGTACGCGAGCTTCATCTGCATGACTTGGTCGTCCGAGTAGTCTCCGGACCCAATCATATCGGTGAGTTCCTCCATGCGTTCGCGCAGCGCACGACACACGCTAAATGTGTCCTGCGGATTCATCAATTCTGCCGCGTTGACGTGGTTGGGGTTGACGTTCATGGGGCTCCGGGTGCTGAGAAGGGGCGGCGAGGCCGCGGAATCACAGGCGTATTCGTCGTCGCGGCGCGGATGTTGCGTAGGAAGGCGGATTTGTTGCGATCTTCGTGCAGATTCGCGCGCGTGACTTGAGGCGACGGCCGAGACATCCTACGCCGAATGTCCCCCTTCCCTTTGGTCCCCAGATGAGCCGCACCTTCGTACTCGACAACGACGAGCCTGTTGGCGACGGCTTCGACTTCTCCGACGACCTCAACGCGGAGCAAGCCGCGGTCGTGACCGCTGGTGATGGGCCTGTGCTGGTCATCGCGGGTGCGGGTACCGGCAAGACGCGGGCGTTGACGTACCGAGTCGCGCATCTGATCGGACAAGGCGTGCCGGCGGAGCAGATTCTGCTGCTGACGTTCACGAACCGGGCGTCCAAGGAGATGCTCAGCCGCGTGCGTGGGTTGGTCGGCGGACAAGCGAAGCGGGTGTGGGGCGGCACGTTCCACAGCGTTGGTCGGCGCGTGTTGCGCGAGTTCGGGGAGCGGCTCGGCTATCCGGCGGGCTTTGGCATTCTGGACCGCGAGGACGCGAAGTCACTCATGAAGCAGTGCATCGCCGAGGTGGTCACGGACCCGACCGAGAAACGGTTCCCGCGCGCGGGCGTCCTGGTCGACGTGCTGAGCACCGCTTGCAACACGGGCCGCAGTGCGTCGGAGGTGTTCCTAGAGCGTCAGAGCCGCTTCGCTGAACACGTCGAAACCGCCGGCCGCGTGTTCATCGCGTACCAGGGCAAGAAGTTCGAATACGGCGTCATGGACTTCGACGGCCTGCTCATGAACTGGCTGCGGCTGCTGCGCGAGTTTCCGGACGTCCGGAGCGCGCTCACGCGCCGTTTTCGCCACGTGCTCGTGGACGAGTACCAGGACACGAACGCGATTCAGTCGGAGATTATCGACGCGATGGCGTCGGGCACTGGGAACCTCACGGTCGTGGGCGACGACTGCCAGTCGATTTACTCGTTCCGAGGCGCCGAGTTCCGGAACATCATCGAATTCCCGGACCGATACGAGAACACGACGGTTCAGAAACTCGAGACGAACTACCGGAGCACACCGCAGATTCTGGATATCGCGAACGCCTCGATCGCGCGCAATCAGCGGCAGTTTCACAAGACGCTGCGGCCGGTGCGTGGAGACGCGCTGCTCGCGGGACACGTGCGGTGCAACAACGAGGAGGAGCAATCCCGGTTCATCGCCCAACGCATCTTGCAGCTGCGCGACGAGGGCATCGAGCTGGATCGCGTGGCCGTGCTGTACCGCGCGCACTGGCAATCGGTGGAGCTGCAGATCGAGCTCGGGCGGCGCAACATCCCATTCAAGGTGCACTCCGGGCAGCGGTTCTTCGAGCAGCGGCACGTAAAAGACGTGATCGCGTTCCTGCGGTTTGTGCAGAACCCGCGCGACGAGCTGTCGTTCCAGCGTGTGGCGTCGCTCGTGCCCGGCGTGGGGACCAAGACCGCAGGCAAGCTGTTCGCGCACTTGGGGACATTCAAGAGCCTGGGCGCTGGGCTGTCGGCGCAGAGCACGCTCAAGCTCGCGGGCAGGCGCGCGGCCACACACTGGAGCCGGCTCGCGACGGTGCTGTCTTCGCTGCAGCGTCCCGAAGCACAGGAGGACCCCTCGATCGCGCTTCGGCTGGTGGTGGACGGGTTCTACGAGGAGCACGCCCTCAGCGCTTTCGACAACGGCGACAATCGCGTGCGCGACCTCGACGCGCTCAGCGACCTAGCGAGCGGATATGGAAACGCGGACGACTTCCTGCAGACCATGGCGCTGGCTGGCGAAGTGACGGGTGTGGACCAGCTGACCACTGAGGAGTCCGACGAGGCCGTGGTGCTGAGCTCGATTCACCAAGCCAAGGGGCTCGAATTCGATACGGTGTTCGTGATCTGGCTGTCGGAAGATCGTTTCCCGGCCGCGCAGGCCAGCGGAGACGAGCTCGAAGAGGAGCGGCGGCTGTTCTATGTGGCGGTCACGCGGGCGGAGCGGGAGCTATACCTGACCACGCCAATCTCAAGCTGGGAGCGGGGCGTCGGCTTGGTCGCGCTGCGCGACAGCCTCTTTGTGCGCGAACTTGAGGGCATCGATCCGCCGGTGATGGAGAGAATCTCGCTCGTTCGTCGCTGAAGTGTCGTCAAACTGAATACCGAGGCCGGTATGCCGTCTACCCGAGTATCCGCCGTCACTTTCGACTTGAGCACGCCATGTCCGCACCACGAATCGCCCTTGCTGCCCTGACCACTTTCGCTGTCGCCATGGCGACGCCCGTGGTCGGCTCGGCGCAAAACTACTTCCCCACTCAGAACGAGGGCTACTCGGCCCACACCGCGCCTCACGCAGGCATCGGAACCGACCGATACCAAGCGGAGCGCGCACTCCAGGACGCCGAGCAGGCCGTGCAAAACGCAGCCGCCGCCGTGGCCGTCTGGAACGACTACAACGCCCGGCAAGCGCTTGACGCCGCTGAGCAAGCGGTGGCGCGGGCACGCCAAGAGTTGAACGGCTACAACGGCTCGCCGGCGCGATTTGAGGCCGCGATCTACGACGCGCACCAGCACGCCGCGGATGCCCAAGCCTGCGTAGACTCGCGCATCGCCGATGTGTACGCGCTGCAAGATGACACCCACCGTCAGCTGTACCAGGCGGACGCGCGGATCGGTTACGGCGGCCGAGGCGCGGCCTTGCTCACCTCCGCGGAAGTGATGGTGGAGGCCGGAGATTCGGCGCTGACGTATGGAAACTACGCGCAGGCGGAGGGCCAGTTCGAGCAGGCGCTGTACCAGATTGAGCAGGCTCTGATCGCGAACGCCTCGGCGCCGACAGTGGTGTATGTGAACCCGCCCCGCGTGGTGCATGTACAGCCGACCTACCCGGTCGTGCATCGTCCGGTCGTGCATCGTCCGGTCGTGCATCGTCCGGTCGTACATCGGCCCGTGGTGCATCGCCCGGTCGCCCATCCAGTCGTCCACCGCCCCGCGCCGCACCGGCCTGCGGCACGTCCGGTCGTTCACCGTCCGGCCCACCCGGTGGTGCACCCCGCGACGACCCCGCATCGCCCCAACATTCACCGCCCTAGCGTGCAACCGAACCCGCCCCGCAACACGGGTGGGCGCGGCGGTCACGCGACGCCCTCGCGCGGCGGGCACGACCGGGTCACGCCGGGTCGGTCCGACAATGGCGGCCGCGTCACGCCCGGCCATGGTGGCTCGAACTCCAATGGTCGCGTGACGCCGGGTCGCTCGAACTCCAACGATCGCGTCACGCCCGGTCGCTCGAACTCGAATGGTCGCGCGACGCCGGGTCGCTCGAACTCCAACGATCGCGTCACGCCCGGCCGCGGCGGGTCCAATGGACGCGCAACACCGGGCCGCCGCTAGGCGCTCAGAGGTTCAGTCGCCCGAAAGCTCAGGAACAACACCACGCGGGTCTGCATTGCAGGCCCGTTGGTGTTTGAGCGGAGGAGCTATCGAGATTTGCGAGGAATGGCGATGACAGCCAACCGTGCGCAAAGGGCGCACAATCCAATTCCAAGCAGGGTTCCCCCAAAGAGGGCGATGACAACACTCATCGGATAAATCGTGGGTTTTTCGGCACCGAATAGGCGCCAATCGCGGCGGGTAGTTGCACGCTGGGGATCGGCGTGTCAATGCGTTTTTCCATGCCGTGGCGCACGGTCCGATGCATACATCGACACGCTACTGCGGGACGATCGCACGTCCAATTTTTGGAGAAACCATGAAGCTCGAACGCTGCCTAGTAGCCATAACCACTCCCTTCGATGCCTCCGGGGCCGTTGATTTCGACGCCCTTCAAGCTCACGCATCCTGGCTGATTGACGAAGGCGTCTCCGGCCTCGTTGTCGCGGGCACGACCGGTGAGTCGGCCACGCTGACGGATGATGAGAAGATCCAAGCGATGAACTCCGTCTGGGAGGCCGTCTCCGATCGCGCGGTCGTCGTCGGCGGTGCAGGAAACAACTCGACGGCGGAATCGCTCGCGTTCATCGAGCGCGTGAACACCGAGGCCAAGGTCCACGGGATCATGTCCGTCGTTCCTTACTACAACAAGCCGAACCAGCGCGGCATCGCGGGCCATTTCAAGGCGCTCGCGGACGCCAGCCGCAACCCGGTGATGGTGTACAACGTTCCCGGCCGCACCGTGGTGTCGATGACGCTCGAGACGATGCTCGAGACCTGCGCGCACCCGAACGTGGTCGCGATCAAAGAGGCCAGCGGCGACCTGCACTTGGGCTCCAAGCTGCTCGACGCCCTGCCCTCGGACATCGCCGTCCTCAGCGGCGACGACGCCACCGCCATGCCGCTCATGGTGCTCGGCGGCGCCGGAGTCGTGAGCGTAGCCGGCACCGTCGCGCCGCGGCTGCTCAGCGACATGTGCTCGGCCGTCGCCGCTTCGGACATCCCGGAAGCTCGGCGTTTGGCGCACAAAGTCGCGTACGTGCACGACCTGATGTTCCGCTACTCAAGCCCGCTCACGGCCAAGGCGATCGTCTCGTCGATCCTGAAGTTTGGGGCCTCGGATATTCGTCCGCCGCTCGGCCCGCTGAACGCCGAAGAGCTCGAAGGAGTGCTGTCGACCGCCCACGCGCTGGAGATCAAACGGTGACCAATATTGTACTGTGGGGTGCGGAGGGTCGGATGGGACAAGCCATCTCCGCCGTCTTGGAAGCGTCTCCCGAATGCTCGGTTTTCGTCGCGGAGAACGTTGGCACGACCGTCGCGGATGTGGTCGTCGATTTCTCGTCGCCGACCGGTTTCGATGACGCGTTGGCGTACGCCCAGCGCAACGGCTGTGCGTTCGTTTCCGGCTCGACCGGCGTGACAGAAGAGGCGCTGGCGACGCTCGACGTGGCCGCGCAAGAGATCCCCGTGTTGTGGGCAGCGAACATGAGCCTCGGCGTTGCGGTCACGCGCGCCCTCGTGCGCCAAGCCGCCGCCGCCCTGCCCGCCAGCTTTGCACCGGAGATCCTGGAGTTGCACCACCGTCATAAGGCGGACGCCCCTTCGGGCACCGCGCTGGCGTTGGCCGGCGACGTGGCGGGCGCGCGCACAGCCCGCCTAGTCCACGGACGGCAAGGCCAGGTGGGCGCGCGACACACCGAAGAGCTCGGCATGCACGCGGTCCGCGGCGGTGACGTGGTCGGCGAACACACCGTGTACTTCTTCGGCGACGGCGAGCGCGTCGAAATCACGCACCGCGCGACCGATCGCATGGTATTTGCGCGCGGCGCCGTCGCAGCGGCGCTGTGGTTGGTCGGTCGTACGCCGGCCAGATACACCATGGACGACGTACTCGGCCTCGTGCCCCAGCCCCCCATCGCCTCGTGACCGATCCGCTGCTTTGTATCGAAGTGCTCCTCCTCGCCGACCAGCGCGAAGCCCATGAGGAGGCTGTTGAGAGCGCGATCTGGGACGCTGGCGCCCTCGGAATGGAGCGCCAGGACGAGACCACGTTCTCGGCCCTCGTCGAGGAGCCCAACCCGCGCCCCCACGGCAGCGTCCGCTGGCGCGTGTACATGGAGGTACCCGACGACCCAGCCGCCGTCGCCGCGCACTACGCCGAGCAGGTGGGTGACGCCGCAGACGTTAGCCACTGGGTGTTGGAAGACATGTCGTTCCTCACCAACTGGCGCGACTTCTTCAAGCCGACACAGATCAGCCCCCGGTTCATGGTTCACCCGCCGTGGGAAGTGCCTGACGTGGGCCCAGAGGTGGTGCTGATCCAGA
The DNA here is from genome assembly GCA_965367675.1 of uncultured Myxococcales bacterium. Classification (GTDB taxonomy): domain Bacteria; phylum Myxococcota_A; class Bradymonadia; order REDH01; family REDH01; genus CBDUJZ01. The sequence continues at coordinate 16,293 of CBDUJZ010000059.1, read as the reverse complement.
TCGAGCCAGGGATGGCGTTCGGAACAGGAACCCATGAGACCACCCGTCTTTGCCTGAACGCGATCGATCGGCTGATTCCCCCCGGCACGTCGCCGACGTTCTTCGATGTGGGCTGCGGCTCCGGCGTGCTCTCTATTGGCGCTGCCAAGATTGGCGCCAAATCCGTCGCCGGCATGGACAAAGACCCGATCGCCGTCGACGCCTCGATCGAAAACGCCGAGATCAACGGGGTGACGGCCACCTTCGACGGGCTCCCGATCGAAGAGGACCGCGGCACATATGAGTTGGTGGTCGCCAACATCCTGCCGCACATCCTGATCGATATCTGCAAGCCGGTGATCGCGCTGGTGGCGCCCAAGGGAACGCTCGTGCTCAGCGGTATCGTGACGGACCAGTTGGACCGTGTGACCGCCGCTTACGTAGCCGAGGGCATGAAGACGCTACGCCAGGACCAAGACGGAGACTGGTGGTCGGTCGAGATGTCCGCACCGTGAGCGCGCGACGGGTGACCGTGCAGGGGGCCTTGGCCCTCGACGAGCGCTTTTCGCTGGATGCGGCGACCGGTCACTACCTGGGCCAGGTGTTGCGGCTCGCGGACGGCGATTCGCTCGACGTCATCGACGGGACCGGCGCCCTGTGGAGCACCACGCTCCACTTCGAAGGCGCGACCGCGTGGGTCAATCCCAACTCGCGCGCGCCGGATCACGACGAGCCACCGCTCGTGCTGGTGGCGGCGCTGTTGAAGCAGTCCGCCTGGGAGCTGGTGCTTGAGAAGGCGACCGAGCTCGGCGTGACCGCGATTCAACCGTGGGAGGCGGCGCGTTCTGTCGTCAAAGTGCCGGCCGCCAAACGCGTTAGCAAACTGCAGCGCTGGCAGAAGATCTGCGACGGCGCCACGCGACAATCCGAACAACGGTGGCGCGTCGATGTGCGTGAACCCGCCACGCTCGCGGACGTTCTTCAGTCGCTGCAGGTGAGTCAATGGGTCGTGCTGGACGAAGGCCACCGAACCGGAGCCTGGGCCGCCCTCAAGACCGAGCTCCCCACCGCGCTCGTCGTGGGACCGGAAGGCGGCTTCACCGAAGTCGAGCGCGCCATTCTCGCGAGCTGCGGGGCGCAGGTCGTTGGACTCGGCGAGGCGATCCTGCGGGCTGAGACCGCCTGTATCGCCGGCCTCTCGGCGTTTCGACTCCGACGTGCAGGCCTGCTCTAGTGGCCGCGCCCGCCCCGCGGACTCGGCGAAAGCCGTCGCTGCTGCGGCGCATGCTCTCCGGTGGCGTGGATCTCACGATCGGACTCCTGCCCGCAGCGCTCTACGTGTGGAGCCAAGACGCGATCACCCCTTGGATGCCGCCGCCTGACCTGCTGGCGATCGAGCATATCGCGAGCCACTTTCACACCACCCGAACGACGGTCGCGTGGACGTGGATCAGCCTGTGGCTCCCGCTTTGTGGGCTGCACGGACTGTTTGGCGGGCTCCAACGCGCCACACCCGGCGCATGGCTCACCGGCTTGCGGGTGGTCGGTCCCGACGGTCACACCGCGTCCACGTTGCGCGGGGTGGTGCGTGGCGTCGCGTACGTGACGTGGCCCCTCACGCTGCTGCTCGCGCCCATGCTCTGCGCCGTCGGAGGGCGTCAGCGCGGGCTGCACGACCTGGTGAGCGGCACCACCGTGGTGCTGACGCCCAAACCCACGCGCTAGCCGCCGCGGGCCAAGCGCAGCACGGCGTCGACGCCCATCGCGATCGAGGTACGGCCGGATCCGATGGTCGGCACTTCGATGCGCAGCTCCAGCCGGGCGATCGCGTCTTCGACTTCATCGAGGTTCTTCGCGATTCGCGGGATGCCGTCGGTCAGATCGATCGGGCACGACATATCGAGCTCTACGGCCTGCTCTCCCCACGTCGCGCCGGTCAGACGGCAGGGTTGCGGGCGATGGTCGTAAACCAGGCACGCGGAGTCCTCGAGAAACGGGCAAGGCGCGTCCGCCGCGGACTCACACATCGCGTCGAACGCCTCTTCGCCCACATCCTCCACTGCCGGCGACGCGAGCTGCGAGATGCCCAGCGCGGTCCGCTGCGCGTTCGCTGTATCTGCGAGCCGCTTGAGGGCGCGCTTCCGCGGCTCGGTCGGTAGCTCGGAGAGCCCCTCGACGAGGGTCCACACGTCCGCCGGTCCCACATCGAATGGACCGTGGCAGCAGGCGTCGCAGCCACGAACACACGGGTGCCCGACATGCGCAGCTTGGTGCGCTACAAACGCCTCATCGAGCGGCCGAAGCACATCTCGATACTGCGCACCGAGCATGCGCGGGACCGTGCGCGGGATCACGAGCTACTCAGCGTCGGACGAGAGCGGCGGCAGGTCCGGCTCCTCTCCATTGGCACGCCCGAACAGCAGCGCCAACTCGCGGTAGCGGACGGCCGAGTCGATGTCGCCGAGCTCATTGCGAAGCGACGAACGCTCCGTGAACAGCTCAGACAACGTCCCGTAGTGTGCCGTCGTCAGCGCGCTCAACTCCGCTCGGTCCAGCAGGTATTCCGCGCCGTCAGTCTGGCCGATACGCAGCTCCAACAGACCTGCCCACATGAAGCCGCGCGCGGCGTCGAGGGTACGGCCCAAGCGCAGCGCGAGCTCAGCGCCGAGGATCAGGTTCTGACGCGCCTCACCGATGAGTTGCGCAGCGGGCCCGGGCGGCAGGCCGCTCGACTGGCGGAGTTTAAGGAACGCGAGGTCGATCAACGCCGAAGACGCGCGATCCAGTTGCGCGGTCTCCAGGTAGATGGCCGCCGCTTCCTGGAGCGCGAGCACGGCTTCGGTTTGGCGCTCCGTGGAGAGGAACACGCTCGCCGCGCGGCGGTACACAGAGGCCCGCAGCGGGGCCGTCGGCGAATCCGCGACACCATCCAAGGCTGCGGCGAGCGCTTGCAGCGCACCGTCGTTGTCCCCGGACGCAGCGGCGAGCTCGGCGTCGAACAGTTGAATCGCGGTAGCCTCATCACCAGAAAGCGCCGCGCTCACGCTGGAGGCGTCCGCGAGAACCAGCCGTGCGGTGGCCGGGTCATCGGAGGCGGCCGCGACCGCCATCTCAAGCAGTGCGCTCAGTTCCAGGCCGGTGTCGTCCATGGCGCGCGCCGCGTCGATGACGGCATGAATGGCTTCGTTCGCGTCGTCGGGTCGATCCGCGTAGAGCAGCGCCCGGGCATAGTTCAGAATCTCACCGCCGAGGGATTCGGTGGGCAGGACGCCCTCGGCGACGGCAAGGAACTCTTCGGTGTCGGACACGTAGAGGTCGACGAGTCCCGCGTTCGAGTCGAGGTGCGAACGAATCGAGAGCGCGTTCAGCAGCGGGTACACGTCGTTGTTCGCCCTGCCCGCGTCGACGTCATGCGTCATGATGCGCAGCGCCTCTGTGGGCCGGTCGAGGCTCTGGTAGCGCAACGCCAAGTGCTCTCGCAGATGATACCGGACCGCGGGGTCCATGGTCTGCTCTGCGAGTACGCTCTCGAGGAAATACGCAGCCAGCGCGTGGTCGCCACGCAGCGCGAGCACCGTCGCGATGAAGCTCGGCGAGAGCTGCTCGGACAACGCCGCGAGAGACTCTCCGATCGGGATCGGGAGGCCACCGGGCAGGATGCCGACCGTGGTCGCCGGGTGCGGAGAATCTCCAAAGGCGGTGGTGTTGAACACCAGCGTTTCGCCCTCGACCACACCAAAGACCATCGCGCCGTAGTCGCCGCGCGCGAGGTCGCGGGCCGTATCGGCGGCGTCGTACGGGCGCGGATCGATGAACGCATCCGCGACCTCGACCCCGATGTTGGTCAGGTTAAAGCGCGCCAGATACTCTGGCATGGCCTCCGCAATCGCGGGGAACGTCGCGCCGGGACCGGACGTCTCTTCGAAAGGCGCGATCAGAACGGTCGCGTTTCGAGTCGGGAGTTCGAAGCTCGCCTGAGCGAACACAACGGTGTCGCCGGGGGTAACGTCGTCGCGCGCGTGCACGACGCGGGCGATGGCGGACTTCTCGGCGGTCTCCGTGACTGTCAGCAGCGCGCCCACGCGGGCACCCATGCGGACTTCACCGTCCGGGGCCGCGTTGAGCACGTAGTAGAAGTCGCCGGGCGTGACGCCGACCGCCTCTCCCCGGTCGAGGGTGACGAAGCCGTCCGAGAAGCGCTCGACCACACCGATGAGCTTGGTGTTTCGAATCGCGTCGACGGAGTCGACTGGGACGCCCCGCATGGCCTCAAGTCCGCCGGATTGCACGAGCGCCCACATCTCAAGCTCAAGGCCCTCGGTGGTTTGCGCAGCGGCACCAACGGCCAGCGTGGGGGTGTCGCCAGCGTCGGTCGGCCAGTCCGCGGGGACGAGCGAGAGGAAGTCCGCGGTGACGCCCTCGGGCACCTGGACCACCACACGACCATCGTCGGTGACAACAACAGGCCAACCGGGGGCCGAAACGCTCGGTGCGACCTCGCTGCTACCCGGTTCCGTTTCGGACGGGTTGGCGGTGGTGCCACCGCAAGCGCCGAAGATCAGAGCGAGTGGGAAAACCGCCGCGAGAACGCGGCGAACCGCTCGATCAGACTTCAAGGATCTCCTGCTCTTTTTCGCCAAGCATCTTCTCGACGCGCGCGATCGCCTTGTCCGTTCCCTCCTGAACGTTCGCCAGGAAGCGGTGCAGATCGTCCTCGCTGATGTCGCCATCCTTCTGCATCTGCTTGAGCATGTCGTTGGCATCGCGGCGGGCGGCGCGGACCGAGATCCGTGCTTCCTCGGCAAGCTTCTTGGCCTGCTTCGCGAGCTCCTGACGGCGCTCTCCGCTCAGCGGCGGAATGGGCAGACGGATGATGGATCCGTCGTTGGACGGCGTAACGCCGAGGTCCGCCTTGTGGATCGCGCGCTCGACTTCGCCGAGCAGGCCTTTCTCCCAGGGCGCGACTGTGATCATACGTGCTTCGGGCACCTTAACGGTCGCGACCTGCGCGATCGGCGTAGGCGCGCCGTAGTACTCAACCATGACTCCGTCGAGCAGCGCCGCGTTGGCGCGCCCGGTACGAATACGAACGAAGTCCCTCTTCAATGCGGCGAATGCGCCGTCGAAGCGCTCGTTGAGCTCCAACTCGATCTCGTCGAACATCCTTTCCTCTGTAGTGCGGTCGCTCGCGCGACTCAGGGGTGCGGAACATACGCGTGCGGCGGGCAGTATGCAAACGCACGAACGACAAGAGGCCCACGGCAGGACCGCGGGCCTCTTCATCGATGGGTCGATCTAGCGGAGTGCGGCGACTTCGTCGGCCAGGTTGGTCTCCACCTTCTCGATGCCTTCGCCGCGCTCGAAGCGGACGAAGCGAACGAACTCAAGCTTGTGACCGGCGTCCTTGCCAACGTTGGCGACGAACTGCTTCACCGACACGTCTCCGTCCTTAACGAACGGCTGCTCGAGGAGCGCGATCTCCTTCTTCCACTTGGCGAGGCGGCCGACGATCATCTTGTCGACGATCTCCTTCGGCTTGCCGGACTCCAGCGCTTGGTCGGTCAGCACGCGGCGCTCACGCTCCACGGTCTCATCGTCGACTTCGGCGACCGACGCGAACTGCGGGTTCATGGCGGCGACGTGCATCGCGATGTCACGACCGGCCTCGGCGACCGGGCCGTCGGCGGCGACGGCGGTGTCAGCCTTGAACACGGTGAGGGCGCCAATGGTGCCTCCGCCGTGGATGTAGGCGGCGACCAATCCGGGCTCGGTGAGCGCAATGCGCTCAAAGCGACGGATGGAGATGTTCTCTCCGATGGAGCTGATCTTGAGCTTGCGGACTTCTTCGAGCGTGCTGGCGCCGAACTTGCTCGCGAGGAGCTCTTCGACGTTCGCGAACTCGTTGCTGCCGACGTGCAGGGCGAGGGCATCGACGAACGCGATGAACTCGTCGTTACGCGCGACGAAGTCGGTCTCGCAGTTGACCTCGACAAGACCGCCGGTGAGGCCGTCGTCCGAGATCCACGCGCCGACGAGACCTTCAGCGGCAACGCGGTCGGCCTTCTTGGCGGCCTTCGCGATGCCCTTGATCTGCAGGTACTCGATCGCCTTCTCAAGGTCTCCGTCGGTCTCGACGAGGGCCTTCTTGCAATCCATCATTCCGGCGCCCGTACGCGTCCGGAGCTCTTTCACTACGCTGGCGGTAATGCTCATAGTTCTTTGCTTGGGTCTCTCCCCTAACGGGGAGGTGATTGGTTACTCGGCGGTGCCAGGCTTACGGATGACTTCCGTTTCCTTCGACGTCTCGGCGATCACAGCGCCACCCTCTTCGTCGAAGGTCGCGGTGGTCAGCTCTTCGGGACGACGGTTCGTACCGGCGCGACGGGCGCCCTCGATGCAGGCGTCGGCGACGGCGCCAGCGAACAGACGAATCGAGCGAATCGCGTCGTCGTTGCCGGGCACGACGAAGTCGATGCAGTCGGGGTTGCAGTTGGTGTCGGTGAGCGCGATGACCGGGATTCCGAGGCGGTTGGCCTCGTTGACGGCGATCGCCTCACGGCGCGGGTCGATGACGAACAAGGCGCCCGGGAGGCCCGACATGTCCTTGATACCACCGAGGTTGCGCTCAAGCTTATCGCGGTCGCGCGCCAGCATGAGGGCTTCCTTCTTGGTGAAGGCGTCGAACGAGCCGTCGATCGCCATCTTGTCGAGCTCCTTGAGGCGGTCGACGCTGGACTTGATCGTACGGTAGTTGGTCAGCGTGCCGCCGAGCCAGCGGTTCGTGATGAAGTACTGCTTGGAGCGACGTGCCTCTTCGGCGACGACCTCGGCGGCTTGCTTCTTGGTCGCGACGAACAGCACGCGGCGGCCCGAAGCGACGGTGCCGGCGATGAAGTCCTGAGCGCGGTCGAACATCCGGACCGTCTTCGACAGGTCGATGATGTGAACCTTGTTACGCGCGCCGTAGATGTACGGGCGCATTTTCGGGTTCCAGCGGCCGGTTTGGTGACCGAAGTGGACGCCTGCTTCGAGCAGGTCACGCATGCTTACGTTTGCCATGATGTTCTCCATTTGCGTTGTTTCCTCCGCAGACCTTCATCCCGATGTGGCGCCACCCCTTTGCAGGGGCACGCGTGCGCCTCGGTCCAGTCGCGTGTGAATTGGGAGCGCCCCCCTACCACCGCGGCCTAGTCAGATCAACTGCGGATTTCACGCCTTGGGCGCCCTAGAACGGGCGTTTGAAGACAATCGCTTTCCAACCCCCTATCGCTTGTCTAATGGGCTGCGAGTGCTCACGACGCACCGCAGCGCGAAATCGAACCATCCACGAGCTAGAAATGTCACGAGATCAGGCACAAGACGAGGCACTCATTCAAGGTACAGAGGACCTGGTCGCGTGGTTCGCCAGTGGCGCGAAAGGCGACGCCAAACGCGGCGTCGGCAGTGAGCACGAAAAGCTCGGCTTCGACGGGGAGACCCTGAAACCGCTCGCCTATGAAGGTGACAACGGCATCGGCAAGCTGCTCTCCGAGATGGCGGAGCGCTACGACTGGGAGCCCTACCTCGACGAAGGCAACATCATGGCGCTGCTGCGCGATGGCGCCGCCGTCACCCTCGAGCCGGGGGGACAGTTGGAGCTCAGCGGCGGCATCATGCCGACGATCTTCGACGCCCGCACCGAGTTGGCGACCCACCTCACCGAGGTCGGAGAGATCGCCGCAGATCTCGGACAGAAATGGACCCACCTGGGCCTGAACCTCTGGGACCAGCCCGACGACATCCCTTGGATGCCCAAGTCGCGGTACGGCGTCATGCGTCGGTACCTGGGATCGCGTGGGGAGCGCGCGCACTGGATGATGAAGTCGACCTGCACCGTGCAAGCGAACTTCGACTACCGCGACGAGGCGGACGCGATGCGCATGCTCGCGATCACGACCCGCCTCGCGCCGCTCGTAACCAGCCTGTTCGCCGCGACACCCGGCCGGCTTGGCGCGCTCACCAAAGCCGCGTCCGAACGCATGATCGTGTGGGAGTCGGTGGACTCGAACCGCTGCGGCACGCCGGAGGCTTACCTGCGCGGCGACGCCGGGTTCGCGGACGTGGTCGAATGGGTGCTCGATGTCCCCATGCTCTTCGTCGTGCGCGACGGGAAGTACCGCGACGTGTCCGGGACGCCCTTCCGCGACCTCCTGGAAGGCCGCGTAGAGGGTCTCAGGGCGACGATTGGCGACTGGGAGCTGCACATGTCGGCCATCTTCCCGGACGCCCGCATGAAGCGCTACATCGAGGTACGCACGGCCGACGCCGGGTTGCCCGACCACCTGCTCGCCCTGCCCGCCCTGTGGAAAGGCGTGCTGTACGACGAGTCTTCGCTTCGGGCTGCCGAGGCGCTCGTATCGAGCATCGATCTCAAGACCCACCTCGCCTTGTCGCGGGATGCCGCGCGCGGCGGATTGGACGGCACCTTCCTGGGCCGCCCCACGCGTGACGTGGCGGCGGAGCTCTTGGAGATCGCCGGCAACGGCTTGGACGCGCAGGCGGAAGACGGCCCCAGCGAGCGCATCTTCCTGAGCCCGCTCATGGACCGAGACGGAGCGCCGGTCGCCCCCACCGAGGCCATCCGCGTTCTGTGGGAGCGCTGCGACGGTGACCGCGCGACCATGATCGAGGCCTTCTCGCTCGGCGTGCCGAGCTAGGCCATTGCGAGGCGCCCGGAACTAGGCCGTCAGGCGTAGCACCTCAGCGCCATCAGAGGTTCATGAGCTTGGTGAGGATCTCCTTCATCACCTCGCTCGCGCCGCCGCCGATGGGGAGCAAGCGAACGTCGCGGTAGTAGCGGCTGATGTAGGACTCGTCCGAGTACCCCATGCCGCCGTGCAGCTGTACGCAGGCGTCAGCGGTACGTTTGGCCACCTCGGCGCAGTACAGCTTCGCCATCGTGATCTCGCGGGTCGCGCCGGAGCCGCGCTCGGCGAAGAGTTCGGCGGCGCGATAGGCCAACCAGCGCGCCGCTTCGATCTCGGTCTGGAGGTCGACGAGCTTGTGGCGGGTGACCTGGAAGCCGGTCAACGGACGACCGAACGCCTCGCGGTCTTTGCAGTACTCAATCGTCTTATCGAGTGCGAACTGTGCGCCGCTGACGCCCATGAGGCCGCCCACCAAGCGCTCGCCCTGGAAGTTGGTCATCACGTGGTAGAAGCCGTGACCTTCCTCGCCGAGCAGGTAGCGCTTGGGGATGCGGCAATTGTCGAAGAAGAGCTCCGCGGTGTCGGAGCACTTGTTGCCCATCTTCTTGATGGCCTTCGACACCTGGAAGCCCGGGATGTCGGTGGGGAACGTGAACAGACTCAGGCCGCCGTGGCGGTCCTCACCGGTGCGCGCCGCGAGGGTGATAAAGTCCGCGCGCGTGCCGTTGGTGATCCACATCTTGGAGCCGTTGATGATGTAGTCATCGCCGTCTCGCTTCGCGGTGGTGCGGACGCCCGCGACGTCGCTTCCCGCCCCGGGCTCAGACACGCCGAGCGCCGCGATCTTCTCACCGCGCAGGGCGGGTTTGAGGAACTCCTCGATTTGTTCAGCCGAGCCGATCTCGCCGATGATCGGCGTCGCCATGTCGCTCTGCACCATCATCGCCATGGGCACGCCGGCGGTGAGTGAACGGGGAAACTCCTCGCACATAACGACGGTGTGCCACACGTCCCCGCCGGAGCCGCCCTGCTCCTCCGGGAACCGGACGCCAAAGAAGCCGAGCTCACCCATGCGCTTGAACACCTCGCGCGGAAAGATCTCGGCGGCTTCCCATTCGTCAGCGAACGGTGCCAACTCCGTCTCCACGAATCGACGAAACGACTTGCGGAAGACCTGGTGGGACTCGGTGAACCAGCGCTCTTCGGACAGCATGCAGCCTCGGGGTCTTGGGTGTAGACGACACTGTACGGTCTCGGCGCGCACCGAGCAATCGGCTCCAGTACGCAGCCATCGAGGGCCACTTGTGTGCAACCAGGGGCCACGGTACTAACCGGAAGTCCTTCGAAAGGTGTGTGTCATGGCGTGGAGTGTAGTCGATTCGGACCAGCTGGGAGAGGTCGACCTGTTCTCCGGTTGCTCCGAGAGCGAGCTGATGACCATCGCGGGCTTGGTGTCCGTGGAGCGCTACCGGAAGAACGCGCTGATCATCGCGGAGGGCTCGGTGGGCGACCGCATTTTCTTCATCCGCTCGGGTGGGGTGCGGGTGTCCAAGTCGATTCCGGGCGTTGGCGACGAGGCGCTAGCGGTGCTGCCTGCGGGCACGTACTTCGGCGAGATGGCGCTATACGAGGACCGCAGCGTTCGCTCCGCGGACGTGTACGCCGACCAGCGAACGGTGTTGTTCGTGATCTACGTCGACGAGCTGCGGGCGTTGCTCGATGCCCACCCTCGCCTCGCCGTGAACTTCTTGTGGGGCGCGTCGCGCACCCTGTCGGACCGCCTCCGAGCGGCAAACGCGAAGGTCGCGTTCTTGTCCGCCGCCGGCGTGTTCAGCTGACCGCGGACCACCGCTTGGTGGCCCGCAATCACGCTGAAACTATCCTTCGATGCCCTGGTCGGTGAGCCAACGCTCAGCGTCGAGCGCACCCTGGCAGCCGCTGCCAGCCGCCGTGATCGCCTGGCGGTAGATGCGGTCCTGCACGTCGCCCACGGCGAAGACGCCGGGGATGCGGGTCTCAGTCGTGCCGGGCTTCGTGACGAGGTAGCCGTCTTTGTCCATCTCAAGCTGGCCCTTGAACGGGTCGGTGTTCGGGATGTGTCCGATCGCGAGGAACAAGCCCTCGGTGGGGTGCACCGACTTCTCGCCCGTGACGGTGTCCACGAGCTCCAGCCCGGTGACGCCGCCCACGCGCTCGCCCACCACATCGGTGACCGTCTTGTTCCACAAGACCTTGACCTTGGGGTTCGCGAGGGCGCGCTCGACCATGATCGCCGAGGCGCGGAACTCGTCCCGACGGTGAATGATGGTCACTTCGCTGGCAAACTTGGTGAGGAACGTCGCCTCTTCCATTGCCGTGTCGCCGCCGCCGACGACCGAGATCGCCTTGCCGCCGAAGAAGAAGCCGTCACACGTGGCGCAGGCCGACACACCGTAGCCCATCAGGTGGGTCTCTTGCTCAAGCCCCAACAGACGAGCGCGCGCGCCCGTCGCGATGATGACCGAGTCCGCGGTGAGCACATCGCCGGTATCGAACGTGATGGTCTTGGGCGTGGCCTCCAGGTCGGTGGATACCACCTCGGCGTCGACGAACTGCGTCTCGAAGCGCGCGGCCTGCTTGCGCATCACGTCCATGAGCTCGGGGCCCATGATGCCGTCCTCGAACCCGGGAAAGTTCTCCACGTCCGTGGTGATCGTCAGCTGTCCACCGGGCTGATTACCGGAGATGACAACGGGCTTGAGGTTGGCGCGGGCGGCGTAGATTGCAGCCGTGAGGCCCGCGGCACCGGAGCCGATGATCGCGATGTGAGTGTGCTGTTCGCTCATGAGTCGTCTGGTTGAAGGGAGCGCGAGTTTGGGCACCTGCACCCGCTCTGTCAACTCACGCCCGGGACTCCCGCCGGCGAACCGGTGGCGACGCCCTCCAGGCCCCACAATGCCGCAGCGTTACCAAACATCGCGTTCTCAATCGCGTCGGCGGCGAACCCGATCTCCTGGAGGCGGCGCGCCGCCTTACCACACGCCAGCACGTCGATGACGGAGCCGCCGGCGGACGAGAACACGACGCGCCGCAGCACGCCCTCACCGTAGCGGTGGACCATGGCGACCGCATCCGTGGAGAGTCCGTTCGGCGACAGGTCGAGTGACGCCACGGCGCCGGCTTCCAGCACGGCGCGCAGCGACACGTAATCGCACCCATCGAACACCAAACGCGGGGCGGGCACCCCAGAGGCGGTGGCCATTCTGACGAAGGCCTCGACCGCCACTCGGTTGGGCGATTGGCTCGCGCTCACCACGACGGGAAGCCCGAACTCGGCCGCAATCTCCAACTGCGGCTCGGCGTCGTCCACGGTGTCAACGGAGAGCACGCCAATCGCGGCGAGCTCGCCGGCGGCCGCCCACGCTCGAAGGCTTTGAAACACCTCGTGGTGCGTCCGCAGCGGACGTTGTTCTGGGTGTAGCCCCAGGCACATCGCCGTCTGGATGCCGCAGTCGCGAACGCGGGGCCGCTGCACCTCCATGAGGTCATGGAAGGCCGCGAGCAGGTCGTCGGCCGCGTGTGACGGGGCCGTCCTCGGCGGCACCAGCAACGCCGCGCTCGTCCCGAAGTACGCGAGATTCGCGAGGTCATCGTCGGTGCGATGCAGCGGGTCGAGACGCGCGTCGAAGAACCTTTGGACGTCGTCCGCGCCGCGACCCAAACGCACTACGGGAGGAACCCGCCGCCGCCAGCGCCGCAGCTGGGACCGGCGCCCAGAATGTCCGGGAACGGCGCTGCGCAGGTCTCGCCCTCTCGGCAGGAGGCGGGGTTGGTCTCAACGCACCCGGCACATGCGAACGAGAACAGCTCACCGCCACCGATTCCACCCAAGAAGTCCAATTGCGCGGTGCACGTGCTGCCAGCGGCGCAGGGGGCGTCGAACGGGTCGATGGTACCACCGAACTCGCCGCCGATGCCGGGGATAAGCTCGCCGTTGCACGAACCCAGCGTGTAGCAGCCAATGGTGGAGTCGCAGGCGGCGTTCTCGCCGGTGTATCCCAGAGCGCGCGCGATGTTCACGCACTCGGAGTCGGAGCTGCAGTCGCTCGGGTCGCCAACCTCTTCGCAGGTGCCGGTCGCCGTGCAGCGCTCGGTGGCAGAGCAACCACAGTCTTGGCAGATGCCACCGATGCAGGTTTCGCCTTCGACGCCGCAGTCGCCGGGGGTGAGGCAATCGATGCAGACGCCGCCTTGGCAGTATCCGCCGTTACACTCGGCCGTGGTCGAGCAGGGGTCTCCGTCCGCGACGCACGTTCCTGCGGTGGTGCACACTTGACCGGTGGAGCAATCGCCATCGCCGAGGCAACCGACGCAGATGCAGCGCGCGGTGTCGACGACGTCCAAGGGCGCGACACAGTCGGCGGGGCCGAGGTCACAGCTGGAGGTTCCACCACACGTGGTACCGGTGGGCGCACACACGGACTTGGTGCCGAGCATCGAACACTCGAAGCCGGCTTCGCAGTCGGCGGGGCCGGCACACTCGGTGAGGCAGATGTCGGAGCCACCGGACGTCGCGCAGAGCGATCCGGTGCCACACTGAAGGTCGCCGGCGCAGCTCGCGCAGGTGTCGGCGAACGTCTCACAGTTGGTGGTCGTCGGGTTGCAGAAGGCGCCCGTGCCGCATCCGGTCACGAGGCAGCCACCGCAGGTGCCACCGGCGGGGTAGCACTGATTGCCGGTACGGCTGTTGCCAGCCAAGCAGGTGAAGCCGGTCGGGCAGGCGTTCTCGTCGGAGCAGGAGCGGCCGCAGGCGGTGACATCGCCGAGCACGAGGCACGCGTCCATCTCGCCACCGCAGTCGCTGTCGTCGGTGCAGTCGGTGCAGATGCCACCTTCGACGGTCGTCGGAACGCAGCTGCCGTCGACACACTCAGAGCCGTCGGCGCACGCCGGGTCACACGCGGTGCCACCAACGCAGAGACCTTCTTCGCACGTCTGACCGGCTTCGCAGGTGATGCCCTGGCACGGGTCCACGCCGGCCACGCAGCGGTTGCCTTCACACACGGAGCCCATGGGGCACTCGCAGGTGTCGGTGCACACGCTGAGCGGCGTGGTGCACTCGCCCTGAACGCAGGCTTCGCCGGTGCCGCACTCGTCGCGGCAGGTGCAGGTCAGCGGACCTGCGGTGCCGTCGTAGCACGCGTTCGAGATGCACTGCTCGCCGCCGGGGCAGTCGCGATCGGAGCGGCACTCTTCGTCGGTGCAAACGCCGCGCGCGTCGGCGTCATACGCGCCGTCGCTGTCCTCTTGGAGACAGGTCTCTTGGAAGTCGCCGGTGTTCAGGCAATCACCGGAGGAGGAGCAGGCCGCCTCTCCACACGAGCCATCCGACTGGCACGACAATCCACGGTCGCAGTCGCTGGACGCGCTGCAAACGCTCGCCGGGTCTGACGAACAGGCGGTCATCAGCGCAAGCGCCAGCACCGCAAGAGGAAGCAAGAATCGTAGGTCGCGCATGGTCGCTGCAGAGAATGGGAGTCACAAACGTGGAGCGCCCTCTTATATCGGCAGCGCCGAACGGAAGCAACACACCGAAACTCCTGGAATTGAAAGGCTTGACGCACCGCGTTACCGCGCCGATGATCCCCCGAACACCTCCAAGAGCATACGCCCACATGAGAAGCATTCTTCGACAGGGACTCAAACGTCTTCGGAACAAGCCGCAACGCCCGCTCGGCAATCGCACCGCAGTCGTCATTGCTGTCTCGGCGAGAAAGGGAGGGGTCGGTAAAACGACGACGTCGGTCAACTTGGCCGCCGCGCTCGCTCGATTCCATGGGCGCAAGACGCTGCTCATCGATCTGGACCCGCAGAACCATGTCGGCCGCTCGCTGTCGCACCAATTCCGCGGCGGCGGCGATGGGATGTCGACGTTCTTCGCCGAGAACTCCGAGGTGGACCTCGTGGACCTGGCCGTGCCGACGGAAGCAGAGAACCTGCATGTGGTGCCGCCGGACGGTGGGCTCGGCGATGTCGAGTCGCTGCTCACGGCGCGCATCGGCAAGGAGTTCGTACTGCGGGAGGGCCTTGAGGTCGCGCGGACGCACTACGACATCATCATCATCGACTGCCCGCCGAACGTGGGGAATCTGACGCTCAACGCGCTGGTCGCCACGGATTTGGTGCTAATCCCGTGCGACCTGTCGCCGCTCGCGGTCGACGGCGTGCACAGCCTTGTCGAGACCATCGCGCAGCTCAGCCAGCGCCTGAACCCGGCGATCGACGTGCTCGGCGTCCTGGTGACCCGGTTCGACGGCCGAAACGTTGCGATGAACGAGGCGGTTGTCGGCGAGCTACGAGAGGCGTACGGAGACGTCGTAATTCCGGACTTCATCGGTGTGAACACCGACTTGGCGAAGGCCCAGATGGCTGGAAAGAACGTCTTCGACTTTGCCCCCAATAGCCGTGGCGCACAGCACCACCGAGAGCTCGCCCAGTTCGTCGTCGACCAACTGGCTACGTAGCCTGCGCACGTTGCGCACGCTCGCGACCGCGATCCTGACCGCGTCCGTGCTTACGGGGTGCGGCGCGATGTGGTCCAACGGGACGGGCAGCACGGGCCCGAATGCGCCGTGGCAACCGACTCCCGCGCCGGAGCCGGTGGGCGACTTCTCCGCCCTCCCCGCTCTTGAGCCGACGCGCGCGAGCGGTCTGTCGCCGCAGTCCGCGGTCGAAGACGCGCTCGACGACGCCCTCTCCGCGGTCGTGGCGCTGGTAGAGCTGCGCGATGATAGCGGGCTGGAGCTCGACACATTCGGCGAGAACCTGAACACCGACGCGTACACGGAAGCGTGGCTGCGCGTGGACGAGGCCGCCATCTTTGGCCGAATCGCGGCGACCCCGAGCCCCGAGCCGGTGCCCGTGTCGGTGGAGACACAGACGCGCGCGATGGCAGGCACCGTCCCGCCCGGCGAGCTACACATGTACGTACCGGGCAACGGCGAGCGGTATCGCGTGCGGGTGTTCGACACCGAGGGCCGAATGCGTCCAGAAGCCGTCCGCGAGATCTCGTGGGCGTTGCGCGCACGACGCGGCGACCGAGCGCGGACGATCGAGCCGCGTCTCATCACGATGCTCTACATGGTCGGCCAGCACTACGACGCTGAACTCCAAATCATCAGCGGCTACCGGATTCGCGGCGCCGGTGCGTCTCGCGGTTCACGGCACGGCTCGGCGCACGCTTGCGACTTCGACATCCGTGGCGAGGGAACCCGCAGCCTCGCGCGCTACCTAGACGCCACCTTCGCCCGCGCCGGTGTTGGCTACTACCCCAACAGCGGGTTCGCGCACTTGGATGTCCGGGACCCGTCGTACTACTGGATCGACCGGTCCGGCAGCGGTCAGCGCTCACGCACACGCTCGCGCACGCCCTCGAGCCGAGCGGCGCCAGCGGACGATCCGACGCTGCGGTCCATCCATATTACCGAGGCTCAGCTTTACGTCATCCCCCCGCAGTCGGACGACTGAGACGGGCCTGTCCTTCGACGGGCTCAGGATGGGGTCCGTGGGGGCGATGGGGCGTTAGGGCGGAGTTCGTGGGTGGGGGTTTAACCTGTCCTTCGACGGGCTCAGGATGGGTTCCGTGGGG
>CBDUJZ010000058.1:0-28435 GCA_965367675.1 uncultured Myxococcales bacterium | reverse complement strand
GTCTCTAGCCGCGCGCCACGTCGTCTTTGATCGGGGTCCGGCGGAAGATCAGCATGCCCATCGCGATCAGGGCGCCGCTCACCGGGCCCGTCATCAAAATGCCCCATGGCGCGCCGCGGCTGCTGCCCAACCACGCCAACAGGCCCACCACGATCGCCGGACCCAGGCCTTGCGCCGTCTTGGCGATCAGCGAGCTCGCGCCAGAGTAGATGCCCTCGCGCCGCATGCCCGTGCGCTCCTCGTCGTAGTCCACCACGTCGGCAGCGATCGCGTTCACCAGCACCAACGCGCAGGACGCGGGGAAGCCGAGCAAGACGACCATCACAAGCACGGCCACCGTCGGATCCGGCAACAGCGTGGCCAGCGGGATCGAGGTGAGCACCACCGCGAAGGCCCAGCCAGCGAGGATCATCAACCGGTTCTTGCCCACGCGGCCGGCCAGCCAGTTGACCAGCGGCAGCGACAGCAGCGCAACGCCGAACAGGATCGTCTGCAGCGTGCCGGTCCACATCTCGCCGCCGCCGGGCCCGATGATGCGGTCCTCAAACGGCACCACCCACTCCATCGGCCCCATGCTGATCACCATGCCGGGCGCCTCCAAGATGGTGGTCGCCAGGTACGGGAGGCCGGTGACGAAGGTCAACGTGCCGAGCTGGACGAACACCGAAAGCCCCAAGAAACACCGAAACGCAGGGTTCTGGAACGCCGTCTTCAGACTCTCGATCAGACTCGCGTCGACCGCCTTGGACTCGTCCACCGTGGTCTCGCGAATGCCGAGCGGCAGCAGCACAAACGTGGCGGCGGTGATCACAGCGGACACGAGCCCGAAGATCTGAATGCCGCTCTGCACGTGCCAGCCGAAGAGCGTGATCCCGTTGGGGTAGCGCGCGCCCATCAGGCCCACGCCGATGCCGCCCACGACCGTGCCGACTGCGATGAACAGCGCCATGACCGACGACAGCCGCACCCGCTCTTGGGTGCCGCGCGCGATCTCTGGAAGTAGCGCGTAGTAGGGCCCAACGACCACGGTGAACGCGATCCAATACAGCACCAGCGTGGCGCCCAGGTAGAGCGTGTTCGCCAGCGTTGCTGTCGCGTCGGGCGGGAACCACAGCGCCGCGAACGACAGCGCCAGCGCCGGCGTGCCGAGCACGATGAACGGCATGCGCCGGCCAAAGCGCGTGCGCGCGCGGTCGGACCAATGGCCCACCAGCGGGTCCGTCACGCCGTCGACCGCGCGGCCCACCAGCATGAGGATCGCGAACACGCCCGCGCCGACCAGCGCCGGACGCGAATCGCCATCCGGCGGCCGGTAGTAGAACGTGAGCCACTGCGCGACCATCACACCCATCAGGTTGATGCCCACCTGCGGCAGCGAGTACATCGTCTTCTGCCACGCGCTCAGCCGCGGCGTCTCGAGCGAAACTTCGGTCACGCGGAGACGTCCGGCGTATCGCGCGCGGTCGGCGGCGCGCTGAGGAAGTCACCGAACGCGGCCACGACCGTGTCCGCAGTCGTACGGCCAAGGGACATGGTCTGCTCGTAGCTGTATTCGTCGTTGTCGAACTGCGCCGGCTGCAAAATGTAGCCGAACTCGTCTTCGCATAGACCCACCACCATGCGGTGCTCTCCGGTCATGCGCGCGGCGACCTCGGCGCCCAGCTCGGGACTCGGCTCGCCGGGGAACGTGGCCATCGAGACGGTGCCAAAGCTGAGCGCGTGCGCGATGCTGTCCACGCCCTTGTCGCGCGTGACCACGTCGACCAGGCCGAGCCGCTCGAGCAGGCGATAGCGCCAATTGTCGTTGGCCACATGCACCGGTCGTGGCGCGTGCTCCAGCGTGCGAACGGGCACCGGATCCGTCGCCGCGAGGGCTTCCGTCACACGGGTGGCCATGTCCTCGCCGAGCGTGTCGATGTACGCGATGCGCCCATCGAGGTCCTTGAACTCCGCCTTACAATCGGGCGTGAGCATCGCGCCGAGCGGGCCGTTAAAGTAGGCCACCTCGCCGCCGGTTCGCGCTTGAATGTGCTGGCGCAGCGGCCCCACAAAGTCCGGCGAGAGCAGCGTATTATGCTCCCACAGCGTCTCGGGGTGACTGGCGTAATTGATGACCGTCGCCACGCGACCGGCCGCATTGTCGACGGCGAACGCGACGAGCTTGTCGTACCGGGCGCCACCCTTGCGGTCGTTTCGCGACCACGCGATGTCGCCATCAAACGACACGGCGCGCAGGGTCGCGTCGCCAGCGCTCTGAACGGCTTCGTCCACGCAGGCGGCGACCTTGTCGACCAACGCGTGCATGTACGCCGGGTTCTTTCCGTCGCTGATCGGGAACAGCTTCAGGAAGCTCGGCCCCCAGTAGCCCAGGGTGTCCGGGCCGGCGTGCGTGTGCGTGCACGCGACGACCACGCGCTCACCGGCGATGGCGGTAACGCGGGCGCGGATGCGGTCGATCCAGGCCTTGAGCAGCCCGACCAAGTCGAGCGACACAAGCACCACGGATTGGCCGTCGTCGGCTTCTAAGTACACGGCGCTCGCGCGAAGGGGCATGTGCACCCCGGTGGCGCGCTTGCCCATGCCGAACCCGGCGACGAACGTATTGCGCACGTCGTCAGGTGTGATGTCGGCGCTCGCCGCTCCTGCGCGCATGCCTAGTTTCCGCGGTCGCGGTTGCGGTTCCACAGCATGTGCAGCGGCGCGAAGGTCTCGATCGTGAACTGCCAGAAGTTGGAGAACACGAGCGTGTCGCGGCCGTCGACAAAGATGCGGCGCGAGATGCCGATGTTTGCCGGCACGTAGAGCGGCAGCAGGCTGATGGACGCGCCGAGCGCGAGCTCGCTACGCGACTGCTGACCGAGCAGCTCCAGGCCGTCGACCATCTGCACAAACGCCGGGTCGGCGTCGAGCATGGGCTTCTGCGAGTAGGCCCAACCGTAGGCCGCGCTCAGGCCCACGCCCGCCACGTTGATGCCGAGCTGCGTCGTCCACGTCAGGTTGAAACCCGGGGTGTACGAGAACGAGCCCTCGAGGTGCGACAGGTCCGGGAACGAGCGCGGATCCAGCTGCGCGGCGAGCGGGTCGGGCTCGGTGAAGTTGGTCGGGTAGTCGCGGTTCTGCTTGAAGAAGTACCCGAAGCCAAAGTCCGTGCTGAGGATGATGTCGAGCCACGGCGCGTGTTGGTACAGGCGCAGGTCGTAGCCCGCGGTGGTGCTCACGCCCCAGCCGCCGATGCCGATCTCAGGCTGCGGACCCGTGGCATACGTGATGCTCGACTCGGGGTTCGGCACGTTGCCGGTGGGCAGGAAGATGCGGTTGGTCCACGCGGTGGAGAACCGGTGGTTGCGGAAGATGTTCCACGACAGACCGGTGTTGATGTCGCCGAGCAGCCACTTGCCGTCGTACGACGTGGCGACCGGCGGACGGCCCAGCTGCGGGAAGGTCTCGTAGATGAAGTTACTGGCGTTGTACGCCATGCGGTCTTCAACACCGAGCAGGCCCGCGGCCACCGTTCCGATGGTGTTGCCCTCGTCGTCGATGGCGTTCGCCACCGGGCTCAGGCTCAGGTTCATGGCCGTGTACGGCAGCTCCACATACCAATCGAGCTCGTCGAGAATACCGTACGAGGCTTGGAACGTGAATCCGCCGCCGGAGCCGCCCAGGTCGAGCGACACGTTGAGCTGCTCTTCGCCGTTGAGCTCGAACGCGATCGGCTGGAACACCGGACCGAGCTCGCCCTGGCCGTTGTAGCGAGAGTTCGCCGTCAACCAGCCGTAGTCCATCTTCACTTTGAGGTAGCCCTGCGGCAGCTGAGCGGACACGCCGTAGAGGTCCATCTCGCCGATGCGAACCAGCTCGCTCATCCAGAACTCGCGGTAGCTCACGCGACCGTTTCCATCGGCGTCCGTGACCCAATCCTCGGCGCTGACGTCGCCGCCGGCCAGGTCCATCAGGCTCGCGGGCTGCTCGACCTCGATGATCGGCCCTTCCATGATCGGCGTCGGGTCGATGGTGTCCTGACCCGTGGCGGACGCGGAGACAGCGAGGGACAGGGAGAGCGCACCAAACGTGCGCAAGTGCTTGATATTACTCATTGTCCGCTCCCCTCTTCGTCGCAGGAACCGTCGTCACAGAGAATCGCGATGTGCAGGCTGTCCGACACACACGCGGCGTCTTCATTGTCGGGCGTGACAATCGAAAGCTCCACGCAGTCCCAGCTCTCTTCCCAGCGGCAATCGCGAATGTCCTCGCAACCGCCAACACAGAGGCTGATCGGGGAGCCGAGCGCAGCGCCGTCCAAGCAGATGCCGTTCGGACCGCAATCATCGTTCTCCGAGCAGTTGAGCTTGGAGCACATGCCGCCCGGAATCTGGATGTCCTCGTTCAGACCGAAGCCGTCCAAGAACTCACGCGTGATGCAGGTCCGGCCGGAGCCGCAGTCGCGGTCGGCTTCGCACGGCAAACCGGCCCACTGCGCCGGCGCGCTCACGTCGGATTCGGAGCCGTCTGCTGCAACATCTCCAGAGCCGTCCGACACGTCCGTGGCGCCCGCATCCGGGCGTGGGAAATATTCGATGACTTCGGATTTGCAGCCAACCAGCCACAAGCTCGCGGCCGCTAGGATTACACAGAGACGATACATCGCCGCTCCGGCGTAAGGGGGGTTCAGAATGGACGTACAACTTTGAGCGCGCAGCATATGCTGTCGCACACCTGAACGCCAAGCGCCTTGGGACCGCCACAACGCACGCCCCCTCGCCAGACTCCTAGCCCGCCAGAACGTCGACGCCGAGGCTGTACAACGCGCGGCTCACCCACGACAGCGGCAGCCCCTCAATCGCCGTCGCATCCTCGCCCACGACCCGCTCAAACAGCGCCCCGCCGAGCCCCTCTATCTTATACGCTCCGGCACAATCCAGCGGCTGATCGCGCGCCACATATGCCGCCAGCTGCGACGCATCGAGCGCGCGCATGGTCAGCCGATGCAGGTCGACGTGGTCCAGCCGAGCGTCGTTCC
Organism: uncultured Myxococcales bacterium; assembly: GCA_965367675.1. Lineage (GTDB taxonomy): Bacteria > Myxococcota_A > Bradymonadia > REDH01 > REDH01 > CBDUJZ01. Next base: position 23,418 of record CBDUJZ010000058.1, on the reverse strand, counting down.
GCGTGTCCAACACCGTCACTCCGGTCCACAGGTGGTGGGTGCGTCCAGCCAAACGTTGCAACTGCCGCTCCGCGTTGGCCGCCGTGCCCGGCTTGCCGAGCACCGCGCCGTCCACCTCGGCGCACTGGTCGGAGCCGATGATGATCGCGTCCGGCTCGTTCGCCGCTATCGCCGCGGCTTTTGCATGCGCCAAGTGCTGCGCCAACATCTGCGGCGCTAAACCAAGCGCTTTGGCCGCGTCCTCATCCACCCCGGGCGAAGCCACATCGAACGGCACGCCCAAGCGCAAGAGCAGCGCGCGTCGATAAGACGACGTAGACGCCAGAACGATACGGCGCGACGCGGTCACGGGCTCGAGATCGGCGCCACCGGCATCACGCGACGCCACTCGGTCCACGCGCCGTCCGACTGCAGCGCGAACAGGTGGTCGTGGCCGGCAAACACCAGCTCCACGTCCAGCTCGTCGAGCGTACCAAACCGTTGCTGCGCGCCGTTCTCCCACGCCTCGTCGATGGTCAGCCGCACCGTGTGCGCGTTGTCCACAGACGCGATGTGCTCCCACGTGCCTCCGAGCGTCACGTTGTCCCACGTGGTCGTCAGCTCGGGGCCGTCGAACGTGATCTCGCCATCCTCGCGGCCATCATACGCTGTCACTTCCCAAACGCCGTCGAGCAGCACGAGCGCCTCGACGCCCGACTCGGGCACCACACAAACACCACCGCCGCACCCAGCCGCCGAAACGACAACAAGGGCGCACACGGCAAACAACGCGCGAGCGCGAATCGCCCAAGCAGGGGCCAGGGTCTCAGCGGTTGCGATCACGGCGACTCCGGGGTGGGGCCGCCGACAAACTCGCCGACCTGTAGTGCAACGCCTGACTCGGTCTCCACGCTGGCGCCTTCGGCGAACGCCTTGCGCCGGAGCATCGCCATTCCGACGACGCCCGACCCACTGGGCGCGGCGACCGAAGAGGTCACCCAACCGGCGGCGCTGCCGTCCAACGTCAGTTTGTCACCGGCCTCGACAGCGGCGGCGGCGGTGAAACGGACCAAGCGACGCGCCGGGTTGCCGCGCGAGAACAACCGCTCCAGGACTTCCTGCCCCAGGTAGCACCCTTTGCTCAGGCTCATGCCGTTCCAAAGACCCGCCTCGATGGCGATCGTCTCGTCGACGCGGAAGTCACGGCCGAGTCGCGGCACGCCCGTGGCGATCTCCCAAGCCTCGATCGCGGAGGGCTCGCGTAGCTCCCCAGCCTCGGAGCAGCGCTGGCCGAGCGAGTCACCGAGCGTTTCTGGAAACACAAACAGCCACATGCCGGCGCCGGCGACGCTGCCTTGCGAACGAAACGCCAACACCTCGGCACCGCTCTCGGCGTCCTGCTCCGTCACGTTCACCGTCGTGGCCGCCACTCCCTCAAGGTCGCGGAGCGCTGCGCTCTCAAAACCAAACACCGCCAAACAGTCCGGGCCGTCCGCGCAACCGACCGACGCGCCTTCCAGCGTCGCGATCGTCACGTCTTCCATGATCACGTAGCGCTCCAAGTGCGCAACGGCCTCGGCCACCACGGCGGTCGGAATCACGCCGATCACTTGATCGCCCTCGCCGGACACGCGGTGGAGTGCGAACTCGCCGTCGAACAACACCTTGCCGTTGATGTCCGTGGCCACAGCGTAACCGCCACCATCGCGGCGCCACTTGCGCGTGTCGGCCGCGAGTTTCGATTGCAGGAACGACAATACATCGGCGCCGGTAAAACGGACGGCGGTCAAGTCGGGCCGGCGGCCATACCAAACTGAAACGGTGGAATCTGTCATTGGTAGTCACTCATGCGGTTGCCAACCACGGTCGGACCGACCGCGGCGTTAAGCAGGTCGACGGCGTCTGCCAGCGTCGCAAAATCGTAGCGGCCCTTGATGGCATTCATAAACGCAACATACGCGTCGCGTTTACGCATCCAGCTGCGGCGCACGTCGGGCTGCCGAGCCGCCAACGCGGGGAGAATCTCCGCGTCCTGGGCGTCGAGCATATCGATGCCGTGCATTTCAAACTGAAGCGTGCGCTGCCCGGCGGCAAACCAACGCACCAAGTTGCGCGCCGCGCGGGGCGACAGCGCACCCACCGACGTTCCGATCACAGGCACGCGCGCGCCCGGGAGCACACCCACGGGGATCTCCCACAGCGGCAAGCTGTGTTTGCGATCGCCGGCCTTCGAGAAATCCCAACGCGAGGGGCGGTACGGCTGCAGGCTCGCCCGCAAGGCCGCCGGGTGCGTCATCGACGAACCGCTCGGCTTGCCCACCACGGACATCGCCGCCATCACAGCGCCCTTGGCCGCGTAGTACGGCGGGGACGGAAACACGCTCGAATCGTAACGGTAGCCGTGCTCGGCCAGGATCCGCAGAATGCGCGTGTCCACGTTATAGCCGGGCGTTCGAAACCCGACCGGGCGCGTGTTCAAGCGGTCCGAAATCTCACGGGTCGCCTGCTGCACCTCGTCCGAGATGCGGCGCTCGTTCCAATGCCGCAGGTCGTACGGGTGGCTGTACGTGTGCGACGCCACCTCGTGCCCTTGCGACTGCGCCTCGTACAACGCAGCGACTACCGACGGGTACTTGAGGTCACTCGCGATGACGAAGAACGTGGCGGGAATGCCGAGCGCGTCGAACATCGCCAGGAAGCGCGGCATGGCGACGCGGTAGATGGCCGTCGGGTCCGCGTCCGCATCCAGCCCGTGGATGCGGTGGTAGCACCCGAGGCCGTCCATATCGATGGACACATTGGCGAACGTGGGCCCCACGCTATCGGTTCTTGACGCGGATGACCCACGCCAGTGTGCCGAGCTGGCGCAGCACTGCGGGAACCCGCTTGGTCAGGCGCACGCTCGGCGGACGCTTCTCGATCACCTCAAGCGGAATCTCAGTAGCGCGGAATCCGGTGCGGTGCGCGCGGATGACGAACTCGCTGGCGAACATGTCTTTGTCGACCACGCAGCGGTCGATGACCTCGAGCAGGCGCTCGCGATTGAACGCCTTCAAGCCGTGCGTGTCGGTGCCTTCAAAGCCGGTCGAGACCCACAGCAGCCAGTTGATCACGCTCGACGCGAAACGACGGAAGGGAGGGCGCTTGTCGAACGACCGCTCCAGGCGCTTGGAGCCCACGACCAGGTCGTAGCCCTCTTCGCGCAGGCGGTAGAGCGCGCGCTCGTAGAAGTCGACGTCGCACAGGTCGATCTCATCGCAGATCACGTACGTGCCGCGGGCGGCGCGGATGCCCTCCTTCAGCGCGGCGCCGTAGTTCGGCTCGTCGCTCTGCAGCAGGTGCAGGCCGGGGTACTTTTCGCACATGCGGCGCGCGATATCGACCGTGCGGTCCACGCATCCGTTCGCCGACAGAATCAGCTCGTACGTGTCGTCTTCGAGCTTCTTCGAGTCCGCCAGCTTCGACACCAGGTCGGCGACGGAGGCGGAGAGGATGCCTTCTTCGTTATAGATCGGGATGACGATCGAGAAGTCGGGCGGAACGGCGGTCGAGTCGATTGTAACGGCCACGCGGCTCTTGGGCTGAGGGGGTGCGGATTGCTCGTGTATTCACGTGCGCGATTCGCATCAAGACATGAAACGGAATGCCGGCGGGCTAGTCGTCGCCGCGAACCGTCAGGACGGGCACGTTGGACATGCGCACCACGCGCTCGGCGGTGCTGCCGAGCCAGAAATGCGACAGGCCGGTCAGACCGGCGGTGCCCATAACAATAAGGTCAGCGCCCACGTCCGTGGCCGCGTCGATGATGGCGGCGTGCGGCGTTCCGCCCACCTGTCGCGTCTTCAGCAACAGGTCGGGATGGGCGGCGCGCAGCTCGTCGGCGAGCGCCTCCATGCGCGCGGCGGCCACCTTGACCTGCTCTTCGCGGGCGCGGTGCAGAATCTCGGCGCGGGTGCTGCCGCTAAACTCACGGTCGGCCGCCTGTTGGCCCACGTGGATCAGCCACAGCGTCGCGCGGAACTGCAGCGCGAACTGAATCGCGGTATCGATGGCGCGGCGAGAGCCGTCGGAGAAGTCGGTCGGGGCGAGGATGGTCGCAATCATAAGACTCGATTAATCCTGAGGAATCCGGAGTTCCATGCCCGCTTGCAGCGCCTGCGGGTTAGCGCCGATCACGTTGCGGTTCAGTTCGTAAATGCTCTGCCAAGCCAGCCCGTCGCCCAGCGTCTTGCTCGCGATCAGCGACAGGTTGTCGCCCGCTTGCACCACGTACGTGCGCGGGCGGTCGCCCGACGCGGACAGCGCGATGGGGGCGCCCGAACCTTCGCCAGCGGTCGGGAGCTCGAGCGCTTCCTCCGAGCGGGTGCCCAGCTCGGCCGCCATGGCGAACGCCTCCTCAAGCTCCACGACGGCGGGCGCATCAAGCGCCGCTCCGCTGCCCTCGGGTGCGGCCGGTGCACCCGGCGCGGGCGTGGACATGAGCACCTGCGTGACCCCCTCCACCTGGCCCGCGAGCGTGCGCGCGCGCTCCCAAGCGACAGGGTCGTTGGTGGTCGTCTCCAAGGTGAGCACGCCCTCGATCACGACGGCTCGAAACTCGGTCCCGTCGATGCCAGGGTCGGCCGCAAACTGGCCGAGCACAGCGGCGCGCAGCGCCAAGTCCAACGGTGAAGCGCCCGGCGGAGCGGGCTCTGGATCTGGCAAGCCACCCGCCTCGGCGCTGCCTTCCGCAACGCCAGGATCCACCGGCGTATCGTCGGCGGAGCAGGCGAGCAAAGTCGAGGACAATAGCGCGCAGATGGCGAGGTGAAGGACAGGCTTCATGGGCGCTCGCGTAGCAGAGGGGCACGAGGGTGTCGAGCGAGATCAGCGAGCACCCGCTCGCGGTCTCAAGGGTGCCGGCACACGCGTTCGCGGGCGCTAGGCAGTGGCTGTCGCACAAACGACGACGGCGCCCAAAGTGAGCGCCGTCGTCTATCCAGTCGCGGCTACGCGCTAGAAGTGGAACATGAACTTGCCACGCTCGGGGCGGCTCACAAGCACCTTTCCATCGGCGTGGGTCTCGGTCGCTTCGCGGTTCAGCGAAACGTACACGCTGTTACGGTTCGGGCTACCGGAGCGGGTCTTGTAACCGGCCTCAAGGAACCAATCGAGGACCTCTCCGGCCGTCGCGACGGCGGTGTCCTTCTGCTTGGCGAGGTACACGGCGGCGTCGACGATGCCGAGCGCGTGCACGCCCTTGGCGTTGGCCTTGCGACGGCCCTTGGCGCGACGCTTGGTGGCGGGCTTCTTGGTGGCCGGCTTGGCGGCGACCTTCTCGGCCGGCTTGTCGTCGGCGCTCGGCGCGGCGGCGGCAGGCTTCTTGGCGGCGGTCTTCTTCGCGGCCTTCTTGGCGACAGGCTTCGCCGGCGTCTTCTTCGGGGGGGCCTTCTGCGGAGCAGCATCGCCCTGCGCGTCGGAGAGTGCCTCGCGGATGACACGGACTTCTTCAAGTCGGCCAGCGATAGAAGCGATCTCCTCTTGCAGCGCTTCGACGCGAGCGGCGAGCTCGACCTCTTCGGAAGCGTACTTGGTTAGAAGCGAAGCAACTGTTTGCTTTCGGGCCATGGGTTCTCGTGGGGGGCTAGGTGAATATAGAAAGACATACCCCCCCGGTGCACACGCGTCTGCTACATCCCATACGGGATGTGAGTCAAGAGCAAACGTACAGCCACTATTCCTTACGCTTCACTTTCTTGCGGTCCGGATTGTTTGGTTCGACGCGGCAACAGCGTCCGCTAACCCCGCGCACTATCAAGGCAAAATCCGCCAGACCCAATGAGAGCGCGGGCAAACGCAACGCTCGTGTCGCCCACCACAAACACACACAGCGGAAGGCGTGTGCGATACAAACATACCCAGAACCGAAACCGAAAGTTCCAAGGCCCGGCGATAGAAAACAGCAAACAAACTGAACACGCGTGCAGCAGTTGTTCGCAAACAAACGCCTCCTCAGCGACCAACGCGAGGCGTGGCGCACACCACAAGCGCTCCGCCTCAACACCACGACGACGACACCAAGGCGGAACCCCGCTCTAGAGTCCGCCATGTCCAACCCCGCGAAACCCGCGAGCATTGCCCCCGAAGGGGTGGCCCCAAACCAAGGAAGCGGGTATAAGGCGCTCCACTGTCCGCCGGAGTAACATGAAGCCCAACATCCCAGTCTCGCTGCTCGTCACGCTCGCGCTCGCCGCTTGCTCTTCCGACAACTCCGACGCCGACACCGGCGACCAAGACATCGTCGAACAGGACGTCGTCGAGGACACGGACGAAGACACCTCGGAGGATACCGAAGAGGATGTCGAAGAAGACACCGACGAAGAGGACACCGCGCCCGATGACGACGCCGACGCGGACTCCCCGGACGACGCCGACGCGGGCCCGTCCGACGACGCCGATGCCACCGAGGACACCACGCCCGTCGTTGTGATCCCGCCCCTCGTGCCCGGCGAGCCCGCCGTCATCGAAGACGGCACCGAGCTCCGCGAGATCGGACCCGAAGGCGCCTGCGGAACCCCCGTCGAGCTCGTCGGCCGCGGTCTGCGCCGCTCCCCGTACGTGCAGAGCGTGTTCACCGACAGCGCGCGCATCGCCTGGACCGACACCTTCGGCGCCAGCGGCTTCGTCCGATACTCCGTCGCCGGCAGCGGCGAGTGGCGCACCGTAGACGCCAACGTCCGCGCGTTCGACACCGTCGAGACCACCGACACCGAAGACTACAACGCCTACGACGCCACGCTGGTCGGCCTCGAGCCCGACCAAGACGTCTGTTACGAAGTGTACGTCGACGGCGCCCTGCTCGTCGCCCGCACCGCGTTCCATACCGCCTGGACCACGCACGAGAAGCCCGTCCGAATCATCACCATGGGCGACTCCGGCAACGCCTCCGCCGAGCAGTACGCGCTCCGCGACGAGATGATGAAGATGGACTCCGACGTGTTCTTGCACTTGGGCGATATGGCCTACGGCGACGGCACGTACCCCGAGTTCGAAGAGCGCGTGTTCCAGGTCTACGAAGGGCTCATGGCCCAGATTCCGGCCTGGCCCACACCCGGAAACCACGAGTACAAAACCGGCCTCGCAGACGGCTATATCGGCACGTACTACCTGCCCGAGCAGGCCATGAACGAAGCCGACCAGGAGTACTACTACTCCTTTGATTACGGTAACGTACACTTCATCTCGCTCGACTCGAACGAGTATCGCATGGTGACCACACTCGCCACGCTCGGCACCGACATGCTCGACTGGCTCGAAGCCGACCTTGAGGCCACCGACGCCGACTGGATCATCGCCTTCATGCACCACCCCGTGTACTCGTCCGGCTCCCACGGAAACACGCGCTCGCTGCACAACTACGTGGTCCCGCTGCTCGAAGAGCACAACGTCGACCTCATCCTCGCTGGTCACGACCACCACTACGAGCGCACCTTCCCCATCCTCGACGGCACCATCGTCGAAGACGAAAGCTACGCCCCCACCTACGTGGTCGCGGGCGCCGGCGGCGCAGGCCTGCGCGAGACCACCGGCAACTGGTGGACCGACAACCTGAACTTCGAGACCCACACGTTCTTGCACTTCGTCATCGATGGCTGCACCGGAACCGGTACCACCATCAACCTCAACGGCGACGTCACGGACACCTTCACCATCAACGGCTGCACCCGTTGAGCGTGCGCCCCGAGCGCGTGCGGGGCTGGGTCGCGAAAGTTGTCGGGTTGGGGCTCGTCTTCGCCGCGGGGTGCACGCCCCGCGCCGCGCTCGCCCCCTCCACCGCGTGGCCCACCGCCCCCTGGTCCAGCGCCGCGCCCGAAGCGCTCGGCATCGACTCCGTCGCGCTGTCCAATATGCTGCGCGTGATCGAGACCAGCGGCCTGCGCATGCACCACGTGTACATCGCGCGGCACGGCCGCACCGTGCTCGACGCCGCCATGCACCCCAGCGCCGCTGGCCAAACGCACCGGGTCGACCACATCACCGGCGTTGTTACGGCCACACTATATGGTGTCGCCCTCCAGCGTGGGCTCGTGCCGCCCGTGAACACCCGCGTCACCGACGCCTTTGCGCTGCCGGAGCGGCCGAACGACATCGCATGGTCCGCGCTCACCATCGACGACCTGCTCAACATGCGCACCGGCTTGGTGTTCGACGACAGCGCCGAAGCCGCCCCGCAAGACAACGCTTGCGCCGCGCCCGACATCACCGCGTGGCTGCCCCAAGCCCTCGGCCTCCGCGGCGACACCATCCCCGGCGTTCAGCTTGAGCCGCTCCCGCTGGCCACACAGCTGCTCGGCGCCCTGATCGAGAATGGCACCGGCACCTCGCTGGCCGAGTTTGCACAATCCGCGTTGTTTGCCCCGCTCGGTATGGAAAGCGCCACGTGGCACACACAATCCGGGACAACGGACGCCATCAGCGGGTTGTCACTCGTGCCCGCCGACCTCGCGCGGCTCGGTACGTTGTTTCTTAGCGGCGGCTATCTCAACGGGCAGCAGTTGCTCCCGCTCGACTGGATGGCCGACGCCAACGCGGCCGAAAACCCGTACCTGAGCAGCCTCCCCTACGTGCAACACTGGCACGTGTGGGACGACGACGTGCTCGCCGGTGTCGGTCGCGGCGGACAATATTGGATCGTCGACCGCATGCGCGACATGGTCGTGGTGTTGTACGCGGGCGAGTCGGCCGACCGCATCGCCGAGGTCGAAGCGCTATGGCACGACCGCATCGTGCCCGCCGTTTCCGACACGCCGCGCGTGGCCAACCGCATGGCCGCCGAGGCGCTGCAGAACCGAGTGCGCCGGATGGCGATCACACCGGTGACTGGGCCGGCCTCCACGCGGCCCGCGACCGCCCGCGCCTACGACGCCCGCTGGTACGTCCTCGAACCCAACGCGATCGACATCGCCCGCGTAAGTTTCGATGTGCTGGACCCCATCGGCGCGATCCTGGCCGACTGGATCACCACGCGGGCCCGCATTCGGTTCGGCTTCGCGGGCGCGCTCGAGCGCACGGACGGACTATCAGACGTGCTACCGTTCGGCCCAAGCATCGCCGCGGCCGGCCGGTGGGAAGGCGCAAACACGCTGCTGCTCGAGGTCGACACGGTGAGCAACATCGAGCGCTGGGAAGTACGCGTCGAGTTTGGCGAAGGCGTTGTCACCATCCACGCCGACCCCACGCTCCTGCGCAGCCCGCTCGACCCCACTTCATGTTTGCTCCTCGGGACCCCCAATGAACGATAACTCACCCGTCTGGTCCCGCGATGAGTGGTCGCCGCTCGAAGAGGTCATCGTCGGCTCTGTGCAGGGCGCCATCTACCCCGAGTACGGTCCCATCGCCGCGGCAAACGGCGACCCTACGTGGCTCCAGCACTACCAGGGCGCGTTCGTTGAGCAGGACCTCATCGACATGGCCGACGAGCAACTCAGCGCGTTTGTCGCCGCTCTGCAGGACCAAGGCGTCGTCGTACGGCGCCCGGACCCCGTGGCGCACAACGTGCCCATCGAGACCCCCTACTGGAAGACGCGCGGCGGCTGGAACGCCGCCAACCCCCGCGACATGTTTCTGGTGGTCGGCGACCGCGTCATCGAAGCCGCCAGCCCGCAGCGTTACCGCTATCACGAGCGCTTGGCGTACCGGCGCATTCTGGACGGCTACTCCCGCGCCGGCGCCCGATGGGAATCCGCGCCGCCGCCAGCGCTACGCGAGTCGTTGTTCGATTGGACGCTCATCGAGGACGCCGAGCTGCGCAGCCACGACCTGCCGCCGCTCGCGCCCGGTGAAGAGGCGCGCAGCCCGATCACCGAGGCCGAACCCGTGTGGGAGGCCGCCGACTTCGCGCGGTGCGGCGACGACCTGTTCGTGACGCGCAGCGCGGTGACCAATCGCGCGGGCATCGCGTGGGTCCGACGACACCTCGCCGGCGACGTGCGCGTGCACGAGCTGCCGTCGCGCTGCCCAACGCCTTGCCACATCGACACCACGTTCGTCCCGCTCGCGCCCGGCGTCGCGCTCGTGCATCCGGAGTGGTTCGTCCCCATCGACGCCCTCGAAGGCTGGACGTTCATCCCCGCGCCGCCGCCGAACTATGTAGGAGATTCGCCGATGGCGGCCCCGTACTTCTCGAGTCAGTGGCTCTCGATGAATGTGTTCTCGTCCGGCCCACGCACGGTGTTCGTGGACGCCCAACAGACCGCGCTCGCACGCGTGCTCAACGCCCACGGCTTCGAGGTCATCCCGCTGGCGTTCGACGCGGTCGGCGCGTTCGGCGGCAGCTTCCACTGCGTCACGCTAGACGTGCGACGCAGCCAAAGCGGCAGTTAAACCGCCCAGCGGCGGTGACTCGGCAGCACCCCGCGGGGCGCACACGACGCGGCGCAACTACGCGGCGACGTGTCCGCGACGACGGACGGCGAACGCCAGCCCGAGGATGAGCGCACACGCCAGCGCGCCCATGCGATTGCCGCCCCGCGTCGCCGCGCAACCTTCGTCACACAGCGAAGCGAAGTCGTCCTCGCACGCGCCGGCCATGTTACACGTCTGGCCGAAGTCGCAGTTCAGCACCTGCTGGCCCAGGTCGCAGTCGGGGTCGAGCACGCCGCACTGGCAATCGCAGCCGTCGAGCGCGGCGTAGTACTCCGGCGGGCAGGTCCAACCGGCCGGCACGTTCACGCTGCAGTCGGCGTCGCAGGTGTCCCACTCGCCGAACTGGCAGGTGCCATCGCCGCACGACGGCGCCGCGCAGTCCGAGCTGCAGCTCGACGCGTCTTCGTCGTACGCGCAGAACCCGTCGCCGCAGGTGGCGGTGGTGCCGCACAGCGCCTCGTCCGTCGCGACGGAGCAGAAGTCGTCGATCGCGGCGCGCGCGTACAAGATGTTCTCGCCGCCGCAGCCGCTCTCCGCGCACACGTTGACGCGCTGGCAGCTGCCGTCGGCCACGTAGTCCGTGTCGCCCTCGATCAGCACGCCGAACAGGTCGAGCGAGCCGTCCATGAACACGCCCGAGCCGGAGTTTCCACCGAACGTATCCGGGTTGCCGACCAAGTAGTCGCCGCTGCTGGCGCGCGCGTCCCGCACCGTACCGCCGGTGTCGATCTTGACCGGCAGACCCGAGGGCGAGCCGATGAGCACGAACGCGTCACCGATGCCAAAGCTCGGCCGCTGCGGCAGCACGTTCGCCGGCGTGAACCCCGATGCCGGGCGGTCGAGTTGGAAGATCGCGTAGTCGCGCTTCACGCCGCCGGAGTCGCTCTGCGCCTGCACGATCACACGCTGGCACGCGAACACCTCGTCGGTCGTCACGGGCTCGAGGCCCACGCCATCCCACTGGTAGTTGAACACCGCCAGCAGCTGGTTGCAGCTCGCCTGCAGGTTCTCGAAGCAGTGCCCCGCGGTGAGCACCAGGTCCGGCCCGATCAGCGTACCCGAGCAGATGCCCGCCGACGGCTGCTCCGTGAACCGCTCGCCGTCGCATAGGTCACGGGCTTCGCCGAGCGTGCGCGCGTTGAAGGACACAGCGCCGCCGGAGGACACATCGACCACCGCCTTGGGCACGATCGTGATGATCGACTGCTCGGCGAGCGTTCGAACCGCTTCATCCGGGAAACCGGCCACCTCGGAGCGGTCGTCCTGACCGTACACCACCGGTTGCTCGGTCGTGCGCACCTCCGGATCGTCCCCGGGGCTGTGCTGGGCAGAAGCAGGGGACGCGAGCCCGATCAGGGCGGCGGCCATCGACAGGGGCAAAACGGAGCGCAGGAATCGCATGGGATCGTTGGGGAGTTCGGCAACGGAGAGAATCGAGCGTCGGGCAGTCGATACGTACTGTCGAGGCGGCGCGTCGCAGCGAGGGTATCAGGCAGCGCCGACACCACAAACGGACGACGCCGCGCGGTGGACGACACCAGCCTACAGCCTGTTCAAATCACGAAGTTAATTCGTGGGTCGCGACCGAGCACCGTGTTCAGGTGTGAGCTGCCGAACAGGCCCGTCTGCACCTGCGCGAACAGATTCCAGGCGTCCGTCCAGTAGCTGAGCTTCGGGTAGTCGAGCTCCTCGAACACCTCCCGATTGTCCGCCATGACCACCGCCAGCGTCGACACAAACATGGCACCCCACGCCTGCTGAATCGCGAGCTTCTCCAGGCCGCCCTTGCTCTGCATCACCTCGCGCAGGTGATCGATATGGAAGCCCAGGTGGTACGACTGGTCCTCCAGGATGTCCTCGATCACGTCCGTGATCAGCGGGCAGCCCACCTGGTTGGCGAGGATGCGGAAGAACGGCACCGACGCCATCTCGACCGTCAGCAGCACCATCAACTCTTTGGTGTAGTCGAACCGACGGCGCAGACGGCGGAACAGGAAGTCCGACCAAGCGCGCTTCGCCGGCTCGTCCTCCGCCTCCCAGAGCACCCGCATGAGCAGGTCCGCGTGGATCGCCTTCTCGGCCACGTACAGGTCCACGCACTCCGCGTACTCGCGCGAGCAGCTCTTCCGGACCTTGGTCCGCAGGCGCAGGCCCGGCGACGTCAGACCGCGCTGAAACGTCTGAATCGAGCTCAGCACGGGCTCGCGCAGCCGGTCAGGCAGCCGCACGCCCTGTGTGAAATCGATGGTCCGCGGTCGGTCGACCGAAGCGCGAAAGTGGTGCATCCATTGCATGGTTCCCATGCGCTCGGGACTACTGCGGCTACGCGCGGGGAGCAAGCGTTCGCGTCGCGAGCCGCCATCGGCGCGCTCAAACGCCCCCTGTGGTTGCCCCGGCGGCCCACACCCCTATATTGACCCACATGATCGGCAACTCACTGCGTCCAGAATTCAAGCTCTTCAGCGTGCTCCGCGTACCCGTGTACGCCGATAAAAGCGCGCTGTTCCTGCTCGCCCTCGTCCTCTTCTTGTACGGCCGCGGCGGACCGCAGGCCATGGTCGGCTCCATCGCCATCGCCATCGTCGCCTTCGTCAGCGTCGTCGCCCACGAGCTCGGACACGCCGTCGCGGTCCGCAAACTCGGCTACGGCGCCAGCAAAATCGTGCTCGGCGGATTCGGCGGCGTATGCCAATGGAGCGGCCGCCCTACCCGCGGCGACCGCATCCGCGTCGCACTCGCCGGCCCCGCCGTATCCCTCGTGCTCGGCGCGATCGGCATGGCGCTTTTCATCCCCTTCCGCGACTCCCTCGCGTCCATGCCCCCGCTGCGCACAGCCATCTCGGCCCTCATGTTCCTGAACGTGTTCTGGGGCGTGTTCAACCTGCTGCCCATCTTCCCCATGGACGGCGGCCAGGCCATGCGCAGCGCCCTCGCGTTCAAGTACTCCCCATCGGCGGCGCGAAGAAAATCGCTCATTATCAGCGGCGCGGTCGGCGTCACTGTAGCCATCGGGGCCTATCTCATGGGATTCTGGGCTGCCTCGATCATCGTCGCCATGCTGCTCGTCCAGAACTGGAACGAATGGCAAGGCGCGAACGCCTGAGTACCCATGAACCGAATCCCCACCTTGCTGTTCACCGCAGCCGCCCTCTGCGCCTGCAACCGCGGCGGAACCGACGCCCCTGAAGCGCCCGAAGCGCCCACCGAAGCCGAGCAGGCCCCGGCGGACAGCGCGCCCGCCGGGATGCCGTGCGAGCTCACGCAGAGCGCTACCCTCATTGAGAGCATCCGCCTCGAGAGCGCCGACGGCAGCTGCAAAGTGTACCTGCCCGCGCCGCCCCACGTGGGCGAGTTCGCAGTCCGCGTGTCCTCCGCCGGCGGTGGAGACTTCGCAGCGGTCGAGGTCGCCGGTCCCGACGGCACCCTGTACGCCACCTCTGGAACCGTCACGATCACCGACGTCTCCAACGGCCGCGTCGTCGGGTCCCTGGACGCCGAAGACGACTCCCCGCCAGCCATCGGCACCGTCGCCGTCGCATTCGATGTGCCGCTGACGAGCCCCTAACGCCCGGCCCGACTCGACGCCCCTCCCGATCCGACCCGGACACCCGCTCGTCCGCGCCGCTTCCCGATCCGCTCCCGCCCCGCGCTGCCCCGAATGACCGACCCCACCGAACGCTGGCGCGTAGCCGGCGTCATCCGACAGCTCGGCGAGACCGACGACGCCGTGCTCACCCGCGCCGCAGAGTCCCTCGGCCTCACCACCGCCGACGTCGTCGACTGGACCGTCGCCCGCCATTCGGTAGACGCTCGTGGACGCCGCGCGCCCCGCTTTGAGCTCGTGCTCGAGCTTGAGGTTCCCGCCGGCGCCGTCCCCGAACACCGCGTGGGCGGGCAGATCAGCCGGCCCAAGGCAGCGCCCATCGACGCGCCGCCCGAAGTGAACAGCGACGAGCGCCCCGTCGTGGTCGGCTTTGGCCCCTGCGGCATCTTCGCCGCGCTGCGCCTGGCCGCTGCCGGCCTCAAGCCGATCGTGCTCGACCGCGGAAAGCCCGTCGAGACCCGCGCCAAGGACGTCGCCCGACTCATGGGACGCGGCGAGATCAACGAAGACTCCAACCTCTGCTACGGCGAAGGCGGCGCAGGCACCTGGAGCGACGGCAAGCTGTACACCCGCGTCGGCGGCTCCCTCGTCCGCACCGTGCTCGAGACCATCGTCGCGCACGGCGGACCGCCCGAGATCCTCATCAACGCGCGGCCCCACCTGGGCACCGATCGCCTGGTGAAGCTGCTCAAGGCCATGCGGGCCACGCTCGAGGACATGGGCGCCGAGATCCGCTTCGAGACCCGCATCGAGTCCGTAGAGGCCGAGGACGGCAAGCTCGTGGGCTTCCGACTCGACGACGGCTCGCTGCTGCGCACCCGCTATGCCGTGCTCGCGCCGGGCCACAGCGCCCGCGAGCTGTACACGTCGCTGGCGGAGACGGGCATCGCCATGACCCCCAAGCCGTTCGCGGTCGGGTTCCGCGTGGAGCACCCGCAGGCCCTCGTCGACGAGGTGCAATACGGCGCCGACTGGGCCAAGCACGAGGAGCTCCCGGCGGCGTACTACGAGCTCAAGGCCGCGGCGGGCGATCAGAGCGTGTACTCCTTCTGCATGTGCCCCGGCGGCAGCGTCGTGCCCACGCCCACGCGCGCTGGCGAGGTGTGCGTCAACGGCATGAGCCACGCAGCGCGGTCCGGAAAGTACGCCAACTCCGCCGTCGTCGTGCAGGTGCTCGACGAGGACATCGCGGCGTTCGGCGACGATCTTCTGGCCGGTATGCGACTGCAGCACGCGGCCGAAACGGCAGCCTATGAAGCCGGCGGCGGCGCCTTCGTGGCACCCGCCCAACGCCTCGTAGACTTCGCAGCGGGCCGATCCGGCGCCGAAGTGCGTCGAACGACCTACAAAAGAGGGGTCCTCTCGGCCGATCTGAGCACGCTCTACTCAGATCGTATTTCGGAGGCCCTTCGAGAGGGTCTCACGGGCTTCGATCGACGCCTCCGCGGGTTCATGTCAGACGAGGCGGTTTTGATCGGTGTAGAGACCCGAACGAGCGCACCCGTAACGATCGTTCGGGACGCGGAAACATTGATGTCACCGAGTGCCACGGGGCTTGTGCCAGCGGGCGAAGGAGCCGGCTACGGAGGTGGCATTGTGAGCGCCGCAATCGACGGAATTCGGGCCGCGGATGCGGTGCTGAAAGCGCTCGCCTAGAAGGATCGGCAGGGGGCCAAAAGTGCCGTGGAGACAGAAGTTTCCGCCGAATTCGTGTATTTTGGACGTGACACGAGCGCGCACCTTTTGTTAGTCACAGGCTCTCACGGCGCTGGACGGATATGAGCAGCCTGACCGGGCTTTCGCTGGCGCCGAAACCGTGATGTGGAGTGTGTATGAAGTCTTGCCGAGCGCGTATTCCAAAGGCTCTGGATGATTTCCTTCACGCGTGCCGCGACGACGACGATACGAGCCTCTCGATGGGCGTCGTGACGACCCCCGTTGTGAGCACTCGGCGTTCGGCGTTCAACGCGCGTGACCGGGTGACCGGGATGCTGATGGGCTGTGCGATCGGCGACGCGCTGGGCATGCCTGTCGAGGGACTTGAGAACAAGCTCACGCTGCGCGCGATTCACCGCCTCGGCGGCATCCGCGACTTCCTCGCCCCCCAGGCCCACGTGCTCAAGTCGCTCCGGCGACTGCGCCCCGGCTGCTGGACCGACGAGACCCAGCTCACCGTCGCGATAACCCGCTCGATCATCTCGGGCGGAGACCTCGACTACGACGCCATCGCAAACGCCCACGTGCACGCGTTCGAGACCCTCGAACTCCGCGGCTGGGAAGCGACCACCAAGCAAGCCTGTCGTCGGCTCGCCCAAGGCACCGACCGACTGCGCTCCGGCAAGCTCGGTGGCTCCGGCAACGGCGTCGCGGCCAAAATCGCGCCCATCGCCGCTTGGTCCACCCTCCGCGGTGAGACCCGAGACACCCTCCTGCAGCACTGCGTCAACGTGGGCGTCATGACCCACCATGACCCCCGCGCCATCGTCGGCGCCTACCTCATCGCCCTGCTCGTCCGCGACGCGCTCGTCGGTCCCCGCAAGTGGAACCCGAGCCCCGAGCGCTACGAAGAGCTCATCGAAGAGGCCCGCTGGGCAGAAGGCGTGCTCGTCACGTCCCTCGGCGGCTCCGATGACCCCATCTCGCAGAACCTCTCCGAGCTCTCCGACGCCCTCGACTCCGAGTCGACCGAGCTCGCCGAGTTCTCCCGAGGTGCCACCAGCTACGTCTGCAACTCCGTGCCCTACGTGGTCGCGCTCCTCTGCGGCCGCGCATGGGAGTTCGAGGACGGCGTCGTCGCTGCCGTGAACGGTGGTGGAGACACCGACACCAACGGCGCCATGGTCGGAGCCGTACTCGGAGCCGCCTTCGGAGTGCGTAAGCTGCCCAAGCGCTTCGTCGACAAGGTCGAAGAGGGCGAGATCATCCGCGAAGTCGGCGCCGAGTTCGCGCGACTGCTCCAGTAGGAAGCCCCGAGCGACACTTCTGCCGTATATCGTCGCGCAGCGTATGCGTGTCCCATGACTTCCGGAAAAGATGACGATTGGGGGGAAATCCCAACGAGCGTGACGATCCGGATGCCCGGAGAGCCCGAGCGGGAGCCGTTCCCCGAGTGGGGCGACTCCGTCATCGAGGCCGCCGACCGGGTCCGAGCCCAAGGTGAACCCGGCCAGTTCCCCCCGCTGCCCAACGCAGCCAAAATGCCCGGCTCCGAGCGCATGACGCTCAACACCGAGGACCGTGACGCCCACGAGTTCTTCAGCGCAGCGCGCGGAACGTCCGCCAACCACAAGCAGCTGCTGCACGCCGACGGCACCGTCGACTTCGACGCCGCCGCCATCCCCTTGGATATGGACCTCGGCGACGACGGCATGGCCTTCGTCGACCTCCGAGATACCCAAGGCCACTACGACCTATCCGCGTCGTCGTTCGACTTTGGCTCCGGCCTCGGACTCGCAGAGAGCGCATTCGACGACGACGGCTCCGCACCGCTGCCGGAGCTGCCCCACGCCCCCAACCTGACGGACGTGCTCGCCGCAATCGACGAGCATGGCTTCAAACCCACCGAGCCCGCGCCCAGCCTCTCCGGCAGCGCGGTGTTCGAGGTGGTGCACGCGGACGCGTCCGAGCTCCGCGACCTCACACCCGTCGTAGACTGCTCGATCGACCGCGCCAGCCTGAACGCCTCAGCGGTCCGTAGCGCAGCGATCCAACGTGGCCAAGCGCTCGGCCTCACACCCATCCGCAGAGCGATTCACGACGCCGACACCAAGCAGCCGCCGGACACCACCCCGCGCCGCTCCGGCAGCGAAAGCGCCGACCGAAACTCCGCCGACGATTGACGCGATCTGCACGGTAGCACCGGTCGATCGCATGCCGTTCACGCCCAATCCTGCAGCGCTCTAATACAGCGACGGCGCCCACTCCGCGGCGATGCGCGCAAGCGTCCGCTCGAACCGAATTCGCTGCCCCTTCCAGTCGTCGAACGGATAGTCCAACCGCGGGCTGATGTGCGTCGACTTGGTGCAATCGCGCGCCGCAGGCACGGCGCCGAACACCTCGCGCCGACCAAAGTCGTCGAACGTGTACTGGCGCCCCCGCAACCGCGAGAGCCGCCCCACCACGTCGATCGCGCGCCGAAGCTCCGTGATCACCCGCTCCTGCGTCGGGTACATCTCGAGCAGCTCCTTCTTGGCGTCCAGTTCGGCTTCCGTCAGCGAAATCTCGTGCTGCGTACCAGCGTACCAGGGCGCAAACCGCATCACGATGAGCAACAGCTCGTACGCTGGCAGCTCCAAGAACGGCACGCCCGCGCCACGCTTGTGCTGCAGCGCCGCGACCGCCCGGCTCACGCACAGGTGCGTGAGGTCGTGCTCCGGATTTCCGCCCTGCCACGCCATGGTCCACACCACGTCAGGCTCCACCTCGTTCACGATGCCGTCGATCTCGCCCGCCAGGCGGTCGAACATCGGGTCCAGCGCGGCCGGCCGGCGCAACGCCGACATGCGCCCAAACTCGGCGTAGAACGTGAGCTCCGACCAGTCCATGAAGCGAATCTGGTCTTCACCGATGCCCAGCCGACCCAGCGCAGACACACTCTCCGCGCGGCGGAGCGCGGCGTACGGCTCCGGCTCCATGTCGAGCTCGAAGTGCAGACCATCGCCGTTGGTGACAAACACCACCTCGGGGCGGTCCATGCGCGAGAGCAGCCCCGCATAGGGCAGCTCATCGTCTTGGTGGGCCAATACGACCAAGTGCCGCTTACCGGGCTCGAACAACGACGCTGTCTGTAGGGTCATGAGGCCTTGCTAAACATTCCGAGAATCCACTCATCGACCAGGCGCTCTTCATCGGAGGTCAGCGCCAAGTCTGCTTCTTCGCAGAGGCTATGTATCTGACGTCGGAAAGCGCGGGCAAGGTCGTCGGCGGATTGCTGCGCGCTCGGCTCAGACAGGTCGCAGCCGATGAACGCGAGGCCGCGGAGGATGAACGATACGCTGGTCCGAGAGATGGGCGTTCCATGCTCCAACAGGCGGTCGCGCACGGCCTTGGAGGTCTCCGTCAGATCGTACTCGCCGCCGCGCAACGCGTCCTGCAGCGCCGAGAAGAGCTCGGTGTACTGCTCCGACGTGAGCGCCGGCACACCGGTCGTCCGGCTAATGCGCCGCGCCAAACGCGCAGCGTCCGTATCGCCGGTGACCGTATCCGCGTTCTCCGGGACCTCGTGCCGCTCGGCGTCCACGATCACCCACCGCGTGGGTGCGAGCTGCACCAACTGAGGCGTCGCCGCCTTGGATTGCCCGAGCAGCGCCTTGAGCGAACCGTACCCAGCCCACTCCGCCTCCGTCACCTCAGGAAACTCCGACAGCACGTGCTGCGCGACAGCGGCCAGCGCGACCGGCACCGGCGACGCCGCGACACAGTCCTGAATGGCGTCCAAAATCTGTCCCTCGAGCACCTCGTCATGCAGCGCATTCCCAGGCTGACTCGCCTGCAGCTGCGGCTCCACAAACCACTGCCCGTTGTCGTCGACGAGCTCGAGCCCCTCGGGCCGACGCGCGATCAGCGCCTCGGTGAGCCCGCGCAACGACCAGTGCCCCAGCCAGTCCGTGCTCTCACGAAACTCCGGGAACCGCACGTAGACCCGTGGGATAGCGCCTGGCTCCAGCCTTCCGTCCTCGGCGGCGGTCTCAGCGAGCGCAGCGACCATACCGTCGAACAACGCGTCGCGGTCCGCGTCCGGCGCCGTGCGCGGCACGTTGCTGTAGCCGCCGAGCGCCATCGAGATGAACTCATCCTCGGAGACGAGCAGGTCGGTGGAGTTGCGATACGCCGCGGAGGCCGGCCCCACCGACACCACCAGCGTCCTACGGTCGCGCTCGCGCAGGCGAAACAGCACCGGCGTAAAGTCCGCGTCGGCCGACAGCACGATGAACTCGTCGAAGTGCGTGGAGTGGTCGAGCGTGTCGAGGATATCCATCACCATGTGGATATCCGTACTGGTCTTGCCCTTGCCGGTGATCGGCGGGCAGTCGATCACACGAAACGCCGCCCGGCTGAAGTCCGAACGGTACCGGCTAAACGAGCGTGGATTCAGGTAGCAGTTACGAAACAGGATACGCCGCTTGGGCCCGTGCTCCGACGCCTCCGACAGCTCCGAACTGTGCTGCTCCAACCACGCCAACCAGCGCCCGGGGTTGGTCGCAAACTCCTCGGCAGCGGCAGGATCGACCTGACGTAACCCCAGGTAGATATTATCAAAATCCACAAAAAGTGCTGCGCGCTTCACACTAGACATCAGCCTTTCTCGGTCGTTGGTCGCGAGGCTACCCAGCCCACGCGGAGATGATCGCGCCGGAGGCACGTCTCGAAGATCCAAAGCAAAAAGATAGGCGAAAAATCTAGGTGTTCAGCGCGGCGCGGGCAAGCGCGAGCGCGAACGGGGCGCTTACGCGGCGATACCGGCCACAGCGAGCGCCGACGGCACCAGGTCGAGCAGCGCCTTCGGATCGTCGGAGACGTGGGCCATGTGCAGCCCACCCTCGATCAACGCCACGATGGCCGCCGCGGACGCGCTCGCGTCCGCTTCCGTACCCGCTCCAGGCGTGTGTGCGGCGGCGATAGCGGCGCGCAGACGGGAACGACAGCCCGCCAGGACTTCCTCGACGGCGTTCAGAATCTCGGGCTCGTTCACCGACGCGGTGAAGCCCGCAAACACGCTACCTGGCGCGCGGCCCTGTTCCGCCTGCGCCGCCAACTGCTGCTCGTACAGCGCCGCAAACACACGCGTGATGCGCACACTCAGCCCACCATCGCCCGCCAACGCGGCGTCGATCAAAGCGAACCGCTCCTCGGACAGGCGCGTCAGCGCGGCGAGGCCGAGCCCCTGCTTGCCCGGAATCAACCGATAGAAGTGCGCACGCGCGACGCCGGCGTCGCGGCAGACCTTGGTCACATCGGCACCGGAGTAACCCTGGTACCGCATCATGGTCGTTCCAATTCCGACGAGACGCTCTCGCAGATCTTGTTGCATCTATTCGCACGAAGCCACGCACCGGCATGCCGGCGCTGATTATTCTACTCGTTGTCGGACCACGCTCGGCTGTTCGGCTCTGCATGGTTTGTGATACCCCTACCACTCCCACACTGTACGGAATGTCATGCTGGATCTCAAGTTGGTTGGCGGATTGCTTGTTGACGGGACCGGGGCAGAGCCTCGGCCTGCGGACGTTGGAATCAAAGGCGGACGCATCGTTTCGATCGGCCCCGACGACACCCCAGCGGCCCAAACCATCGACGCCTCCGGCTGCATCGTCACGCCCGGCTTTGTCGACATCCACACCCACTACGACGGCCAAGTTTCGTGGGACGACGACCTCGCGCCGTCCGTCTATCACGGCGTCACCACCGCCGTGCTCGGCAACTGCGGCGTCGGCTTCGCGCCCTGCCATGCCGCCGACCGTGAACGACTGATCGAGCTCATGCAGGGCGTCGAAGACATCCCCGGCACCGCCCTCTCCGAAGGCATCACCTGGGAGTGGGAGACCTTCCCCCAGTACATGGACGCCCTCGAGAAAACCGCGCGCACCATGGACATCGCCGTACAGGTCCCGCACGACGCCGTCCGCGTGTTTGTCATGCGGGACCGCGCCCTGGCCGAATGCGCCGCCAACGACGACGACATCGCCCAAATGCGCGATATTGTTAAAGAAGCCCTCGAGGCGGGCGCCGTCGGTTTCTCGACCGGACGCACCGACAACCACCGCGACCCCCAAGGGCGACCCACCCCCTCCGCCGACGCCAAAGTCCGCGAGCTGTGCGGCATCGCCGAGGCATTCCAGGGACTCTCGCACCGCGTCGTACAGGCCGTCAGCGACTTCGACATGGCCGAGTCTCAGACCCGCTTCGACCTCGAGTTCGACGTGCTCGAAGAGATGGCCAAAGCCGCCGGCCGCCCCATGTCCGTGTCGCTCATGCAGCGCAACAAGGACACCGCGCAATGGCAGAAGATTCTCGCCCGCGCCGAGAAGGCCACCGAGAGCGGCACGCCCATCAAAGTGCAGGTCGCCCCGCGCGGCATCGGCGTTATTCTCGGTCTGGAAGCCACCTTCCAGCCGTTCATGGGCTTCCCGAGCTACAAGGCCATCTCGCACCTGCCGCTGGCCGAACGCGTGGCCGCCATGCGCGACCCCGAGTTCAAGGCGCGCATCCTGACCGAGACGTCCGACAAGGTGACCGGCGACGGCAGCCAGATTCCGCCGTTGGCCGACGAGCTGCTCGCGCACCTCGATTTCGTCGCCATGCGCCTGTACCGGCTCGTCGACGGCTTCAACTACGAGCCGCGCCGCGACGAGTCCATCCTGGCAGAGGCCTTCGCCACCGGCCGCACCGCCCTCGAAGCGCTGTTCGACGCGTTGCTCGAAGAAGACGGCAAACGCCTGCTGTACTTCCCGATCTTCAACTACATCGACCAGAACCTGGACAACGTCCGGACCATGCTCACGCACCCGCTCGCCCTGCCCGGCCTGACCGACGGCGGCGCCCACGTGGGCACCATCTGCGACGCCAGCTTCCCCACCTTCATGCTCACGCACTGGACCCGCGACCGCGAAGAAGGCCGTATCCCGCTAGAGCGCGCCATCCAAATGCTCACCGCCGACGGCGCCGAGCACATGGGCTTCGCCGACCGCGGTACCCTCGAAGTGGGCAAACGCGCCGACGTGAACATCATCGACCACGCGGCCCTCAAGCTGCGACTGCCCCACCTGGTGCAAGACCTGCCCGCCGGCGGCCAGCGCTTCATGCAAGACGCCGACGGCTATCGCGCGACCATCTGCGCCGGCGAGATCGTCGTTCAAGACGGAAAGCTGACGGGCGCGAAGCCTGGAGCGTTGATTCGAGCGCGCTGACTCGGGCGCGCTGCGCCGGCCATCAGGGCTTCGCCGACCGACAGCGCTAGGTCATCATCCCGTTCACGATCATGTTGAACACCGCCAACAGGATCGCGGCGAAGAACGCGGAGCCAAAGCTGCGCACCTTAAAGCCCGGCACGATCATGCCGACCAACGCGATCATCGCCGCGTTGAGGACGAGCAGGAACAGCCCCAGGGTGACCAGCGTCAGCGGGAGCGTAAGGACCACCAACACGGGTTTTACGAACGCGTTGACCAGGCCGAGCACCAGCGCTGCAATACCCGCCGACGCAAAGTTCTTCACCTCGATGCCGCGTACGAGCGACGAGACGATGAGCAAGAGGACGGCGGTTACGAGCAGATGTACAAGGAATCCCATGGCGGTCTCCGAAAGGGGGATGGGCGAGTGCCAAGGTAGGTGCGCCGCGCGCTAACGCAAGCGGGCGGCGGGGCGGGCCCAAAGGGTCTGGGTGGGTTGAAACCTGTCCCTCGACAAGCTCGGGATGATTGGGGGCGAGGCGC
>CBDUJZ010000057.1:0-28475 GCA_965367675.1 uncultured Myxococcales bacterium | reverse complement strand
ACTTCGCTCAGGAAGGGGTGGGACTTCGCGCGGCTGGGGCTTCGCGCGGGTTGGCGCTTGGGCTCACGCCGGGTTGCCTCTTAGGACTGTACCCAGTCACGGAAGTGACGGTCGAACGCTGGCTGATCGGCGTCGAAGTCGTCCGTTCCCGTCCAGGACGCGGCGGCCTCGGTTCCTAGCGAGCCGTATCGGTCGGCGATCCAGCGCGAGAAGAACAACCGTTCGGCGATCTCGGCACCTGCGCCGGGGCCTGTGGTGCGCTCGGCGATGTCGTCGGTGAGCTTGTCGAGGCCGCGCCCGGTGATGGCGCTTGTGGTGAACACGGCCACCCGCTCTTCGTCTTGGGGCCGGGCAAATCGAAGGCTCGAGCGGAGGGCGGCGAGGCTGCGCTTGGCGGCGCTCTCTTCGTCGCACTTGTTGAGCACAAAGGCGTCGGGAATCTCCATGATTCCGGCCTTCATGAACTGCACTTGGTCGCCGCCGAGCGGGGCCATGACCAGGTACACCGGATTGGCGAGGGCGCGGATTTCGACCTCGCTTTGGCCGATGCCGACGGTCTCTACGAAGACGACGTCGAAGAGGGTGTCGAGCAGTCGGCACACCTGGAATGTGCGCTTGCCGAGCCCGCCGAGCGCGAGCGCGGAGGACTGGCTGCGGAAGTACAGGCGGGGCTCGTCGGTGGGGAACCGCACGCGGGTGCGGTCGCCGAGCAGCGCGCCGCCGGACACTTGGCTGGCGGGGTCGACGGCGAGCACGGCCACGCGGATGTCGGGGTTCTTGGCGATCAGTCGCTGTGCGAGCTCGCCGACGAGGGTCGACTTGCCGGCGCCGGGCGTGCCGGTGATGCCGACGAAGTGCGCGTGACGGCGGTTGGGCGCGTTGCGTAGCTCGGAGAGCACCGCCGCGCGTCGAGTTCCGGCGTCGGGACGTGCGTCTTCGAACGCGGACACGAGGCGCGCGATCGCTCGCTTGGCGCCGTCGAGCGCGGCGCCGGTGTGCTCCAGTGGATCGCCCACGATGGACTACCCGCCGATGACTTCGACGACGCGGCCGATGACGTCGACCAGGTCAAAGTCCGATGGCGTGAACACGGCGCGTACGCCGATGTTGATGAGCCCTTCCTTGTCCGCGTCGGGCACGATGCCGCCGAGCACGAGGGGGATGTCCTCGCCGCCGGCCGCCTTGAGCGCGTCGACCAGCTGCTGGCTGAGCTCCATGTGCGAGCCGCTCAGGATGGACACGCCGATCACGTCGGCGTCCTCTTCGACGGCGCTCTGCGCGATGTCCTCGGCGGTCAGGCGGATGCCGCCGTAGACCACGTCGAAGCCGCAGTGCCGCGCGGCGACCGCGATGACCTCTGCGCCGTTGGAGTGGCCGTCGAGGCCGGGCTTGCCGACCACAATCTTGGGACGCCGGCCGCGGGACTCGGTGAGGGCTTCGACGCGGGCGCGGACCGCTGCGACGCGCTCGGCGTCGAGCGACAGCGATTGGCCGTCGATGCCGGTCGCGGGGCGGTACTCGCCGAACGCGCCGCGCAATACGTCGGACCACTCGCCGGTGGTCACGCGGGCGAGGGCGCATTCGATGGAGGCTTCCATCATGTCGCCGCCGGAGCGCGCAGCTTCGTCGAGTGCGGCCAAGGCTGCCTTTACGCGTGCATCGTCGCGCTTGGCCTTGGTGGCCGCGAGGGTCTTGAGCGTCGCTTCGGCAGCGGAGGCGTCCACGCGGAACACGCCACCGTCGTCACCGCCCACGAGGGGGGATTGGATGGCTTCGGTCCACTTGTTGACGCCGACCACGATTTGGTCGCCACGGTTGATGGCGCCCATGCGGTCGGACATGGAGCCCACGAGCGCGGACTTGAGGTAGCCGGTCTCGACGGCGACGCGCACGCCGCCCATGTCGATGATGCGGTCGATCTCTTCGGTCGCGCCCTTCATCAGGTCGGCGACCTTGCTCTCGACGACTTTGCTGCCCTCGAACAGGTCGGGGTACTCGAGCAGGTCGGTCTCGTAGGCCAGAATCTGCTGCAGGCGGATCATCCACTGCTGGTCCCACTCGCGGGGCAGCGACAGCGCCTCGTTCCAAGCGGGGAGCTGCAGGGCGCGGCAGCGGGCGTCGCGGCTGAGCGTCACACCGAGCGTCTCGATGAGGATACGCCAGGCGTTGTTCTCGGGCTGCGCCTCGGTGAGGCCCAACGAGTTGACCTGCACGCCGTAGCGGAAGCGGCGGTACTTGGGGTTCTCGACGCCGTAGCGCTCGGCGGTGATCTGCTGCCACATGGCCGTGAACGCGCGCATCTTGCACATCTCTTCGACGAACCGGATGCCGGCGTTGACGAAGAAGCTGATGCGGCCGACGGCGCGCTCGAATTGGGGCTTGTCGAAGCGGCCGCGCTCCTTGAGCAGGTCGAGCAGCCCGATGGCGTTGGCGAGGGCGAACGACAGCTCCTGGATGGGCGTCGCTCCGGCCTCTTGCAGGTGGTACGAGCAGATGTTGGACGCGTTCCAGTTGGGCACGCGGTCCAGCGCGTATTCGTACATCTCCGCGATCATGCGGAGGCTGGCTTCGGGCGGGAAGATGAACGTCCCGCGCGCCAGATACTCTTTGACGATGTCGTTCTGCGTGGTGCCGCGCAGGGCCTTCTCATCGACGCCGCGCTCACGCGCCAGGCCGATGTACAACGCGAGCATCCACATGGACGTCGCGTTGATTGTCATCGACGTGTTCATCTTCTCGATGGGGATGCCATCGAAGAGCACGTGGAAGTCGTCCAGGCTGTTGATCGGGACGCCGACCTTGCCGATCTCGGGCCGAGCCAGCGGATGGTCCGACGAGTAGCCGCACTGCGTGGGCAGGTCGAAGGCGATCGAGAGTCCACGCTGTCCACGCTCCAGGTTGGAGCGGTACAGCGCGTTGGACTTCTCGGGGCTGGAGTGTCCGGCGTAGGTCCGGATGATCCAGGGGCGGTCGTTGGTCGGCTCGCCCTCGTCGTCGAGGATGCGGTGTGCGTCTTGGCTCATCGTTAGCGTCCGCCGAAGGGTTGGCTGATGCCCTTGGTGGGCAAGCGGGATTCGGTCTGACGCAGGGTTGCGTCGATGTCGCGCGCGGCTTCACGGCCGTCGGCGATGGCCCACACGATGAGGCTCGCGCCGCGGTATGCGTCGCCCGCGGCCCAGATGCCGGGCACGTTCGTCTTGAAGTTCTTGTCGCCGGTGACCTGGCCGCGGGGGCTGATCTCGACGCCGATTTGATCGCGGAGGGAGTCGGCGACCACGCCGGTGAAGCCCATGGCGAGCACCAACATATCGCAGTCGAACTCTTGCTCGGTCCCTTCGATGGGCACGAACCCCTTGCCGTCGAACTTCACTTCGGTGGCGTGCAGCTTGGTGAGCTTGCCGCCCTCGCCGGTGAGCGCGGTGGTCATGATGGCGTACTCGCGCTCGCCGCCCTCTTCTTGGCTCGACGAGGTCCGGAACACAAACGGCCATTGCGGCCACGGGTTGTCCGGCGTGCGCTCTCCAGCGGGGCGCTCCATGATCTCGATCTGGCGGACCGAGGCGGCGCCTTGGCGCAGCGCGGTACCGACGCAGTCGGAGCCGGTGTCACCGCCGCCGAGCACGATCACGTTCTGGCCTTCGGCGCTGATGCGCTCGCCGGCGTTGACGCGGCCGCCCGACACGATGCGGTTCTGCTGCTCCAGGTAGTCCATGGCCATGAACACGCCGGCGTGTTCGGTGCGTCCGGCCACGTCGAGGTCACGCGCTTGCATGGCGCCGATGGCCACGAGCACGGCGTCGAACTCGGTCTGCAGCTCGGTCCAGGTCACGTCCGTGCCCACGTTGACGCGGGTGCGGAACGAGACGCCCTCGGCTTCCATCAACGCGGTGCGGCGGTCGATGACCCACTTCTCCAGCTTGAAGTCCGGGATGCCGTACCGCAGCAGTCCGCCAACGCGGTCCGACTTCTCGAACACGGTCACGGCGTGGCCGGCCAGCGCGAGCTGCTCGGCGGCGGCGAGTCCGGCAGGGCCCGAGCCCACAACGGCGACAGACTTACCGGTCGACGGACGGCGCGCGCGCGGCGCGGCCCAGCCTTCGGCATACGCGCGCTCGACGATCTGCTTCTCGACCTGCTCGATGGTCACAGCCTCGACGTTGATCGCCAACGTACAGGCGGCCTCGCACGGGGCGGGGCACAGGCGACCGGTGAACTCGGGGAAGTTGTTCGTGGCGCTCAATCGGGCCCACGCCTTCCGCCAGTCACCCTTGGTAACCAAGTCGTTCCAGTCGGGGATGATGTTCCCAAGCGGGCAACCCTGCTGGCAGAACGGGACGCCGCAATCCATGCAGCGACCGGCCTGTTCGCGGATCTCCTCTTCGTTCTGACCGGTGTAGATCTCGCGCCAGTCGTTGATGCGCTCGGCGACAGGGCGTCGCGCCGGCATCTTACGATCGGCTTCCAAATAGCCGCGATACTTACCCATTTTGCACCTCGTGGGAGGTCCGCTCAAACGTGCCGGTCGAGAGGCGGTCGCGGACTGCGGAGCGCCGTTGCTGCAGCACGCGTTTGTATTCGCGTGGCATGACCTTGACGAAGCGCGGCACCATCAGCTCCCAGTTGTCTAGGAGGCGACGGCCGAGCGGGCTCGCGGTGTAGCGGAAGTGGTCTTCGATCATGCCGTGCACCAGCCAGATGTCGCTGCGGTCCATCAAGGACTCAAGCTCGACCATGTCGGAGTTGCACTTCTTGCGGAAGTCGCCGTCGCGGTCGAACACGAAGGCCATACCGCCGCTCATGCCGGCCGCGAAGTTGCGTCCGGTCTCGCCGAGGCAGACTACGACGCCGCCGGTCATGTACTCACAACCGTGGTCGCCGACGCCTTCGATGACGGCGCGCGCGCCGCTGTTGCGGACTGCGAAGCGCTCGCCTGCGACGCCGCTCACGTACACTTCGCCGCCGGTGGCTCCGTACAGCGAGGTGTTGCCGATGAGCACGTTGTCCTCGGGCGCGAACGTGGAGCCCGCGGGCGGGTACACGATGATGCGGCCGCCGGAGAGGCCTTTGCCCAGGTAGTCGTTGGCGTCGCCTTCGAGCACAAACGTCGTGCCTCGGATGAGGTACGCGCCGTAGCTCTGTCCCGCGCTGCCGGTGAAGCGCACGAGCAGGCTCTCATCGAGCAGGCCGCGGGCGCCGTACTTGCGCGCGATGTGGCCGCTCAGCATGGCGCCGACCGCGCGGTCCGCGTTGGTGATGGGCACCGAGATCTCGACCGCGCCTTCTTCGTTGATGGCCCGCGTCGCGCGCGAGATCAACATACGGTCCATATGGTGGGTGAGCTCGTGGTCCTGCTCGGACTGGTTGTAGCGCGGCACTTCCGGCGCTGCGTTGGGCGGCACGACGACCTGGGACAGATCGATGAGCTTGGCCTTCCAGTGGGTCAGGTCCGTGCGCTGCCGCAGGCGGTCGACTTGGCCGACCATCTCGTCGAGCGTGCGGAAGCCGAGCTGCGCCATGAGCTCGCGCACCTCTTGGGCCACGTACGTGAAGTAGCGCACCACGTGCGCCGGGTCGCCGTCGAAGCGTTCCGTGAGCTCGGGGTCTTGCGTCGCGACACCCACCGAGCAGGTGTTCTCGTGGCACTTCCGCAGCATGATGCAGCCGGTCACGATGAGCGGCGCGGTGGCGAAGCCGAACTCTTCGGCGCCGAGCAGCGTGGCGATGACCACGTCGCGGCCTGTGCGCATTCCGCCGTCGACCTGGAGCCGCACGCGGCCACGGAGGTCGTTCTGCACGAGCACCTGTTGGGCCTCGGCCAGGCCGAGCTCCCAGGGCAGTCCGCAGTGCTTGAGGGACGACAGCGGCGAGGCGCCGGTGCCGCCGGACTCGCCGGCGATGATGATGGCGTCGGCGCGGGCCTTGGACACGCCCGCTGCGACGGTACCGACACCGACTTCACTCACGAGTTTGACGCTGACGCGGGCTTGCTCGTTGACCGTTTTGAGGTCGTGGATCAGCTGCGCGAGGTCCTCGATGGAGTAGATGTCGTGGTGCGGCGGCGGCGAGATGAGCGTGACGCCCGGGGTGGAGCAGCGGACTGCGGCGATGCGCTCGCTGACCTTGGGTCCCGGGAGCTGTCCGCCTTCGCCGGGCTTGGCGCCCTGGGCCATCTTGATCTGCAGGTCGCCCGCGTTGACCAAGTACTCGGTGTGCACGCCGAATCGACCGGACGCGATCTGCTTGATCTCGCTGCGTCGCGAGTCGCCGTTGGCGTCCGGAAGGAAGCGGCGGGACTCTTCGCCGCCCTCGCCGGAGTTCGACTTGCCACCGATGCGGTTCATCGCGATGGCGAGCGTCTCGTGGGCCTCGGCGCTGATGGAGCCGAACGACATGGCGCCGGTGCAGAAGCGCTCGAGGATGCTCTCGACGGACTCCACTTCTTCGATGGGGACCGACTGGACGCCGTCGAGGTTGAACTCGAGGAGGCCGCGGATCGACATGTGGTCGTGGGCCTCGTTGTTCGCGAGCTCGGAGTACTCCTTGAACAGGTTGTAGCTGCCGAGCTTGGTCGAGGCCTGGAGCTTGGCGATGGTGCCGGGGTTCCACTTGTGGAGTTCACCGCGGCGCCGCCACTGGTACTGTCCGCCGGTGGGCAGGTCCTCGAAGTCGAGCTCCGGCGTCCAGCGGAAACCGCGGGCGTGTCGCTCGACAACTTCGCGGTGGAGCTCGTCGAGGCCGACGCCTTCGATGCGCGTCGCGGTGCCGGCGAAGTGCTGTTCGATGAGGGCCTTGTTGAGGCCGAGCGCCTCGAAGATCTGCGCGCTGCGGTAGGAGGCGAGGGTGGAGATGCCCATCTTGGACATGACCTTGAGTAGCCCCTTCTCGAGCGCCTTCTTGTAGTTCGCTTCCGCTTGGTCGGGCGTGACATCGATGATGCCGCGCTCGGCGAGGTCGCGCACGGAGTCGAACGCGAGGTACGGGTTTACGGCGGCGGCGCCGAAGCCGATGAGCACCGCGATGTGGTGGACTTCGCGGGCGTCCGCGCACTCGACGCACAGGCCGATGAGGGTACGGATACCTTCACGGACCAAGCGTTGGTGGACGGCGCTGACGGCGAGCAGCGACGGGATCGCGACGTGCTTGGAGTCGACGCCGCGGTCGGTGAGCACGAAGGTGTTGAAGCCCTCGTCGATGTCTTGCACGACGGTCGCGCACAGGTTGTCGACGGCCTTGTTGAGCGCGTCGTCTTCCGAGGGGTCGTACAGGAGGGAGACGCGCCGGTGGTCGAAGATGCCGACCTGCACGGACTCGACGGTGGCGAGCTGCGTGTTGGTCAGGATCGGGCTGTCCGCGTCGAGCATGTGACACTGCTCGGGCGTCTCCTCGAAGGGGTTACCGCCCATGCCGATCGATGTGCGGAGGCTCATGACGAGCGCTTCGCGGATCGGGTCGATCGGCGGGTTGGTCACCTGCGCGAACAGCTGCTTGAAGTAGTGGAACAGGAGCGGGGAGCGCTCGCTGAGGCACGCCAGCGGGGTGTCGGTACCCATGGAGCCGGTGGGCTCGGAGCCGGTGGCGGCCATGGGCGCGAGCAGGATGTTGCTGTCTTCGTCGGTGTATCCGAACGCGCGCTGCAGGCGGATGAGCATCTCCGCGTCGGGCTGCGGGCGCGGCGTGGCGACGGGGAAGTCGTTGAGCTGCACCGCGTTCTTGGAGAGCCACTTGCGGTAGGGCCAGCGCGACGCGATCTCGGACTTCATCTCGTCGTCGTCGATGATGCGGCCTTCCTCGGTGTCCACGATGAACACGCGGCCGGGGCGCAGGCGGCCCTTTTCGCGGATCTGGTCGGGGCGCAGGTCGAGGACGCCGGTCTCGGACGAGAGGATGACGCGGTCGTCGGTGGTGACGACGTATCGGGCGGGGCGCAGGCCGTTGCGGTCGAGCGTGGCGCCGACGATGTGACCGTCGGTGAACGCGATCGCGGCCGGTCCGTCCCACGGCTCCATGAGGGCGGCGGAGTACTCGTAGAAGGCGCGACGGTCGTCGCTCATCAGCGGGTTATTCTCCCACGCCTCCGGGACCATCATCATCATGGCGTGCGGCAGGCTGCGACCGCCCAGGTGCAGCAGCTCGAGCATGTTGTCGAACTGCGCGGAGTCGCTGCCGCCGGGCACGATGATGGGGAACAGGCGCTGCACGTCGCCGCCGAACTTGGCGGATTGCAGCTGGCTGCGCCGCGCTTCCATCCAGTTCCGGTTGCCGCGCAGCGTGTTGATCTCGCCGTTGTGGCAGGTGTATCGGAACGGCTGCGCGAGGTCCCACGTGGGGAACGTATTGGTCGAGAACCGCGAGTGCACGAGGGCGATCGCGGACACGAAGTTGGGCGCGTTGAGGTCGGCGTAGAAGCTGGCGACCTGGCGCGGCAGGAGGAGGCCTTTGTACACGATCGTTTCAGCGGACATGCTGACGACGTGGAAGTAGCCTTCGGGGTCCACGATTTGCTCGCGGATCCGGTTCTCGGCGAGCTTGCGGATCACGTACAGCTTTCGCTCGAACGCGCTCGGCGGCACGCGGACCATGCCCACGTAGATCTGCTTGATCACGGGGAGGGTGCCGCGCGCGACTTCACCGACAGCGCGTGCGTCGACGGGCACATCGCGCCAGCCGATCACGCGTTGGCCGGCTTCGGCGACGGCCTCTTCGATGATCGTCATGCATGCGCGGCGCTGCTCAGCGTCCGGCGGCAGGAAGATCTGGCCGATGCCGTAACGACGGCGTTTGGGCACGTCGAAGCCGAGGCGCTGTCCTTCCGCTTTGAAGAAGCGGTGCGGGATCTGCAGTAGAATGCCCGCGCCGTCGCCGGTCTCGGAGTCACATCCTGTGGCACCACGGTGCGCGAGGCGCTCCAAGATCTGGAGCCCTTGCTCGATGATCTCGCGAGACTTCTCGCCGCGAATGTGGGCAACGAAGCCCATTCCGCACGCATCGTGTTCGAAACTCGGGTCGTAAAGCCCGTGAGGTACTGGTCGCATACGCTCTCTCTGCTCGTCGCGGCGCAGGAGCGTCCGCGCGAGAACTGGTGATGTCACGGTTCCTGAGTCCGCGACTGCGGAACTATAACGCAACGCGTC
This sequence comes from uncultured Myxococcales bacterium, assembly GCA_965367675.1. Lineage (GTDB taxonomy): Bacteria > Myxococcota_A > Bradymonadia > REDH01 > REDH01 > CBDUJZ01. Next base: position 19,344 of record CBDUJZ010000057.1, on the reverse strand, counting down.
AGTGAAGGGTAGCCCTTCGCCACCCGTGGCTCTGCGGCAGCCCGGCGCGCGCTGTTGGGCCTGAACGGCGGCGTTCCACTGTCGGCGTTCGACGCTAGGCGGCCGGTCCGATGGTGCGCGCCATCACAAAGTGGGGCCCCACGCCGTCCACCTCGAACTCGTCGCCTTCGATGGTCAGCCCGAGCCGCACATAGAAGCCGCGCGCGACCGTCCGAGCGTTGCACCAATACCGCGTTCCGCCGTGCTCGGATGCGTGGTTGACGGTCGCGCGCAACAGCGCCGCGCCGATGCCCATGCCGTGCAGCTCGGGGAGCACGCCCATGCCGCGCAGCCGCCAGGCGGTCCCTTCGGTGCTGCCGTCCATCGCCATGCGGTACACGCTCGCGATGCCGACCATGCGCTCGCCGATGAACGCGCCAAAGTGGGCGCTCAAGGGGTGCTCGTCGCCGGGGTACACGAGCGCGTCGAGCGACAGCGTTGGACGCAGGATTTGCTGTCGAAGGGGCGCGGTCTCGGCGGCTTCGATGCGTCGAATCTCGGCGTCGGCGGGCGGCGACATGGCGTCCTCGATGGCTTGCACGTCGGCGCGCGCCGACAGGTTGGCGGGGGAGGGGACGGCGCATTGGGCGCGCATCCAGCGCAAAGTGTGCGCCACATAGCGCGCGAACTCCAGCCCGCCGCGCCGCAACAGCACCGGGCCGAGCAGTTGCGCCACGCGCGGCGTCGGTGCGCGGTTGTCGGCGTTCGTATCCGCGCCTGCGCGCACCGCGCGAACGATGGGGAACCAGCGCTTGCGCTCCCACACCAGCGCTTCGTCCTCGATGGCCCAGCCGTTGTCATCGAGCCACGCTCGGACCGCGTCCACGTCCTTGTTCGCTTGCAGCACGAGCGCTTTGACGCCGCGCCGGTCCGGGGTGCCGCGACCGAGGATGGCGACCATCGCGCGGCCGCCGATCCCGGAGATGATCGCGGTGGCTGCTTCGTTGTTGGCGAGCGCCGCGAACCCGTCGTCGACGCGCACCTCAACGCGGTCTTGGACCCCGTGTTGACGCACCCGCTCGGCGCCCTTTGCCGCCGGCGCCGCGGCGATGTCGATCGCGATCACGCGGCGCACACGGCCGCTGGTGGCGAGCCCGATCGCGAGCAGGCAGTGGTCTGCGCAGATGTCGGCAGCGACGCCGCCGGTGGGCACCAAATCGGCGATGGCGCTGAGCCGTTGCGACAAAACAGGGGGCGGCAGCGGCGTTGTGGGCTCGTCGTTCACGCCCGCGCTGTACGCGGCTCTGGCGCGTCGGCCAAGCGCGAATTCACGCAACCCACTTGCGGGCCTAGTGGGGCGAGCGCTACGACGCGCCCAACCACTCACCCCCACGTCAATATGCTCACCGCCATTTCACCCGTCGACGGCCGCTACGCTTCCAAGTGCGATGACCTCCGCACCATCTGCACGGAGCTCGGCCTCATCCGCTACCGAGTCGCCGTCGAGGTGGCCTGGTTCGAGGCGCTCTCGGACTGTGCAGATATCGCCGAAGTGCCCACGTTCTCGCCCGAGGCGCGCGCGTTCTTGAAGGCGATGGTCGAAGACTTCAGCGAGGCGGACGGCGAGCGCGTGAAGACGATCGAGCGCACGACGAACCACGACGTGAAGGCGGTCGAGTACTTCATCAAGGAGCGCATCGCCGAGGTGCCCGAGCTGCACGCGGTGTCGGAGTTCATCCACTTCGCGGCCACGTCGGAGGACATCAACAACTTGGCGTACGCGCTCATGTTGCGCGACGCCCGCGACCAGGTCGTGCTGCCGGAGATCGACAAGGTGATGGCGGCCATCGCGGGTCGGGCGGACGAGCTGGCCGAGGTGCCGATGCTCTCGCGTACCCACGGACAGACGGCGTCGCCGACGACGATGGGCAAGGAGTTCGCGAACGTGCTCGTGCGCCTTCGCCGAGCGCGCGCGCAGGTGGCGGCGGTGTCGCCGATGGGCAAGAAGAACGGCGCGGTGGGCAACTTCAACGCCCACGTCTCCGCGTACGCTGACATCGATTGGCTGGCGCTTTCCCGGGGCTTTGTCGAGGGGCTCGGCCTGGAGCACAACGCGTGGACGACGCAGATCGAGCCGCACGACTGGATCGCCGAACTGTTCGACGCGATGAGCCGGGTGAACACGATTCTGATCGACTTCAACCGCGACGTTTGGGGCTACATCTCGATGGGCTTCTTCAAGCAGCGCACGGTCGCCGGCGAGGTTGGATCGTCGACGATGCCGCACAAGGTGAATCCGATCGACTTTGAGAACAGCGAGGGCAACCTGGGCGTGGCGAACGCGTTGTTCGGTCACCTGGCGCGTAAGCTTCCCGTGTCGCGTTGGCAGCGTGACCTCACGGACTCGACCGTGCTGCGCAACGTGGGCGTGGGCTTCGCGCACTCGATGATCGCGTACGCGTCGGCGCTCAAGGGCATCGGCAAGCTGGAGGCGAACCCGGAGCGCATGGCGGCCGACCTGGATGACGCATGGGAGGTGCTCGCCGAGCCCATTCAGACGGTCATGCGCCGGTACGCGGTCGAGAAGCCGTACGAGAAGCTCAAGGCGCTCACGCGCGGGCAGCGGGTCAACGCGAAGGTGTTGGCCGAGTTCGTCGACGGGCTCGAGATTCCCGAGGCGGCGAAGGCGGAGCTGCGGACGCTCACGCCGGCGCGTTACATCGGCGACGCCGTCGCGCTTACGCGGCTGGCGCTCGCGGACAAGTAGCGATGTCGATCAAGACGTGTCCCAAGTGCGGTGCGATGATCACGCCGCAGCTTGAGCGTTGCCGCCAGTGCGGTGGCTTTTTGCACGGAACGCGGCTCGAAGGCGCGCTGCTCAAGTGGATCCCCGAGCCGCTGCGCTCGTCGCCGGGCACGGGGTCGCTCGTGTTCGCGATCGTGTTCGCGTACCTGGCGGTGGTGGCGATCTCGCTGCCGGGCAGCCCGCTCAACTTCTCGAGTTATAGCCTGCGACTGCTTGGCGGAATGCAGCCGGCGTACGTGCTCACCGGAGAGTGGTGGCGCGTGATCACGTCGATGTTTCTGCACGCCGACGTGCTGCACGTTGGCTTCAATTTGTACGCGTTGATTCTTGTGGGGCCGCTCGTGGAGCGCTTGTTCGACCGCAAGAAGATGCTGGTCATGTACCTGCTGGCGGGCGCGGTCTCGATGACCGCGAGCTTTGTGGTGAACGGGCTCCTGTGGGCGTCGCGTTTTCACGTGCAGTCGGTGGGCGCTTCGGGCGCCATCAGCGGGCTCATCGGGGCCGCTTGGGTGGGCTCGCTGCGGTTCGCGGTGCCTCAGCCGCACATCGCTCAGGTGATGAAGCGCTGGACGGTGAGCATGGCGGTGTTCGGGTTCCTGGTGCCGGGCATCGACAACGTGGCGCATGGCGCGGGCTTCTTGGCCGGCGCTGGGCTCGCGTTTCTGATTCCGACGGGGCTGACGCAGACGGTGTCACGGCAGCGGTTGTTGTCGGTGGCGGTGTCGCTGATGTCGTTGGTGGTGCTCGCGAGCGCGGGCCTCACGTTGCGCGCTGCGCACGGCTATCCAGGGCGGCTGCCGCACGACGCTCAGCCTGTGAGCATCCTCACGTTTGAGCTGTCGGCGGGCGCGGCTTGGGACGACTCCGACCAGGTGCAATTGCAGCACGCGTGTCGCGAGCGGTTCCGGTCCGACGCCACCGCTGAGGCGCGGATTGAGGCGTGCGAGTACGCGCGCATGGCGCTGCCGTCGTACCCGCCGACGACCGAACTGTTGGCGTATCTGTACGAGCAGCAGGGCGACGTCGCGAAGGCCGAGCGATACCGCGCCGTGGTTCGCCGCATCTCGGCGGCAGATTAGCCCGCGTCGCAACCGCGATGCGTTGCTGAGCCCAGGGGAATCTGGCAGTATTGCACCACCTTGGAGGTAGTGATGATGGTCCGATTCCTTGCGTATTTGTTCGCGGTCGCCCTGTTGTTGTGCGTGTCGCCCGCGGCCGACGCGGAGGTCACCTCTGCGGGGCAAGTGCGGTACCAGAGCTTGCTCGATGCGCCGTACGCCGTGAACGCGCGGCTGCGGCTGCATCCAGGGTTCCTGTACATTGGCACAGCGGACACGGTGGGCGCCTACGCGGGGCTCGATGTGGAGCCGAGCCGCAGCTTTGGCGTGTTTGGCGGGGTGTTCGTTCCGTACAAGAACCTGACGGGCGAGGACATGGCGCGGTCGTTCCTCGCCGCCGAGGCCGGCATTCGGTTTCACTTTGTGGACGCGCTGCGCCAGACCCGCGTGCGGATGACCTTGGCTTCGTCGTATACGCAGAACTACGCGCCGAACTCGGACGTCGCCGGGTGGACCAATGAGACGTACGTAGACGCCCCCGCGACCTCGCGCGAAGTGCGCGGCATCCGGCTCGGTGCGCAGTACTTGCGGCTGCCGTTGAACCGAAAGCACGGCGACTGGGAGGCGACGCGGGTCGGCGGGTTCATCGGCTACTACTACGCGTCTCACACCAACCGCCGGATCCGTTTTACCGGCTATGGCGTGCGGTCGTCGCAGGTGCAGATGGCGTACTTCCTCGACGTGTCGGTCGCGCATGTGCTGACCACCGAGGCGGGGCCTGGCAGCGCGCTAGCGTCCGCGCCCGAGCTACCCGTTGTGGGTGTCGGGGGCCGGCTCGGCGTGGAGATGTCGAGCGGATTGCCGGCTGGGTTGGCCCTGCGGGGAGAGGTGGGTTGGAACCCGGGCTCGGGCGGCATGTACGGCACACTGTCGGTGGGTATGGACCTGAATCTCGCCGTGGGCGGCGGGCTGCGACCGCCCAAGTGAGGCGCTAGAATCGCATGCCGAGGTGCGCGACGGGCCACACGGTGACCGGGCGCCCGAGCGTGTTAAACGGGCCGAACTCCGCGTGGGGGATGCCGAGGTCGGTGAGCCCGTTGGGCACGATGAGGGCGGGGGAGAGGCCGACGAAGAGGGCGGCGCGGCGGGCGAGCTGGACCCCCACGGAGATGCGGGTTCGGAAGATGAACGACGAGTAGCCGCGGGAGACGGTGTTGGCGGTGCGGGAGTGGGCGCCGAACGTGGCGGTGAAGAGCAGGTCGGTGTCCACAAACCAACGGCCGAACGGCACGTGCGCGCCCAGGCCGTAGGTGAGCATGAGCTGTGTTGATGAGCGGTCGACCCCGGTGCCCGCGGACTGTGTTCCTCCGAACTCAGCGCCGCCGATGAGGAGCATGTTCTGCACGATCGCGCTGCCGTGGCGGATGCCGACCTCGACCATGCCGCCGGTGGATCCGACGACCTCGACGCGGACGGGTTCGGAGCGCACCACGCTAAGCAGTCCGAGCGACGCGGTGCTGGAGCGAGCGAGGTTCACGAAGCCAATCTGAATGCCGGACACGTCCTCGGAGGCGGAGTTCACGAATCCGAGTTGTGCGCCTGAGATGTCCGCGGCGAGGTTGCCGAAGCCCGCCTGGATGCCGCTGAAGCTCCCGCCGGCGTGATTGAGCATGCCGAACTGAAACCCTTGGCCACCGCGTTGGGCGCGGTTGTAAAAGATGGCGGCTTGGAGCCCGCTGAGCGCGCCGCGGATGTGGTTGCCGCCGACGGCGATCTGCGCGCCGGACACGTCGCCGTCGGACAGGTTGGCGCCGAGCCCAAGCTCGAACCCTTGGACCCCGGCGGTGCGCCCGACGACGTTGAAAGACACGGAGCGGACGGCGCTCGGGGCGGCGGCGCTCGGCGCGTGCATGCCCGGTGTCAGCGAGAGCCCGAAGGGCGTGGTCGGTGGCTCGTTGGGCGCGACTGTGGCCTGTGGCGCGGGTGCTGCCGGTGCGACTGGCGGTGGCTGCTCGGCTTCAGGTTCGGGTTCGGGTTCGGGCGGGGTGGTCTCCTCGGTGGGAGGCTGCGTCGTGGCGGCTGGCTCCGGCTCCGGCTCTGGCTCCGGCTCCGGTGCGGCGAACGGGTCGGCGCCCGTGGCCACCAACGCCAGCCAGGCGATTCGGGCGCTCGCCTCGATGAGCGACGCCTCCGACGGCTCCGCCTCCAGCGGCAGCTCGGTGGTCTCGCCTTGGGCCGAGCGCACACTCACGACGCAGCCGTCGGGGCCTGGAACCCAGGCGATGTGGATGTCGCCCTCTGCGGGTGGCCACGAACGTAGCAGCTCTGGAAGTCGCAACGAGATGGCGTCCGCGATGGCACCGTCGTGGGCCCAGGAGCCGCAGTCTGGGTCGGTGTCGAGGCGATAGGTGGACGCCTCTACGAACGACTGCGCGTTGGCGAAGGCTGCCATGGACGACAGCGCGATGATGGCGCTGAAAGCGGCGCACAAACGCGTCGCGCGGGACACCTGTGTCGGGCCCCCACATGCCTCACGCGAAGTCACCGGCAGAGCGGTTCGTCGAGGTGCTCGCGCGTGCTCAGCCGGCAGAGCTCACGGAGCGCAGAGTCCACGGTGGGGTCGCCGGGGTTGTCGAGCACAAAGGTCCGCAGGTGCGGGATGGCGCGCGCGGGCGTGTCGAGCCGCCGGGAGTACAGGCGGGCCAGGTCCAGTCGAATCGCGCCCGTGCCCGCGCCATCTCGGATGACCTCTTCGTAGGCTTCTGCCGCGTCGGCCCACCGACGGTCTTCCATGGCGGCGGTCGCTCGCTCGATCGCAGGGTCGGTGGTGCGCGCGGGGAGCCGCGGCCGCGTGAGCATGGGGTTGTTGAGCCGCACGGGCTGCGGGCGGTCGGCGGCGGTGGGGCCACGCCGCGGCGGTGACTCTTCGCGCTCGTCGCCGCCATTCTGCAGTGCGCGGAGGATCTCCAGCCGGGCCTCGTGCATCTCAAGGTCCACCGAGGCCACCATCGTCTCGAACCGCTCCGACGCGATGGCGGAGACCTCGTCGTCTTGGAACTGCTCGCTGGCGCGCACCGGGAGCCCCTCTGCGTTGCGGTCGCTGCGCACGGCGACCTCGCCGAGCAGCACCTCGACGGTGGGTTTTGCGTTGTTGTGGGTGACCACAAACACGGTGCCAACCACGTCGAATTCGAGGTCGCCGGCGGTCACGGTGAGCGCGGTGTCGCCCATCGGCAGGAACTCGACGAGCACCTCTCCGGTGAGGACCTTGAGGGTGAATTGCTGGTTGGAGGCGTGTTCGACCTCCCACGTAGCGTCCTGGCTGGCGCGGATGTCGATCGCGAGTGAAGGTGTCTCGTGCTGGGGCAGCTCGAGCGGGGTCGCGGCGCCCGTGGAGGCGGCGTCCAGCTCGGCCGTCGCGACGATGGCGTCCATGGAGGGGTCGCTCGGCCCGGTGCCGTCGGTCGCCGCTTGCCATAGCCCGAACGCGAGCGCGGCGGAGAGCAGCGCGGCGAGCGCGACCACCCAGCCCATGCTGGCGGGCGTGGGCTCGGAGAACTCGGGCGCGCGCACATCGACGGGCGTGTGTTGGGCGACCAGCTCGGGCACGCTGTGCTGGGGGCCGTCGTCGGTGTCCGGTCGCACGTCGACCAGCGTGAGCGTCGGGACTTGGCTTCGGCGGATGGCGCTATCGCTGAGCACCACCGGCGTTTGCGCGGAATGGCTGGCGGCCGGCTCCGCATCGATGGACGCGGAGATTCGGTCGAACAGCGCGTCGAACTCGATGGAGGCGGTCGCTTCATGCGCCAGCGCCGCGGGCGCGTCGAGCAGGTCGTCGAGCCGCGCGAAGTACGCCGCGCAGTCGTCGCACCCATCCAGGTGCGTGCGCAGCGCCTCGGCGTCGTTCATGGTGAGCTCGCCGTGACGATAGTCGAAGGCGCTCTCGCGTACGGCGTCACAATCAGAGGCAATCATGCGACGCCTCCTTGCCTGTGCGCGGGTCCGCGTTCTCGAGGGCGGCGCGTAGCTTCGCACGGGTGCGGCGCACGCGCGCAGCGATCGTGTGCAACGGCTCCCCCGTGAGCTCAGCGATCTCGCGCAGTTTCATGCCTTCAACCTCGGAGAGCAGGAATGCCTCTCGCGCGTCGTCTGACACCCCCGCGAGGGCGGCGTCAAGCGTTCGGCATAGGTCGCGGGCCTCGAGCCGGTTCCAGTTCTCGGTCGAGAGCTGCAGGCTGCGCACAGCGGTCAACTCGACCACCTTGCGCCGTCTCCGGCCATGCGAAACCGCCACGTTCCACGTGAGTCGGTATACGAAGGTGGAGAGCTTACACTCGCCGCGGAAGGAGCCCAGCGACCGGTGCAGCTGGACGAACACCTCTTGCGTGATGTCCTCCACGTCCGAGCCGGCGCCCACCACACGAACCACGTGGCGCGCCACGCGCGCGGCGTAACGCTCATACAGCGCGCGGAATGCAGCACGGTCGCCGGCGCCGGCGAGGGCGGCAAGACGCGCTTCTTCGTCGCCGGGGTCAGCGCTCGATTCAGGCACGGGGTCGACAGATGAGAGGGGGAGCGGGGAGGTCATCCTAATTCGGGCTGCAGGTGGGTACAACGCTAGGTTGCGAGGGCCGCGGATCGACGCGGGGCACCCGATTGGGCACCCCGCGCTCGGCTCCGATTAGCCGCCGCAGTACCCGTCGACACAGGCGCCGTCCGAGCAGCTGCTCGCGCCGGAGCACTCGGGGTTCGACTCGTGCTCCGGCACGCAGAACCCGCTCTCGCAGGCGATCGCGTCGCCGCAGTCGGCGTCGCAGGTGCACGTGGCGCGGCATCGGGCGTCGACGCAGGTGCCGCCGTCGCAGTCGGCGTTCACGCGGCACTCGGGGCTCGGCGTGCGGTCTGGTCGGCACAGCCCGTCTTGGCACGCTTCGCCGCCGCGGCATCCGGCATCCGACAGACACTCGGGCACGCAGAAGCCGTTCACGCACAGCGCGTCGTCACACTCGCTCGACCGCGAGCACTCGTCGCCGCCGGCGGGAGCGTCTACGCACAGGCCCTCGACGCACGCCTCGGTGTGCGCGCAGTCGGCGGCGGCACCGCAGGTGTCCAGGCACGCGCCGTCGACGCACACGCCGTCCGGGCACTCGTTGTTGAACGTGCAGCCCGGCGCGACCACGCACGCGTCGCCCGTCTCGTCGGGGCAGTCATGAGGATCGGTGGGGTCGGTGGGCTGGTCCGTGCCGTCGGCGTCGCGGCACACACCGTCTTCGCAGGTTCCGTCGCCGCAGTGCACGTCGTGCAGGCACTCGGGGGACTCGAACTCGGGCACGCAGGCGGTGTCGACGCAGACGTGGTCGTCGGGGCAGTCGGCCGAGAACGTACACTCGTCGGCCGGCGGCTGCGCGGTGACTTCGCGGCAGGTTCCGCTTGGTCCACAGCGCTCGCCGGTCGGGCAGTCGCGGTCGCCGAGGCACAGGTCCTCCGGAATGCAGATGTCGCTGGCGCTACAGATGCAGCCGTAGCCGCACTCGTCGTCGTCGCGGCAGAATTCGCCGCCGGGCACGCAGACCTCGGCTACGCAGGTGGTGCCGGGACCGCAGTCGCTTTCCCGTTCGCAGTCGTCGCCTTCGGACCAATCGAAGTCCCAGGATGCCGGGTCGTCGTCGTCGTCGTGGAACAGGTCTTCGTCGAAGATGCACCCGGTGGCGCCAACGAGCGGAAGCAGCGTGAAGAGAAGCAGTAGGTGTCGAAACATGGGGTCACCAGAAGAGGGCGTGGTTACCGCTCGGCGTGCATGCCGAGCGCGGTCACTTCCTCTGTCGCGGCGCGCCCCAGGATTTGTGCATCAGTGGTGAAGAAAAACGAATGTCGCGAAGATCGCCGGCTATTGGCGGGGTGCGACGTTGGTGCGGATGCGCGGTCGCCCGCTCTCCTCTTCTTCTTCGGCCGCTGCGGCTTCGGCGGCTGCTGCGGCCGCAGCGGCAGCCAGCGCTTCGCGTTCTTGCTCCGCTTGGATGGCGCGTCGGGCTTCTCGCTCGCGTGCGTCACGTTCGGCGCGGGCCTGTGCCTCGGCGGCGGCCTCGCGTTCGGCGCGTGCTTCGCGGTCGCTGTTGGAGCGCGGCTCGTTGTTTCGGTCTTCGTTGTTCCGCGCCTCGTTCTGCTGCGCGACCTCTCCGGCTTGCTCGATTTCGGCGGCCGCGAGTTGGGCGTCGAGGGCCGCTTGGGCGGCCTCTTGTTCAGCGGCACGGAGGGCGAGAATCGAGGCGGTACGTCCCTCGGCGATGGCGCCGGAGACGAGGGCACGCGCGGTGCGCACGTTGGACGCCGGATCGCCCTGGACGACCGGCGGAACTTCGACGGGCTCAGGCGTCGCGGGGAGCTCGGTGGCAGCGGCAGCGGCCGCAGCGGCTTCATCGGCGCTGTCGGCGCTGGTCACGATCAAGAAGACCGCGCCGAAGCCGGCGAGGATGAAGAGCGCGAGCAGCGCGAGCAGCGGCGTGCGACTTTTGGTCGGCGTGAAGTCGTCGAATCCGCCGGTGACGACCATCGCGTCGGTGTTCGCGGCGGGGACCGGCGGGGACACGATGGTGTGTCCGCCGGCGGCGGCGTGGACTTGGGTGACCGGCGAGGCGACGCGGCCCGCGAGCAGCTCGTCGAGCATCTCGATAGCGGTCTCGTAGCGGTCTTCGAGGTTTTTGGCGCAGGCGCGCTGGATGACGCCGGCGTACGGGGCGGCGAGGGTCTTCTCGCCCATGGGCACCGGCTCGGCGCTCAGGTGCTTGACCGCGAGCATCATTGGCGAGTCGGCTTCGTAGGGCGGCTTGCCCTCGATGAGCTCGATCATCATGACGCCGAGCGAGTACAGGTCGGACGCGGCGACGGTCATGTGGTCTTTGATGCGCTCGGGCGCCACGTAGTGCGGCGAGCACATGACCTGTCCGGTGGCGGTCAGCGACGTGTCCTGGGACTCGTCGACAGACTTGGCGATGCCGAAGTCGAGGACTTTGACGTAGTCGCGCTCGCCGGCGAGGTCGGCGAGGAACACGTTCGCGGGCTTCAGGTCGCGGTGGATGATGCCCTTGGAGTGCGCTTCTTGCAGGCTCTTGAGGATTTGCGCGGCGATGTTCTGTACGCGGTCGTACGGCAGCGCGGTCTCGCTCTCGAGCACGGTGTCGAGGGGGCGGCCTTCGAGCAGCTCCATGACCAGGAACAGGCAGCCGGACTCCATCTCTCCGGCGTCGAAGATGCTGATGGAGTTGTGGTGCCGGAGTCGCGACACGGTCTCGACTTCGCGCATGAACCGCGAGGAGAACTCCTTGCGGCGGCTCATGATGGGGTCGAGCACCTTGACGGCGACCTCGCCCTTGGTGCGCTGGTCGAACGCGCGATACACGACCGCGAAACCGCCCTCGCCGAGCACGTCTTGAATCTCATACCGCGCGCCAACCACCGTGCCCGGGCGGGGCATCTGGGGGTCGTCGGCCAGTGTCTGTTGGGTATGAGTGTCGGTCGCGGACATGGCGGAGTGCTGCGGAAAAGGGACGCACGTGAGTCAACTTGCTAACACGACCCCGTATTCCAAGCCAGCCAAAGGGGGCAGTTTGTCGCGCCGGGCGAACCTCATTTGACCCGGCTTCGCGCGTGTGGAATGCTCGGGATCTACTCCTCGCACCCTCTGGGCTCCGATGTTCGCACGCCACCTCCCCGTCCCTCGCGGCGCCGCGCTGATTGCGTTCGCCGCCGTCGCGCTGTTCGCCGGCAACGCGGAAGCGCAAACGGTCGACGACCTCTGGGACCGGTACGAGACGCTCGCCACCGAATACGAGGACCTGCAAACGCAGTGCGATGAGGGCGACCGGGCGACCACATACATCAACCGCATCTGCCGTGAGGCCGCCGAGCAAAGCCTCGAGCTCGCCGACGTCATCGAAGAGCTGCTCGCCGCAGACACCTCGCTCGCCGAGGGCGACCGCGAGCTGCTCGTCGACGGCATGCTCACCAACCGCCAGATCGCCGGCGCGCTGTGGGTCGAACTCGGTGAGTGCGAAGTCGGCAAGCCCATCCTCGACGATGTGCTGCTGCGCCCCGAGGTGGAGTCCCGCCCCCTGGTCGCGCAGGCCGCCGCCACGTGGCAGGTCCGCGCCGAGGAGTGCATCGCCGAAGCGCGCGCGCTGGCGCAAGCGCCCGATATTGAGAGCCCGCGCCTGACCGCACCGATTCTCGTCATGAGCACAGGCCTCGCCTTCCTCGCCGGCGGTGTTATCTGGGACCTGGCGCTCACCGGCTCGCGCGGCGAGTTCACGGACCTCGTCACCGGGTGCAGCACGCTCGGCTCGGGACTCCCCTGTGACGAAGAGCGGCTCGACCAGCTGCAGGGCAACCTGAACTCCGCGAAGGTACCGATCGGGCTGATGTACGGCGTGGGCGGCGCGGCCGCAGTGACCGGCGCCGTTTGGTACCTGGTCGCGCGCTCCAGCGGCTCCGACCGGGTGCGCGCGGTGACCATCGCCCCGCAGTTCAGCTCCGCGTTCACGGGCGCGCAACTGAACTGGTCGTTCTAACTTACCGGCTCGCTCTCGCTTATCGGCCCGGCGCTCTCGCTTATCGGCCCGGCGCTCTCGCTTATCGGCCCGGCGCTCTTGCTCACCGGTCCAGCGTTACGACTCGGTCGGTTTCGAGGATGGTGTGCAGCGTCTCGGTGTTGTCGGGCCACTCGACGCGTACTTCGACCGCGCCGTCGTAGTCGCCCAGGCCAAAGTGCGCCTGGATCGGCAGGGAGCCCATGAGCGAGGCGGAGAGGGCGATCTCGGCGCGCTGCCAGATGCCCGCCGGCGGCCGCACGAACACCGACGCGCCGATGCCATGGGTGTTGGGCGCGTCGTCTTCGAGGCGGACCGCCAGCCAGTGCCGTGCCTCGGCGCCGCGGTTTTCGAACAGCACGGGCTCGGCGATGTTGTTGACCAGGAACACGTCCAGGTCGCCGTCGCCGTCCATGTCGAACGGGTACAGGCCGCGGCCGAGGGTCTCGCTCACGAACCCGAGCGCCTCGGACTGCTCCACGAACGGCGTCTCACCCTCGTTGACCCACAGGCGCAGGCCGCCGTGTTGGTAGCGCGAGAGGGCGGCGCGGAGGCGGTCAAACGCCGAGGGTTCGGGCCAGTGTAGGTAGTATCCGCCGGTCATCGCGACGTCTAAGTCGCCGTCCAGGTCGGCGTCGAACATGTTGGTGCCCCAGCCCCAGCCACCGTCGGCGACGTCGTACTGCTCGGTGCAGTCGGTGAAGGTGAGGTCGCCATTGTTGATGTACATGCGGTTGCCGATGCAGCCCCAACTGAGGCCACACTCCTGGGGCGTCACGCCGTAGATTGCGGTGACAAACACGTCGAGGTCACCGTCGCGATCCACGTCGCCGACGGTGGTCCCCATGCCATTTTCGTCGATTCCGAATCCAGCCTCTTCGGTGGATTTGACCCAGCGGTTGTCCACGTTTTCGAAGAACTCGCTGGTCTCGAAGTCGGCGGTCACGAGCACGTCGAGGTCGTCGTCTTCGTCGAAGTCGAACCAGGACGACACGAAGACGACGGAGCGGTGTGTGGGGTTCAGGCCCAGCTCGAGTGTGCGGTCCGTGAACTTACCGGTGCCGTCGTTCTCGTAGTAGCGCGACGCGTAGGCGAAACTACCGGGGACCCAGCGGGAGACGAAGAAATCGAGGTCCGCGTCTCCGTCTGCGTCTGCGAATGCGGCGGAGAACATGGCGCCGCACTCTCGGGGGCGGTCGACGGTGGGGTCGGCCATCGCGAGGCCGGTCGCCTCGGCGGCGTCGATCCACGTGCCGGGCTGCTGGATCCAGAACAGATTCGGGTCTGCGGCGAGCGTTCCGACGAAGAGGTCCAGGTCACCGTCGGCGTCGACGTCGACCCAGCTCGCGCTGTTGGAGCTGCCGGCGGAGGCGATGCCGAGGGCGGGGGCGATGTCTTCGAAGTTACCGAGCCCATCGTTGCGATACAGCCGGTCGGGGAGGCCGAGGCGCGGGACGAAGATGTCCATGTCGCCGTCGGCGTCGAAGTCGGCGATGGCAGCGCCGCCGGTGAGGATGGAGGTCTCTCCGCAGGGGCTCTCGTCGAACGGCTCGTCGGCGAGCCACCGAACGCCGGAGATGCCCGCGTCGGTGGTGACGTCGACCCAGGACCAATCGATGGGTGCGGAGGCGACGACGGGGGGGATGATAGGCGTGCACTCGGGTGGGATCTCGATGACGTCCGTGTCGGTCGCGTCGGTCGCGTCGGTGCTGGCATCCGTGGTCGCGTCGACGGCGTCGGCTCCGTCGGCGTCGGTCACGTCTGATGTGTCCGCGTCAGCGACGTCGGCGTCGGGTACGTCTGCGTCCACGTCGGCTACGTCCTCCACGACGTCAGCGTCGGTCACGTCCTCCACTACGTCCGCGTCGGGTACGTCTGATGTGTCCGCGTCAGCGACGTCGGCGTCGGGTACGTCTGCGTCCACGTCGGCTACGTCCTCCACGACGTCAGCGTCGGTCACGTCTGATGTGTCTGCGTCCGGTACGTCGGCGTCCACGTCGGAGACGTCTGAGGTGTCGGCGTCGTCCGTGGTATCGGGTTCCACGACGTCTACGTCCGGCTCGGTGTCTGGCGCTACGTCCTCTACGTCCGGCTCGGTGTCCGGCGTTACGTCATCTACGTCCGGCTCGGCGTCTGGCGTCACGTCCAGCGCGTCCAGTTCGGCGTCGGGCCCGGCGTCGGGCTCCACGTCGTCCAGCGCGTCCAGTTCGGCGTCGGGCGCCGCGTCGTCCATCGCGTCCAACTCCGTGTCCGCGTCGGCGCCCACGTCCGCTGCGTCCTCTCCATCGGTGTCCACGGTCACATCGCCGTTCGCTGCGTCCGCAGCTTCCGACACATCGGCGTCGTCTACGCCTTCGCCCGGAGTCGCGCCGCACGCGGTGGCGAGCAGGGCGGCGGCGAGCGATGAGATGCACAGGCGGGCGAGCGCGCGGGCGGATGAGGTTTGCGTGTTTTCAGCCAAGACGGATCCACAAAGACGGGTCCCTCCGATCTACCAGATCGCTCGGTCTCACGAAGGCCTTTCGGTGTTCAACGCGACCCCGGCGGCGGCGGTGGCTGCCCGAACTTGCACGCAATCCGCGGAGTGTTTGCCGCGCGAACCGTCGCTCGATACTTTAGCGGCGAGTGCGCCAACGCGCGCCGTGTGTCCTCCCTTCAAGCTCGAGGTGATCATGCCCGCAGTGGTGTTGATTCTCATCGCGATCGCCGTGGCCGTCGTCGGCTATTTCACGTACGGCACGTATGTGGCTGCCCAGTTTGGTTTGGACGACAGTCGCCCCACGCCGGCACACACGCACGCCGATGGCGTAGACTTTGTGGCTTCTCGGCGACCGCTCGTGCTCGGCCACCACTTCGCGTCGATCGCCGGCGCGGGACCCATTGTGGGGCCGATCATCGCGGTCTCGTTCGGCTGGCTCCCAGCCTTCATTTGGATTCTGGTCGGCGCGCTGTTCGTCGGCGCGGTGCACGATATGTCGACGCTCACGGCGTCGATTCGGCACGACGGTCGCACCATCAGCGACATCGTCGAGGACTACGTCGGCCTGCCGGCCAAGCGCTTGTTTGTGCTCTTCGGATTCTCGGCTCTGATCCTGGTGGTCGGCGTGTTCACGGACATCGTGGCGCGGACGTTCGTGGCGCAGCCCGCCGTCGCGTCGACGAGCGTGTTCTTCATCGTGCTGGCGGTCGGTTTTGGGTTCGCGATTCGCAACTGGAAGGCGCCGCTGTTCATCGCCACGCTGTTCGGCGTTGCGGGCCTCGGCGCGTGCATCGCGCTGGGCGCGCGGTTCCCCATCGAGGCGAGCTATAACGTGTGGGGCGTCGCGGTGTTCGCCTACGTGGCCGTGGCCGCGCTCTCGCCCGTGTGGGTGCTGCTACAGCCGCGGGACTACCTGAACAGCTTCCTGCTCTACGGGATGCTGGGCGCCGGCACGCTCGGCCTCTTCGTGGCGCACCCGCGCATCGAGATGGAGGCGTTCACCGGCATGAACCACCCGACGCTGGGCTTCATCTTCCCGATCTTGTTCGTCACTGTCGCGTGCGGTGCCATCAGCGGGTTCCACAGCCTAGTCGCGAGCGGTACCACGTCGAAGCAGCTCGACCGCGAGTCCGACGCCAAGTTCATCGGCTTCGGTGGCATGCTGCTCGAGGGCGTTCTGGCGGTGCTCGCGCTCATCGCGGCCGGTGTGCTGACCTCGGACGCGCACTCGGCGGCGCTCGCGTCGGGCGGTCCCATCGGCATCTTCTCGTCCGGCGTTGGCGGGTTCATCTCGATGCTGGGCTTTGAGGCCGACGCGGCGGTGCGCTTTGTGGCGTTGGGCGTGTCCGCATTCGCGCTCACGTCGTTGGACACTTGCACGCGCTTGGCGCGCATCATGTTCGCGGAGTTCTTCAGCACGGCGCAGACGCGGGCGGACGGTCGCCCGGCTGGCGGCGGCATCGGGCTTCGGGTGCTCGGCACTGTGGTGGTGGTCGCGCTCGGCGCGGCGCTCACGTTCAGCAACCAGTTCCTGGCGATCTGGCCCATCTTCGGCGCGGCAAATCAGCTACTGGCGGCCTTGGCGCTGCTCTCTGTCGCCGTGTGGATGAGCAACAACGGCAAGAACCCGGCCATGGTCGTGGCGCCGATGGTGTTCATGTTCGCCGTCACGTTCGTGGCGCTCGCGCAGCTGTGCTGGACCAACATTCAAGCGCAGAACGTGGTGCTCGCGGTGCTGTCCGCCTGCCTGCTGGTGATGTCCGTCGTGCTGATCGCCCAGGCGAGCATCGCCGTGGGCGCTAAGAGCCGCGAAACAGCTTCTTGACCACTTCCGAGATGCCGGAGCCGCTGCGGACTTCGGGCGGGCGGTCGAACGCGGGCTGCGGGAGCTCGCCGAGCGTCGGGTCGAGGACCAAGCGCAGGTCGTGCGCCATCTCGGCGGCGGCGGGGTAGCGCTCGTCGGGGACCTTGGAGCCGGCCCGTTGGAAGATCTCTGAGATCAGGTGGCCGTCATACTCGCGCGGCAGGTCCGGCAGCGGGGTCTTGACGTGGTGCATGGCGACCTCGGCCACGGAGCGTCCATAGAACGTCTCTTTGCCGACCAGCAGCCGGTGGAGCAGCATGGCCACGCCGTAGATGTCGCTGCGGTAGTCGATCGGGCGCGCCAGCAGCTGCTCTGGGCTCATGTAGTTCGCGGTGCCCGCGGCCATTCCGGCCTTGGTGAGCGGCTTCACCTTGCGGTCGTCAATCTCGAGTATTTTGCCGAGCCCGAAGTCGACGACGCGGACCCAAGCGTTGGTGAGGTCGTCCCAGCAGGGCGCGCCGAGCGGGGGTACGCCGAGCAGCTGGTGAATCTCGCCGGTGGCCTGCGGCTTGCGGAACGAGCCGGCGGGCGGGACGCACAGGATGTTGTCCGGCTTGAGGTCGCGGTGGATGATTCCGAGCCGGTGGGCCTCTTCGAGCGAGTCGAGCACGCCGACGAGGATGTGCGCGGTCTCTTGCACGTTGAGGTTCCCGCGGTGGCGCATGAGGACGCCGAGCGGGAGGCCGCGCACCAGGTCGAAGACCATGTAGGGGATGGCGGCGCCGTCGTCGCCGACGCTGGCCTGTGAGAATCCGTGCAGGCGGGCGGTGTGCGGGTTGGACAGCTGCGCGCAGATCTCGGCTTCGCGCTCGAAGCGGCGGACGAGTTCAGGCGAGTCGAGCGCGGATTTCCGCAGTACTTTGATCGCAACTTCACGCCCGCGCACGAGGTCGAACGCGGAGCAGACCACGCCAAAACTTCCCCCGCCGATTCGGGAAATGATGGAGTAGCGATCGTCGAAACGAAGTCCGGGCTGTAGCGCGTCGTCGGACATGCGGGGCCTCTCTTGAGCCGAGAGCCAGCGTAGCAGGGCGTTGAATGGTTAGGAGTCTAACTGCCCAGACGCCGTTGTCGACTCTCTCGGCGAGATTGCGGGTTCAGCGTCGCTAAGCCACGCCGGAGTTCGTTGCGGCTAGAAATCGCAGGCGTCTCCGGTTCCATCCGAGTCGGTGTCGTTCTGCGACGTGTTCGGCACGTAGGGGCAGTTGTCGTCGTTGTCGGTGTGGCCGTCGCCATCGACGTCATCGTTGGCGCAGAATCCGCTGGCGCAATAGCCGGAGGTGCACTGACGGTCGTGCGTGCACGCGGTGCCGATGGAGCGCGGCGCGTTGGGCAGCGTCACCACGGGGCGCATGGTGGAGTTGTAGCTGTATCCGCCGATGATGGGGAACCGGTCCGCGCTTCGGATATCCAGGTAGGGCGAGTCCCACGCGCCGCCGCGGAGCACGCGGACGTAGGAGCCGGTGTTGGGGCCGACGGGGTCGGTGACGCTGACGCCGGTGAAGGTGTCGTACTCGTCCCAGACCCACTCTCGTCCGTTGCCGAACATGTCGTACAGGTTGAACGCGTTGTCGATTCCGAACGCGGGCGCTTGGGCGCCGTGTGCGCTGTTGTAGTTCACTTGGGTCGTGGTCGGCGGGCTGTTGCCGGTGAACCAGGTGCTGGAGGTTCCGCCGCGGGCTGCGTACTCCCATTCGGCCTCGGTGGGCAGTCGATACCCCACGCAGTCGGGGGTGAACGCCGGTCGGGTGTTGCAGCCGAAGGTGGAGTTGTAGGGGTGTCCGACGCACGCGCTGAGGTCGTAGCACGCGTCGTAGCCGGCGTTCTCCGACATGCGGTTGACCAGGTAGAGCGCGTCGTACCACGAGATGTCCTGCGCGACGCAGCCGGTGCAGTTGGATGCGCGGTAGTAGCCGGTGAGCTGCGCGAAATCGTCTTCGGTGAACTCGCGCTTCGCCATCGAGAAGTCTCGGGTGAGCGTGACGCTGTGTTGGTCTTCGTCGGTGTCGCGGCCGGATTCGCTGGCGCTGGAGCCCATGGTGAACGAGCCCGAGGGGATGACCACGGAGTATTGGTCGAAGCAGTAGCCGCCGGAGGAGCAGTAGCCGGAGATGCACTCGTGGTGGTCGGAGCAGGGCTCGCCCTGCAGACGGCCGGCGTCGTCGACGACGAACACCGTATCCCGCACGCCGCTGCGTCCGTTCTGTCCTTGGATGGAGCCGTTGGATGCGCCGGTGCCGCCGGATCCGCCGCTGCCGAGGTTGTAGCTTACGCTGCTGACACCGGGCGCGGGGCCGCTGACGACAAGGATGCCGACGCTATGACCGCCGCCGCCGCCGGCACCGGGGCCACCGTCGCCGCCCCAGCCGCCGTATCCGCCGTCCCCGCCGTCTCCGCCGGAGCTGGTGCCTCCGTATCCGCCGCGGCCGGGCTTTCCGCCGTATCCGCCGCGCGCGCCCGGGCCGCCGGACCCGCCGGAGCCGGTCGAGATCGCCAAGTTGGAGACGCGCACGCTCGGGGCGTCGTAGAGCAGGATGCCGACGGACGCGCCGCCGCCTTCGCCGCCGGTTCCGGGC
>CBDUJZ010000056.1:0-29353 GCA_965367675.1 uncultured Myxococcales bacterium | reverse complement strand
GCAAGGACGTGGTCCCTGTGCAGGCGGACACCATCGCGTCGGCCATTCGCATCGGCGCGCCGGTCTCGTGGCGCAAGAGCCTCCGCGGAATCCACGCCACCAACGGCGTGGTGACCGAGGTGACCGACCAAGAGATCGTGGACGCCAAGGCGTTCGTCGACGCCTCCGGTGTGGGCGCTGAGCCGGCCTCATGCGCCACCGTCGCGGGCATCAAGCGGCTGGTCGCCGAGGGCGTCATCAAGCCCGACGAGACCGTGTGCGGCGTGTTGACTGGACACGTGCTCAAGGACGCCGACCTGGTGGTCAACTACCACCGCGGTACACTCGAGGGCTTCCAGTCGAACTTCCCGAACGCGCCGATCCAGACGGACGGCTCGATCGACCAAGTGCTCAAGGCGATCCGCGGTTAGCGGAGTCTTGCCCGGCTGTCGCTAGCTGCAGGCGGGCGAGCGGAGCGGAAGCGTGAGGATCATCGTGGTCCCCTCGCCGAGCTCGCTCGTCGCGTGCAGCCCGCCGCCCAGCAGCTCGGCCAGCGAGTGGCTGATGCTCAGGCCCAGCCCCGTACCCGGCGTGGGCGCGTCCTCGGCGTCGTGCGCGCGCTCGAACGGCTCGAAGATGCGGTTCAGGGCCTCCTTTCGCATCCCGACTCCAGAGTCCGTCACGGTGATGGTCACCCAGTTGTCCTCGAACGTTGCGGCCAAGCGAATGCTCCCCGCGGTCGTGAACTTGTTGGCGTTGGACAACAGGTTGAGCACGATCTGCCGTAGGCGCCCGTGGTCGGTAAACAGCGCCGGCACGTCGGAGTGGATGAACACCTCGAGCGTGTTCTCGTTGGCGCGAATCAGCGGCGCTGTGAGCACCCGCAGCTCGTCGAACACTTCGTTCAGTGCGGTCTCTTCGCACTGAATCGGATCTTTGCCGGACTCCACGCGCGCGAGGTCGAGCAGCTCGTTGATCAAGTGCATCAGCTGCGAGCCGGCGATGTGCACATGCTGCGCGTCCGCTGCAGCGGCTTGCACGTCGCCCTCCGCCAGCTCCTCACCGATGAGCTCCGCGTACCCGAGCACGCCCGACAGCGGGGTACGCAGCTCGTGGCTCATATTGGCCAAGAAGCGCGACTTGGAGCGGCTCGCTTCGAGGGCCGCGTCGCGGGCGACCTTCAGCTCGGCCGTCCGCACTTCCACCCGCTGCTCTAGCGATGCGTTGAGCCGCACGAGACGGGCCTTCAGCTCGCGCTCGATGAGTGTCGAACCGCGATAGCGGGCACCCAGCGCGACGGCCAAGCCGATCAGGCCGAAGCCCATGATGTGGAACTGGCTCGATGTGCCGTGGTGATGCGTGACCAACAGCGTGAGCCCGACCACCGCGACGGAGCCCACCGTCACGGCTCCGTCCATCTCGGGAAGGTCTTGCGGAACTTGTTCCGTGCTCGTGCGGTGCAGTTCGACAATCGTTGCGACGATGACGAACGCGAAGGTGAGGACCCAGAGCGCGTCCACGTTGCTGCCCGTTGTCCAAACGCCAATCAGCAGCCCACGGCTGTACAGCGTCGCGCCGAGCGTCTGCGATGTGATGGCTGCGAGCAGCGTCATCAACACAAGCCGCCGTCCGTCGCCGCGTGGCACCTGCCACATGCGGAGCATGCCAAACAACAAGGCCGACACGTGCATGATCGTGTGCGCCAGCGCGGTCCAGACATACAGTGGGCTCTGGTTCGCGGCCTGCTCTGGATTGTACAGTAGCAGCGCGGTGCTGATCGTTGCGGCACACATCAGCAGCCCCAAGTCGCCGAGTTGCATCAGCGTGACCGGACGGCTCGGCGAGTCGGAGCGATAGTAGAAGAGGCCGACGATCGTGAGCGCGGGCGTTGTGGCGTACGCGAGATCCGACAGCGACGGATATGGCGTGTATCGGTGCAACACGAGCTCGTTCCAGTCCCACCACAGCATGCCGAGCACCCAGCATGCGCAAGCCATCCCGAACCAAAACCACGCGCGCCGGGCTTGAGGTTCTCTGGCTGCTCGCGCGGTGAACAAGCAACAGATCGTCGCGAGCATCGGCGCAGCCGTCCACCACGCGTCGGCCCAAATGCGGTGCAACTGGGGTTGATCGCGCAGCTGTATGCTCCCGACCAAAAACAGCGGCACGCATGCGAGAATCGCAAGGGTGGAGAGGCGACTACGGCTCATTGAACTCGGCGAGTGTGCCGGTCAGTTCTTCCTTAGGTGTCGCCGGGGCGCAACCCCGGTGGCCACAAATTACGCGGATTTAGTGGCCGCGCGTCGAGGCGCCGGCTGCGTCGGCGTCTTGAAACGGTGCGCTGACGAACGCGTTCACCGCGTCGCAGGCTTCGGTGCCCAGCGGAAACAGGTGCGCGATCGCGTCATCGAGCGCGGTGTCGAAGGGCGCGGTGACAACCGTCGGCGTTGTCGTCTCAGCCGGCTCGCAACGGATCGCGAGACAGTGCAGGGCGAGGCGCTCCAGGCCGAGCTCCGCACGCAATGTGCGGTTGAACTTGCTGTCGCCATGCCGCGCGTCGTTAACGATCGGGTGCCGCAAGTGGGCCATGTGCCGCCGCGCTTGGTGATGTCGACCTGTGAACAGCTGCAGCGCCACCATCGACACGCGCGCGACCGGGGACACCGCGACGGGGACCACCCGCGAGCGGGCGTCGCGCGGTACGCCTTGCGCGTCCTTGACGGCGTAGTCCACGTCTTGAGGCGCCTCGAAGCGGCCGCGCACCAGCGCCACGTAGACCTTCACGGCGTCGTCCGACTCCAGCGCCGATTGCCACGCCGACACGTGCTCGCGCTCGCGGGCGAACAACAACACCCCGGACGTGCCGCGGTCGAGCCGGTGCACTGGATACACACGCCGGCCGAGCGCCTGGCCGACCACTTGCCGCACGGAGCGCTCCTTGGGGCCCGCGAAGGCGGAGTTGTGCACCAACCAACCGGCGGGCTTGTTGACGGCGAACGCGTTGTCGCACTCCCACAGCATCGGCGGCGCGGGGCTGGGTGCGGCGTCCGGCGCCTTCTCCGGTGGGGTCATTGTGCGCTCGCGACGCGGTCCGCGGGGCAGATTCGCATGATCGTCTCCAGCTCGCCTTGGTACGTCACCTGCTCGACGATTTGCCAGCCGAGCGAAGCGTAGAGCGGCATCTGGTCGGGGGTGAACAGGTACATCTCCGGCACGCCGTCGCGCGCCGCCTCTTGCACGACGCGATCGACCAGCGCGCCGCCGATCCCGTTGCGCCGCGCGTGGGGGGCGACGAACACACTCGCGAGCCACGGCGTCAGGTCTGGGCGGGTCGTCATGTCGGTCTCGGTGAGGCTGGCCGAGCCGACCGGGAGGCCATCGAGCAGCGCAACAAACGTGGTCGGCGACCCCGGCGTCATGTGCCGTTCAAAGCGTGCGATGCGCGCTTCGATCGTGTTGGCGGGGTTCATCCAACCCCACTGCGCGAAGTGCCAGGCGGCCAGCTGCGGCGCGGCCTCAGGGCAGTCGGCGAGGGGGACGATACGAACGGAAGTAGGGGGCATGCGGCGTCGGCGTCAGAGAGGGCGTTACAGGTACTTGTCGCCCGGCGCGCGGTCACGGATCACACGCGCGGGCACGCCGTACGCGACGACCTCTGCGGGCAGCGGCCGCATGACGACGGCGCCAGCGCCGACGACGGTGTGGGCGCCCACGGAGACGCCATGCACCAACGTCGCGCCGATGCCGACGGCGGTGCTCTCGCCGATCGTGCAGTTGCCGCCGGTGGTGACGCCGGGCGCGAGGCTCGCGAAGTCGCCCATCGTGCTGTCGTGGTCGAGCGACGCGCGCGTATTTATGATGCAGCCCATTCCGAGGCGGCTGCCTGGGTTGACCACCGCGCCGGCCAACACGACGCTGCCGGGGCCGAGGTCGACATCCGGCGCCACCGTCGCGGTTCGGTGGACGACCGAGAAGAATGGAAGGCCGGGGCACACCTCGGCGATGCGCTCCGTGAGCCGGCGCCGCACGGTGTTGTCGCCGACCGCGATCGTGACGCCGGCGACATCGCCTTGGCGGTACAGCTTCGCGAGCGTGTGCTCGTCGCCCAGGACAGACGGGCCGAACGTTGTGGGCCCCACCGGGTGGAAGCTGTCGATCAGGCCGACCACCCGGGCGACACCGCCGGAGCGAACCGCGTCGGCGACCACGCGGGCGTGGCCGGATGCGCCGAAGATAACGATGGGAAGCATGGCGGACGGGGGCGAAGGGCGTGTGCGTGATCCTGCCTGCGACCTCTGCGAGCGTCAACGCAGCCCGCGGAGTGGGCGGGGCCGAGCCGGAGGACGGTCTCCACCGAGGGGCAGGGGCGCTCCGGGCCGAGCTGGAGAAACACTGAGGTTCAACTTGGCGACGGGACAGGCGAGCGGTATACGGCAATCTCCTACCTACGACGAGATCTCATGAAGCGTTTCACTCTCTCCCTCGCCTGCGCCGCCGCTGCGGTCACCGTGCTCTCGGCCTGTGTTGCCGACCCTGCGAGCCCGTGGGAAATGACGCTTCAGTTCGAGCGCTCGGTCTCGATCCTGGACCGCGCGACCGTCGCGGCGCGCCTCGTTGAGGTCGACCCGCCGGAGGTCCTGCTCAACGTGCAATGCGAAGGCGAGATCACCGAGGACCGCACCATCTCGCTGCCCATCGGTGTGGTTTCGCAGGCCTTGTGTGGATTGCACTTCCAGCTCGGTTCGTTCGCCTATCGCGGCACCGAAGCGACCGGCGTGGACTTTGTGGTCACCTGGGGTGACGACGCCGCCGACGCTCCGCCGCAGGTGATCGAAGAGGGCAGCGGAGAGTAGCGCAGCAGCCGTCAGTCGGCACGACAGCACGGGTGGGGAGAGCGCCGAACGCAAGCAAAGTGCGGGGGAATTGTCAGAGGTTCTTGCCCCCGCGCCCATCTGATGACATTGTCCTACATGCCCTCACATTTTGCGATCGACGCTTCGCGCCCGCTCGGGTGCCTCCGTCTACCCCCGGCTTTGGTCATGTTTCCGACAACCTCCGTACGATTCTCGCTTCTAGCGCTGCTGGCGTCGATGCTCGTGCTGCCCGCCAGCGGCACGGCCCAGGATGCTCGGCTGCAGCTCCAGCAGTTCCGGCCGATGCCTTCGCAGACGTCGAACTATTTCCACGTAACGCGGGCGGAAACGCCGGATGCCGGAACTTGGGAACTCGGCGGCGTGCTGAACTACTCCAACGATCCGTTGGTGGTGCAGACGCAAGCCCAGGGCGAGGCGCTGGAGCGTACCGGAAAGCTCGTCACCCAGATGCTCGTGTTGGACGCGCTGTTCGCGTGGTCCATCACGGATCGTTTCGAACTGGGTGTCGCGCTGCCGATCTACCTCTTCGAGGATGGTCGCTCGGGCCAGGGGTTTGCGCGGTTCGAGATCGGAGAGCGCCCGAACGCGGGCATCGGCGACATCCGCATTGTGCCGCGCCTGGAGCTGACTCGTTTTGGTGGCGCCAACCGCGATAACCACGTGTTTGGTGTCTCCGCCGACGTCATGCTGCCGACCGGTGGCGACAACGCGTACCAAGGCGAAGCGCTTCGCGCTGAGTTCCGCGCATCGACCGACTTCAACTTCGGCCGCGTGACGCTGTCCCCCAACGTGGGCTGGCTGGCGAGACGCCAAGTCGACCTCGGTAACATCCACGCCGGTCACTCGTTCACGTACGGCGCCGGCGCGATCGTGCGATTGACCAACAACGAGAGCGTCTTCGGTCTCGCCGAAGTGACGGGCCTCGTGTCCAAAGAGCGCTTGAGCCGTGCCGAGCTTCAGGAGCTTCCGCTCGAGACGCGCATCGGCGCCCGTGTGTTCCCGCAACGTCGGGCCCGCGGCCTGATGGTCGAGGCGGGTGGTGGCTTCGGCATCATCGAGGGATTCGGAACGCCGGACTTCCGCCTGTTTGCCGGCGCGACCTACCAGCATCGCCGCGCGGAAGAGCAGGGCTGCTACCCGAGCGAGTACCCGGATGACGACGGCGACTTTGTTTGTGAGACGCCCGACGACTTCGGCGCCGAGTGCGACATGTGCCGCCCGCGTCTCGACGGAAACTACCCGGAGTCGAGCGAGATCGCTGAGTTCGCCCGCCGCGAAGATGCCGCGCACTACTGGCGCTACGGCTACTACGCCGACGCGAGCACCGACGACGCCATCGACGTGGACGGCGACGGAACCCCAGACGCCTGTGACATCTGCCGCCCCGCGGACGCCTGCGACCCGCTCTACCGCACCGACGACAACGTGGACGCGGACGGAGACGGCATCCCCGACGGATGCGACTACTGCCCCGACGGCACCGACCTGACCGACACCGACGGCGACTGCATCTCCGACTGCCTCGACCAATGCCCCGAAGAGCCCGAGCTCTGGAACGGCGAGGCCGACGAAGACGGCTGCCCCGAGGCCTTCGCCTGCAGCATGGCGGACGTGTGCCCGGACAACCTCAACGAGTTCCCGATCGTCGACCAAGTGTACGGCGGCGTCCCGTTCTTCTTCGACTACGACGTGTTCTGGGAGTTCTCCGAGCTGACCATGAACGGCTACGACCGCGAGACCAACCAAGTGCTCATCGCGCAGATGGCCGCCATCCTCGTCGACCTCGCCGACTGCCTCGACTACCGCCTGCTCGCCAGCGGTCACACCGACACCGACGGCAACGCGGAGTACAACGAGCAGCTCGGCCTCAACCGCGCGAACCACGTGCGTACCCAGCTCGTCGCCGCGCTCATCGAGGCCGGAATGGACCCGTCGCGCGCCGAAGGCATGGTCGACGCCGAGACCTCCGGCGAGTCCGACCCGCTCAACCCCGACGACCCGAACGACGACTACGCCGTGGGCAACCGTGAGAACCGTCGCGTCATCCTCCGCATCGTCGGGTGTGGCGAGATCGGCGAGCGGGGACCGACGTCGTTCGAGCCTGTGTGCCCGGCCACGACCGCCGGCCTCCGCTGCGGCGCCGGCCTGGCCCGCTAGTCACAGGACCCCGCACTGCGGCGCGCCCGGCCCTAGGCTCGGCGCGCCGCTTGCGTTCGTGCTACCGCGTGCCGCCGAGCAAGGTGGCCGGGTTCAGCATGAGCCGGTGCGCGTCCTGTTGCGTAATGTGTCCCGCGTGGCAGAGCGCCTGGAGCGACCGGTCCATGGTCAACATGCCGTCGGCGAGCGACGTCTCCATGACGCTGATCGCCTGGTGCATCTTGTTGCTGCGGATCACATTCCGGATGGCCGAGTTCGCGATCATGATCTCGAACGCCGCGACCCGTCCGGTCCCGCTGCTGTGGGGGAGCAGTCGTTGTGAGACCACGCCGAGCAGCGCGGCCGCGAGCTGCGTTCGGATCTGGCTCTGCGCCTCGGAGGGGAACACGTCGATGATGCGATCGATCGCCTGCGTGGCGTCGTTTGTGTGCAACGTCGCGAGCACCAAGTGCCCCGTCTCGGCCGCCGTAATCGCCGCGTGAATGGTCTCGGCGTCGCGCATCTCGCCCACCAAGATCACGTCGGGATCCTGGCGTAGAATGAACTTGAGCGCTGCCGAAAAACTGTTGGTGTCGGAGTGCACTTCGCGCTGATCGACCGTCGCGAGTTTCTGCTCGTGGGTGAACTCGATCGGGTCTTCAATGGTCAGGATGCGGCACTTCTTGGTCTTGTTGATCTGGTCGATCAGGCACGCCAACGTGGTCGATTTACCGCTGCCTGTGGGGCCGACGACCAGCAGCAATCCCTGCGAGCGTTTGCCCAATCGAATCACCACCTCGGGCAGCCCGAGCTCTTGCGGGCTGGGGATTCTCGATGGGATAGACCGCAGCGCCGCCGCCATCTTTCCCTTTTGAAAATAGGTGTTTACGCGAAACCGGTGGCGTGAATCGAGCGACACCGCGAAGTCGAGTTCGCGGTCCAACTCGAACTTGGAGCGCTGCGAGCTGGTGAGCACCGAGAACAGCAACACGCGCAGGTCGGCGTCGGTCAGCGGCTCCGACTCGAGCGTCTGCAGCTCGCCGGAGACCCGGAAGATGGGCGGCCGTCCGACGGTCAGGTGCAGATCGGAGGCTCCGCGGTCCAGCGCCAACCGCAACAGCGCTTTCATGTCGAAACCGGTCGCGTCACCGCGCGCGGCGACGGCGAAGGTCCCCGCGCCGGTCGCCATGCCTTGCGTTGCGAGCCTGAACTCGTCGGGGTTGGAGGCGTACGCTTGGCCAACATCGAGCGAGATGGCGCCCTTGGTATACAGCGCCAGCAGCGACTGGTTGAACGTGACGGTGTTCGGGTCGTTGCGGTGTCGCATCAGGTCCTCAAGGTCCTCGACGCGCTGCTCTCGGATCAAGCGCCGGACGCCCGGGGACATGCCGAGCATCTCGACCGCGAGCACCCGGCCTTCTTGGTCGGCCCGTGGGATCAGCCGCTGCGAGACCACGCCTTTGAGCGACATCGACAGGTCGAGCGCTGCCTGCGCCCGCTGGTGCGAGGGGAAGTACGAGAGGATTCGCTGCAGGGTTTGGGTGGCGTTCACGGTGTGCAACGTCGCGAACACCAGGTGGCCGGTGAGCGCGGCGGACAGCGCGATCTGCATGGAGTTCTGGTCGCGCATCTCGCCGACGAGGATCACGTCGGGGCTCTGCCGGACCACCGTGCGGAGCGCGTCGGGGAAGGAGGCGGTGTCGGAGCCGAGCTCGCGTTGCGTCACCCGCGCGCGGATGTCGGCGTGCACGAACTCGATGGGGTCCTCCAAGGTGACGATGTGCACCTCTTGTGTGGAGTTGATGCGGTGCACGATGCCCGCGAGCGTGGTCGATTTGCCGCTTCCGGTCGCTCCGGTGATCAGCACGAGTCCGCGCTTGGCGTCGGCCAGCTCACCGATCGCGGGCGGTAGGCCGAGGTCCTTGAGCAGCAGGTCACCGTTGGGGAGCGCGCGGGCGACCAGCGCGATGCGCCCCTTGGTGCGGGAGAAGTTGAACCGGAAACGCTTCCCGTTCGCCGCCGTGTATCCCACGTCCGCGTCGCCGGACTCCTCGAAGCGCGCGCGCGTCTGAGGGGACATCACCGTGTCGACGAACCCGTGCATCTCGGCCCGGGTCGTGACCGGGTGCTGGATCCGCCGAACGTCGCCGTCGATGCGCGCGGAGGGCGGCGTCTCTTCGCAGAGAAACAGGTCGGAGGCGCGCCAATCTTCCATGCAGGAGAGCAACAGATCGACCGAAGTCTGGGAGAGCTGGGGACTGTCGCTCATAGGATCTCGAGGTCGATGGAGGAATCGGACGCGGGCGGTCGGAGCTGACGCAAGAGCTGTCGGTTCGGGTTCGGATTCGGGCTCGGAGCTGGGGCTAGACCGCGGAGTCTTCGCTGGTCTCCAGGTCGTGGTTGGGGCGGGTTCCATCACCGTGGAACGGGCTAAACTTGGCCGCCTGAGCCTCGGTGAGTTGCACAAACAGCCCCTTGGCTTGCACGTAGATAGTGCCATCGACGCCGCGGATCACGCCGTCGCTGTACACTTTTCGGCCGTCCACGCGTTGGATATCACCCTCGCAGATCAGCACCCGGTTCAGCGGGACCGGCGCGCGCATATCGGCCTCGAATCGTGCCAGAACGACGCGGTATCCGCACACCCAGACCGTGCCGCCGGCGACCTCGTCGAGCACCGCGAGCAGGGCGCCGCCGTGGGCGTGTCCTGGGGGGCCTTCTGCGCCGGGGCCGAACCACACCTTGGCCCGCAGGCCGCCTTCGTCGTTCTCGCGATAGTAACGGATGCGGACGCGGTCGCCGGACGGGTCGTCGTGCACGTAGTTGCGCGAGCTCTCCATCGCGAGCAGCGGATTGGCGGGCACCCAGCCCGGCTCAGGCCCGAGGTCTGGCTCGACGGTCGACGTGGGGTCAGCGGATCGTGTCAATGTTGTCTTCCCAGTTGCGGCCGTCGAACGGGACGGCGGAAAAGTGCTCGGCCATGTTGTCGTCTAGCGAGTGCACGTTGATGGAGATGCCGTCGGGATGCGAGCGCGGCACGTAGAAGGGGTGCGTTCCGCAGCGTTTGCAGAACATGTGCTGCGCGATTCCCGTGTTAAATCGGTAGGTTGTGATGTCGTCCTCACCCTTCGTCAGGGTGTAGGCGTCGCGCTCCACGATGTGGTGCAAGAAGCCCTTGAGCACACAGATGGAGCAGTTACAGCGGATGGCTTCGTAGGCCGTCACGTGCACGCTGTAGCGCACCGCTCCGCAGTGACACCCGCCGAGGAGGCGTGTGGGGAGGGCGGGAGGAACGGACTTCGGGGACATCGCGGGATGGGGCTACGGGGCCTGCGAACTCTAGTGGTTGGCGCGGTGTGCGCCAAGCGGGCAGGCCGATCGGTGTGCGCGCTCAGTCTGGTATCCTGCCCGGTGGTCAGTCCGGTGTCAGCCGAGCGTCAATCCGGTGTTGAGGCCTGTGCCGCGACCTTGGCCACCGCATCGATCAACTCGCGCGCTTGCGTCCCGAGCGTGTCGCTCACCGCGTCGTTCATCGCCTCGACGGCCGCTTCACCCGCCACGTCCGAGACGGCTTCGGCGACCGCGCGCGTGAGCGCCGCCGAGCGCCCCAGATAGTAAAAGTAGAACACGCCGGCGTTGATCGCCTGGGTCGACTTGGGCGCGCGCCGAAACTTGTACAGCGACGACGCGACGCAGAGTCCGGCGATGCCCGTCATTGCGACCACCGGCACCCGTCGCCGGCGCAGCGATGCCAGCGCGACTCCGTGCAGCGCGGCGAACCCGATCGTGGCGACGCTCACCGGCGAGCTCAGCGCCATCTCGACCGACGCGAAGTTGCCGCGCCCATGCCATGCCTCGCGCGCGACGAACGCGGCGAGCGACTTGGGGAAGTCGTGGTGAACCGCCACCAGCGCGTGGTTCACCTCGATGGTTGAGCCGTGCGTCACCGCGCGGGTGCAGAGCTCGAAGTCTTCGCCAGTGACGAGCGTCGCGTCGAAGCCGCCGATGGCCTCGAAGTGCGCGCGCGTCATCACCAGGTGCGCAGAGCCCAGGTGCCGCGCGTGGTCGACGGCGGAGATCTGCGCGAACCAGTGGCGCTCAAGCCACGTTCCGGGCGACGGCGGCGTCGGGTGGGAGCCGGTGAGCAGGGTAGGGTCGTCGGTGAGCCGCTCGAACAGTGTCGGCAACGCGTCGGCCCACTCGGCGCTCAAGGCGGTATCGGCGTCCAGGAACACGAGCACGTCGCCGGTGGCGAGGGCGGCGCCGCGGTTGCGCTGCGCGGCGATGGTGCCGTCGGTCCACGTGTGCACGGCCGCTCCCTCGGCGCGCGCGATCGCCGTGGTGCCATCGGTGGAGCCGTGGTCGCAGACGATGACGTCGGCGAGCTGCTCGGCGGGCACGGCTTGGAACACCGAGCGGACGGTGCGCGCGATGTGCTCGGCTTCGTTGAACGCCGGGATGATAAACGAGAGCGTGCGGAGAGGGTGGCTCATGGGGTCCAGCGGCGTCGCAGCCAGCGCCGTGCGGGCTGTTCGATGAAGTGATGAAGCAGGTGCCCGGCGACCATACTGGCGCCGAGGTACGCTACAAGCGTAGCGCCGAACGCCCACGTGGGGACGGACTCGGGCGTCCACACCCGCTGCGCGAGCTGGCCCATCAGCAGGATGATCAGCGCGTGGGCGAGGTAGATGGAGTACGAGATTTCGCCGAGATAGACCATCGGCCCGCTGCCGAGCAGCTTGGCGGTGGGGCCTTCGGCGCGGGCCAGCGCGAGCACCAGGACGGCGAAGAGCGCGATCAGCACGACGTCGAACGCAGGCGGGAGTCCGGCGAACGAGACGGCGATGATGCCGAGGCCTGCGCCGGCGGCGAGGCCGTCGAACAGGGGCTGCGTGCGGCAGTGGCGGAAGACGTTGAACAGCAGGCAGCCGATCACGAACTCGCTGGTGATGCGCAGCAGGGCCCACCCCCACGCCAGCGTGAACGAGTTATTGTCGTTGAGCGCAAAACCGAGCGCCGAGCAGCCGGCGAGGATGAGCGCGATCGCGGCGACGTCGACGGCGGGCCCAGCGAATGGCGCGGGGCGTTTGCGGGCGAGCGGCAGCGTGAGGAACGGGAACAGCAGATAGGCGAACCACTCGCTCGATACCGACCACGACGGCAGGTTCCAGCCCGCGGAGTCCGGGAAGCCCCAGCCGTTGGTGAGCGTGAGGGCGTAGGCCAGCTTGGGCAGGCTGAACGCGTCGTTGGGCGAGCTGTAGCCGAACTTCCACTGGGCGAGCACGACCACGGGCACGAACGCCAGCGTTGCGACCACGTGCGCGGGGTACACGCGTGCGATGCGCAGGCTCCAGAATTGCCGCGCGTCCGACCACGAGAACGTCCGCATCTTGTCTGCGTACACGTACGAGATCACAAAGCCCGACAGCACGAAGAACAGGTCGACGCCGAGCCAGCCCTTCTCGAAGAACGGCTCGAACACGCCGAGGTTAAACTCGCCGATGGGGAACAGGTTCGGGGCGTGGTGCAGGAGCACCCACAAGGAGGCGAACCCGCGAATTCCGGTCAACGGGTCAATGTGGGCGCGACTCATGAAGACGGGCTTCCTGGCTGGCTGACGGGGGCTTCGTCGACCACGTGGTCGTCGTGGAGCCACACCAACTCCCAGCCGAGCTGGTAGGGCGATTGGTACCACTGGGTCACGGGGACGCGGCGCAGATGATAGGGGTCGGAGTCTGGGCGCACGAGCCCGCCGTGGGACGAAGGGCAACAGCGCAGGCCGAGCGCCGCGATCAACTCACGCACGTCGTCCCGCATGTTGTTCACGCCGCCGAATGGGTAGGCGAACAGGGTCGGCGCCTGGCCAACTTCGCGTTCGATGTCGCGGATGCTGCCTTGGAGCTCTGCGCGGGCCTCGTCGAGCGATACGGCCCCGAGGTCGACGTGCGTTTGCGTGTGCGCTCCGAGCGAGAAGCCCTGCGCGTGCAGCGACCGGGCCTGGTCCCACGTCATCCAGCGGCTGCGAATGTCGTTTGGGGTGTCCCACCACGCTTGGTGCTCGGTGCCGATGAACTGGGTGGCCAGGAAGAACGTGGCGGGCAGGTTGCGGTCCGCGAGGATGGGCGCCGCCAAGGTCGCGTTGTCGGCGTAGCCGTCGTCGAAGGTGATCACCGCGGCGCCGGAGATGTCTGCGCCGGCCGCGAGTCGGTCGAGCAGCGCGTCGAGCCCGATCACATCGAAGTGGCGCGCCAGGAAGTCACAGAACGCGATGAACTCCGCTTCGCTGGTGGTGATCGTCGAGTTTCCTTCTTCGCTGATCGAGTGGAAACAGGTGATCATCGCGCGGTTCTTGAACGTGCGCTTGTGCAGGCCAGCGGCGAACAGGGCGCGTCCCAGGACGGCTTTGGCTGCTCGTCTTGGGTCGCGCGCGCTCATCGCAGCCCCGCCCGTGTGATGAGCGTGACGGAGTGCTCCCAGAGCGCAGCGGCGGCGTCGGGGTCGGCGGAGATGGCCGCCGGTTGGCTCGCCGCGCCGTCTCGCCAGTAGAGCCCGCGTTGGTCGAGCAGGGCGTCGGATGTGGCCGCGAATACGCTCATGGCGGCGCCCTGGTTGGGGGCGATGCCGTAGGAGCGGTGCGAGCGGCCGGCTGCGGAGCGGGCCCAACTCATGGCGCGCCCGAGCACGCTGGGCCCTCGCTGCGCGCCGCCGGCGTCGAGCGCGACGGCGCGATCGTAGTCGTTGAGCAGCTCGGTATCGACAACACCGGGGTGCAGGCTCGCGGTGACGAGCCAGTCGCCGTGCCGCCGGTGCAGCTCGGCGGCGAACAGGATGTTGGCGAGCTTGGAATCGCGGTAGGCGGCGAGCCCGTTGTAGCTTCCGGGGGCGTGCAAATCTTCGACCGCCAAGCTGTGTGCGTGCGCTTGCGACGCGACCTCGATGACGCGTGGATGGGCGGCGGTCTTGAGCGCGGGCAGCAGCGCGTCGGTGAGCGCGAAGTGCCCCAAGTGGTTGAGCGCAAACGTTTTTTCGTATCCGTCCGCGCTGTCTCGCCGCTCCGGGAACACCCGCCCGACGTTGTTGATCAGCACGTCGACCGTACCGAGCGACGCGCGGATCTCTTCGGCGACACGACGACACTCACCAACGGTCGCGAGGTCGCCCGGAAACGCGTGCGCGTCGGCGAGCGGGAGCGTCTGGATGAGGGCGGCGATGTCTCGGAGCCGCCCGGACTCTCGGGCGACGAGCGCAAGCGTGGCACCGCGCTCGGCCAACGCGAGCGCTGTGGCGCGGCCGATTCCGGCGCTGGCACCTGTGACGACGAACGTCTTTCCGATGAGGTCGTTCATTCGGCTGAGCGTACGCTGGGTTGCGCTTGGAGGCAAAGCCCGTGGTTACAAGGTCGACGTGGCGGCGTTTGCGGAGTTTGTATCACCGTGTCTCACGTGCGCGCCGCGGGATCGTACCGCCGAGCTGTGTCGCGTAACCGGAGTGTGCGCCCCCTCATGATAGGCGCCCACACGCCCCTTCATCCGCGCAGCAGCCCACGCGGCGGCGGGCGGCAAAGTGCTTCTGGTCCGCGGCCGCGCGGTGCTATGTAGGCCGTCCCTACGCTGATGCGACGGAACCGCAACCATCCGCCGGCACAGCGTCTCCGAATCCAAACGGAACGGCAATGAGCGAGCGAAGCGACTTCCACATTGCGATCGTTGGGATGTCCGCCCGGTTCGCTGGCGCAGACACCCCGAGCGCCTTCTGGGCCAACGTGCGTGATGGCGTTGAATGTGTCACTGATTTTGACGACGCCACCCTGCGAGCCCGCGGGGTCCCCGAGTCGCTGTTAGCGAACCCGAACTACGTCCGCCGCGCACCGGTGCTGAACGGCATGTCCGCTTTCGACGCGGGTTTCTTCGGGTTTACGCCCAAAGAGGCGGCCATCCTCGACCCCCAGCATCGGCACTTTCTTGAGTGCGCGTGGGAAGCCTTGGAGTCGTCGGGACATCCTCCGGGTTGTTTCGATGGACCGGTGGGCGTGTACGCGGGCAACGGAATGCACGCGTACATGATGTACAACTTGATCTCGAATCCGGCGCTGATGGAGAGCGAGGGTTTGTTTCTGGTTCGTCACACCGGAAACGATAAGGACTTCCTCGCCACCCGCGCGAGTTACGCTTTCGATCTGCGCGGCCCCAGCCTCACGTTGCAAACCGCGTGCTCCACGTCGCTGGTCGCGATTCACATGGCGACGCAGGCGCTGCTCAACGGCGAAGTGGACATGGCGCTGGCCGGTGGTGTGACCATCGAACAGCCCCACGGCGTGGGCTACAAGTACACGCCGGGCGAGATTCTGAGCCCCGACGGCCGCTGTCGCCCGTTCGACGCCGCTTCCCAAGGTACCATCTTCGGCAGCGGCTGCGGCGTGGTCGCATTGCGGCGCTTGAACGACGCGATCGACGACGGCGATGAGATCTACGCGGTCATCTTGGGCTCTGCGATCAATAACGACGGTGCTTCTAAAGTCGGGTACCTTGCGCCGTCCGTCGAGGGACAAGCGCGTTGCGCGACCGAGGCGTTGGAGATTGCCGAAGTCGACCCCAGCTCCATCGGCTTCGTCGAGTGTCATGGCACGGGTACGCCGGTGGGCGACCCCATCGAGATTGCTGCGTTAAAACAGGCATTTGCGCAGGAGGACGGGTTTGACCCGGCCGCCCCTCCGCATTGCGCGCTGGGCTCCGTAAAAGCAAACATTGGGCACACGGATACCGCCGCTGGCGTAGCCGCTGCGATCAAGACAGCGATGGCGTTGCGGCACAAAGAGCTGCCGCCGCTGACCCACTTTGAGCGCCCGAACCCAGCGCTTGAACTTGAGCAAGGCCCGTTTGTGATTCACGCCGAACGTCAGGCGTGGCCGGCAGGACCCGAACCTCGCCGTGCGGCGGTGAACTCGCTGGGCGTGGGCGGTACGAATGCGTTTGTGGTGATGGAAGAGGCGCCCGCTCGGCCGGCGTCGGAGCCGCCCGTGAGGGACTGCGAGCTGATGCTGCTGTCGGCCAAGTCGCCGCGTGCGCTCAAAGGCGCCGTGGACGCGCTCCAGAACGCGCTCCCGGCCCTCGCCACTGCCGGAACGCCCATGCACGACGCCGCGTGGACGCTGCAGCGCGGACGCACCCGTTTTGAGCACCGTGCGAGCGTGGTCGTGGGCGCCGATGGCGTATTCTCGCACGACGATGTTTCGATTGCGCCTCACCCTGTCAAACAAACAAACGCGCTCGGCGTTGCGTTTATGTTTGCTGGCGGTGGAGCGCAGTATCCGGGCATGGGCCGCGCGATTTACGCCCAGGAACCGGTATACCGCGAGGCGGTCGACGCGTGCTTGAACGCGCTGCGGTCGCATGTGAATTACGACCTCAAGGCGCTGCTGTACCCGGCGCCGGGCGAGGAAGCCGCTGCGGCCATCACACTTCAGCGTCCGACGCGTACGTTGCCGTCGTTGTTTGTTTCGCAGTACGCGCAAGCCAAGCTCTGGATGAGCTGGGGCGTTGAGCCTACGGCGCTGATCGGGCACTCGATGGGCGAGTACACCGCCGCGTGTTTGGCCGGTGTGTTCACGCTCGAAGACGCTCTCTCGGTGGTGGCGCTACGCGGGCGTTTGTTTGAAGCGGTCGAGCCGGGCGCGATGCTGAGCGTCGAGATGGACGCCGACGCGCTGCGGCCGCTGCTCGGTGAGGCCTGCCTCGCGGCGGTCAACGCGCCTGGGTTGGCGCTCGCCTCCGGGCCGATCGCGGAGATTGAGCGCATCGAGGCGGCGCTCGCCGAACGCGATATTGGCGCGCGGCGTGTGCGCATCGACGTAGCGGCGCACTCGTCCATGCTGGACCCCGTGCTGGACACGTTCCGCGAGCACTTGAGCCGCATTCGCTTTGGCGCGATCGAGACGCCATTCGTTTCGAATCTGACCGGGCAGTGGGCGGACGACGCGGTGCGCACCGCGGAGTATTGGGTGCGACACCTGCGTGAGCCGGTCCGCTTTGCCGACGGCGCGCAGACGCTGCTCCATGGCGGGCCGCTGGTGGCCCTTGAGGTCGGCCCCGGCCACACGATGACGTCGCTGGTCCGGCTGAATCCGGCGTTTGGCGAAGGACACACCGCCGTCAACAGCGCGCCTCGCGCCACGGATTCCGCGGGTGGTGACGGCGACCTGTCGTTCATGCTCGGTCGGCTCGGGGCCGTGTGGGGCGCTGGGATCGAAGCGGACTGGGAAGCGCTGCATCGCGGGCGTTTGCGCTACCGCGTCCCGCTCCCGACGTACGCTTGGGACCATGAGGACTACTGGATTTCGCCGGGTGAACACGCCTACCGCGGCGAAGGCTCCGCGGCGTCCGAGGAGGCGGCCGGTGCGCTGACTCGCTCCGCGGACCCCGACGCCTGGTTCTGGTCGCCGACGTGGCGCTCCGCTCCGCTGGCCGCGGCCGCGTCGGTCGAGGCGCCGCGCACGGTGCTGATCTTTGACGATGAAGGGCCGTTGGGCGCAGCGGTGCGTGCGCAGGCGACGGAGCGGGGGATGCGCGCTGTGTGGGTGCGGTCCGGCGCGGTGTTTTCGTACGACGGCGGGGGAGCGTATCGCGTGCGTCCGGACTCGCTGGAGGACCACCACACACTTTGGAAGGCGCTCGAGCGCGCGCACTACGCGCCCGATGCGGTGATCGATTTGAGGCCGTCCGCGGCGCTGGAGTCGGCCGCCTACGAGCAGGCGCGTGCGTTCGCGTTCGCTGGGCCGCTCGGTGTGGCGCAGTGTTTGACGGAGTACGCCGAGCAGCGACAGACGCGGCTTCGGTCCGCGGGAGCGACGCGCGAGCAGGTGGAATCGCAGCCGTCGGCGTTCGTGCCGTTACTCATCGTGACGGATGGCCTGTACGAAGTCGCCGGTGAGGCGGCCCCGCACCCGATTCAGGCACTGTCGTCGGGCATCGCCACCGTGTTGCCAGCCGAGGCTGCTGGGGTGCGTGCGCTGCAGGTCGACGTGCGTGCGCGGGGTGGATCGGCGGAGGGGTTGCGCGCGCTGGCCGAGGACCTGCTGCGCGAGCTCGAAGGGCTGAGCGAGGCGGGTGGAGAAGGCGCCGCGCAAGTGGTCGCGCTCCGCGGACGCCGTCGTTGGGCGCAAGACTGGGAGCGTCGTTCGCTTCCTGCGGACCCGGTTGCCGAAGCGCCGGACGCGCCACGGGCGTTGAGCGCGTCGGCCGGCGTTGGTCGCGGCGGTTTCGTGCTCATCACCGGCGGATTTGGTGGATTGGGCCGCTCGGCGGCACAGATGTTCGCAGCGCAAGGTGTGCATGTGGCGCTGCTTGGTCGGACGCCGTTGCCGCCGGAGGACACGTGGTCGTCGTTGCCGCTGACGTACGACGCGCGGCACCCCGTTCGGGCGCGCGTTGCGCAGGTACAAGCGCTGCGCGCAGCCGGGATACAGGTCGTCGCGCTCAGCGCCGACGTCGCTGACGCAGAGGCGTTGCGCGGGGCGCTCGACAGCGCTCGGCGTCGTCTGGGACGGTTGTTGGGCGTGGTTCACACCGCCGGCGTTCTTGACGACAATCTTATGATCTTGAGAACGTTGAAGGATAGCGAGCGCGTGCTCGCGCCCAAGGTGCGCGGTGTGCGCGCGCTCGACGCCGCGACCGCCGACGATGACCTCGCCTTCTTTGTGACCTACGGCTCCGTGTCCGCGTCCATGGGGCTCGCCGGTCAGGCGGACTACGCGGCCGCGAACGCGTATCTCGCCGCTTGGGCTCAGCGTCGCGCCGACACCGGTGGTGCCCCAGCGCAGACCATCGCTTGGCCGGCGTGGCAGGAGGTCGGCATGGCGGCCGAGCTTCAGGCGACCGGCGCCCCGCTTCGCCTCACCGGCGGTGCGCCGACGGCGCATCCCCTGGTGCAGCGCTGCGTTCGAGCGGAGTCGCAGCAGGCTGTCTTTGTGAGTGACCTCACGGCGGACATGTGGGTGCTGGATGAGCACCGCACGGCGTCCGGAACCGCGGTGTTCCCAGGCGCGGGCTACCTGGAGCTGGCGCGCGCAGCGCTGGTGTACGGCGAAGACACGGGGCGCGCGATCGAGGCCACCGACGTGGTGTTCTTATCGCCCCTCACCGTGCCGGATTCAGGGGCTCGACGGGTGCGTGTCACGCTCGACCGCGACGGAGCGGGCCACCGGGTGACCATCTCCAGCGGTGGCGCGGATGCGACCGACATCGCGCACGCACGGATGCGCGTCGCGCTCTCTCCATTGGCAAGCGAGGCCGTCGACGTGGCGGCGATTCGGGCACGCTGCCCCCAGGTTGTGGAGCTGCCGCCAGGGCCGCGTCAGGACCCCCACGTTCGCTTTGGCCAGCGATGGTCGAACCTGCGACGCATGGCCATTGGCGCCGCCGAAGCGTTGCTCACGCTCGAGCTTCCCGAGGCGACGGCGGGCGACCTGGACGACGTGCGGCTGCACCCGGCGCTGCTCGACTTCGCGACCGCGGGTGCGCAGCAGTTGATCGCATCTACGACGTCTGGCGCGACGCCCGCGTTCTATGTTCCCGCTGGGTATGAGCGCCTGACGTTTGGCGGGACGCTGCCGCCGAACAGCTTGAGCCACGTGCGTGTTCGACCCGACGAGAGCGGCGGAGAGCTGGCGGTGTTCGACATCGCGTGGGTGGATACTCATGGGAACATTCTTGCGAACGTCGAAGCGTTTTCGATGCGACGAGTGGCCGCAGACACGCTAGACGCTTCGCCGCTTCCGGCCGATGTGTCCGAGGACGCGGTCGCACCGCCGGTCGCGTTTAGCGGGCAGGAGCCGCTGGCGAATGGAGTGAGCACGCAGGCTGGTATCGCCGTATTGCGGCGCGCGATTGCCGCGCAGCAAAGCATGTCGTTGGGCGCAGAGGTCGCGCCGCTTCTCGTCGTCTCCCCAATCGACTTCCGCCGCTTGCTCAGCGCAGTGCATGAGGCACCGTCCGACGGCGGCTTCGTCATCGAGACTTCGGTCGGAACCGGGACGAGCGACGACGATGAGACCGTCGCGCCCCGCAACCCAACGGAGCGGGCCATCGCAGACATCTGGCAGGCCGCACTCGGTGCTCCAGCGCTCGGCGTACATGCGGACTTCTTCTCGCTCGGCGGCCACTCGCTCAGCGCCATCCGCATCACCTCGCGGATCAACACCCACTTTGGCGTCGACCTGCCGCTGCGGTCGGTGTTCGAAGCGCCCACGATCGCCGAACTCAGTGAACGTGTGCAAGCGCTCGGCGGCGGGATCGCAGAGGCGGGTGAGGCGTCGAAAGCGCTGGCGGGTGAGGCGGCGACAGCGTCGGCGGGTGAGGCGGCGACAGCGTCGGCGGGTGAGGCGGCGACAGCGCTGGCGGTGTCGAGTGAGCGGTCTGCTCCGGTCAGCGGTCCGGAGGCCATCCCAACGTGCGATCGGAGGCAGCCGGTGCGGCCTTCGTTCGCTCAAGAGGGGCTGTGGTTTGTGGAGCAAATCCAGCCGGGAAATCGCGCCTACAACATCCCCATCGCGCTGCGCCTTGAGGGGCCGCTCGACCTAGAAGCGTTGGAGCGCGCGCTCACCGAGGTGGTGCGGCGTCATGAGGCCATGCGCACCACGTTCTCCGTGGTCGACGGCGCGCCGATGCTCGAGATTCACCCGCCGTACTCGGTACGGTTGACGCCTGAGCGCATCGGGAAGAGCGCGCGTGCGCGCCGCACGTTTGCTGACGCCAGCGCCAACGCCGCGTTCGATCTGAGCGCTGGGCCGTTGTTCCGCGCGGCGCTGGGCCGCTCCACCGCCAAAGACCACACGCTCGTGCTGACGCTGCACCACATCGTGAGCGATGAGTGGTCGCTGGAGTTGTTGGTTCAAGAGCTGGGCCCGCTATACAGCGCCGCGCGGCGGGATGAGTCGCTGGCCGATGCGCTCCCGGAGCTCCCGGTGCAATTCGCGGACCTCGCCGCTTGGCGTCGCGCGCGTTTGGACGGCCCGGTGCTGGACCGCCAGCTCGCGTATTGGGTGCAGCGCCTGCAGGGCGCGGAGCCGGTGCTGGAGCTCCCCGCGGACCGTCCGCGTCCGCCGGTGCCCAGTTTGGAGGGCGCGCGATACGCACACACGCTCGATGCCGAAGTCGCCGCAGGGTTCCGCACGCTGGCGGCTCAGGAGGGCGTGACGCCGTTTGTGGCCATGATGGCCGCGTTCCAGGTGCTGATGTATCGCCTCACGGGGCAGAACGACCTCATCGTGGGTACGCCGAGCTCTACCCGAAGCCGCACAGAGGCGGAGTCGCTGATCGGGTTCTTCGTGAACACGCTCGCTTTCCGCGCCGACCTTTGGGGACGACCGTCGTTCCGTGAGATGGTGGCCCGCACGCGTGTGCAGTCGTTGGATGCGTTCGCAAACAACGACGTGCCGCTGGACCGTGTGGTGCGTGCGCTGAACCTGCGTCGAGATCCCAGTAGAACGCCGCTCTATCAGGTGATGTTTGCGCTGTTTCCGTCGTCGCGCGAGAGCGAGTTCTTAGGCTTGCAGGCATCGCCGCTCGACGTGGATTCTGGCGGCGCACAGGTTGATTTGACGTTGTATGTTTCGGATAGCGGCGACGGCTTTCGTGCGTTGTTCGAGTACAACACCGACATCTTCGATGAGGCCACGATCGCTGGGTTCGCGGAGGCATTTGAGTCGCTGCTCGGCGCTTGCGTTGCGTCGCCGCACGAAGCGATTGAGATGCATCCGTTGGTCGGTGATTCTGGGCGTAAGTCTTTGCTTCAGTTGTGGAATTCCGCGCCCGGGGATGCCGACACGGACATGACACTGCATGGCTTGTTCGCGGACCAGTGCAGTGCGCAACCGGATGCCTGTGCTGTGCGCGATGCCGACGGCAGTTGGAAGTACGGCGAGCTTCGCGACGCCTTGGATGCGGTCGCGACCGCGTTACGAAACATGGGGGTGGGGTCCGGTGACTTTGTTGGTGTTTGTTTGCACCGAAACCGGACCATGCTCGCCGTGTTGTTGGGCGTGATGCAGTCGGGTGCGGCCTACCTTCCGCTGGACCCCGGATTTCCCCACGACCGGTTGGTGTACATGGTCCGCGACGCAGCGGCGCCGGTCGTTGTGGCGGAGGCCGGGCTGGTGTCGTTGCTGCACGATGCAGGGCCGCGAATGTTGTGTGTCGAGGACCTCGACCTGACGTCGCCGACCAGCGCTAGCGCGGAGAGCGGAACGGAGTTCAACGCGGGCGCTGCAGCGGATGCGGCCGCCTACGTGATCTACACGTCCGGCTCTACGGGGCGTCCGAAGGGCGTGCAGGTGCCGCATGGCAGCGCTGTGAACTTCATCCGGTCAATGGCGCAAGCGCCCGGTTTGTCGGCTGGTGAAGTCGCTGTCGCGCTCACGACAATCTCCTTTGATATCTCGGTGTTGGAGCTGTTCCTGCCCATCTCGGTGGGCGCGACGGTCGTGATTGTCGACAAGGATGTCGCGGCCGACGGCACCGCACTGGAGCACCGCATGCACGAGGTCGGCGCGACGCTCGTACAGGCGACGCCGGCGACGTGGCGCTTGCTTGTGGCCGCGGGATGGCCGGGAACGCCTGGCCTGAAGGCGTTGTGCGGCGGTGAGGCGCTGCCGCCCGATCTGGCGCGGGAGCTGATCCCACGCGTGGGCGCGCTGTGGAACATGTACGGACCCACCGAGACAACCGTTTGGTCGACCACCCGGACCATCACGGACGCGGCCGATATTACGATCGGGACGCCCATCGCAAACACGGTTTGCCACGTGTTGGATTCGGCCGGAAACCTGCTGCCGCCCATGGTGCCGGGTTTGTTGTGGATCGGAGGCCACGGCGTCACAGACGGGTATGTGAACCGCGCGGAGATGACGGCCGAGCGTTTTGTGCCGGACCCGTTCTTCGGCGGCCGAATGTACAACACGGGTGATCGCGTGCGCCGGCTGCACGACGGTAGCCTGGACTATCTGTCGCGCGTTGATCACCAGGTGAAGGTGCGTGGGTATCGCATTGAGCTCGGCGAGATCGAGGCGGAGATCGCGCGTCACGCCTCGGTGGCACGTTGCGTGGTGGTGGTCGTGCAGTTCGCGGCCGACGACGCGCGGCTCGTCGCCTACGTGGTCCCGAACG
Source organism: uncultured Myxococcales bacterium (assembly GCA_965367675.1). Lineage (GTDB taxonomy): Bacteria > Myxococcota_A > Bradymonadia > REDH01 > REDH01 > CBDUJZ01. The sequence goes on along the minus strand of CBDUJZ010000056.1, from coordinate 6,207 downwards.
CCGTGGCTGGGGCCGGTCCCGCGCGCCTGTCGTCGTTCGACGCTCACGACGTGCGAGAGGCCCTGCGCGCGGCGCTGCCGGAGTACATGGTGCCGGCGCACTGGGTCCCCCTGGAGGCGGTCCCGCTCACGCCGAACGGCAAGGTCGACCGCAAGGCGCTCCCCGACCCGCGGGCGCAGGAGCAGCACAGCCGAGTCGCGCCGTCAGAGGCACCGGCCGTGGCCGCGCTCACACCGAACGAGCAGCTGCTCGCGGACGTGTGGCAAGAAGCGCTCGGCGTGGAACGCGTGGACGTTCATGATAACTTCTTCGATATCGGCGGGCACTCGCTGCTCGCTATGAAGCTGATCGCGCAGGTGGAGGACCGGACCGGTGTGCGGTTCAATCCACTGTCGATTTCGCTGCAGACGCTCGGTCAGATGGCGGCGGTGCTCGACCGCGAGCAGGCCGCGGCGAACGCACAAGCTGCTGCGCTGTCCGGGGACACGGCACCCGCTGATGCCGCCGCTGCTGTAGCGGCCGAGGGTACCCCTGGTGTTGCGGAATCGGACGCGGGTGACGAAACGGACGCGCCGCCGTTGGAATCGGCGACGACATTTGAACTGGGCTCCGATGGCCACGTCCCGGCCAGCGAATACGGGCGCTTGATACGAAAGGTCGCGTCGCGCTGGGCGCAAAAGCTCCGAGGTTCCGATGACCGCTAGTGCCATACCTGCTTCGCAAACGCCGGTGGACGGCCCCATTTCGATGTTCTTCGGACCATCTGGGCGTCGTCTGTACGGTGTGTACCACCCGGCGACGGCGGCCCGCGGCGTGGTCGTCCTGTGTCCGCCTACGGGTGATGAGACGCCGGCGGCCCTGCGAGGGTTGCGGTTGCTCGCGCGTCGTCTCGCCGCGGCCGGCTTTGCGTCTCTACGGTTCGATTGGTTTGCGACCGGTGACTCCGAAGGCGCGGGCGAGGAGGTCACGTGGGACCATTGGCTTGAGGATGTCGCGCTCGCGATGGCGCACGCGCGCTCGCTGTCCGGCGCCTCGAGCGTGACGTTTCTTGGCGTACGGATGGGCGGCGCGTTGGCGACGCTGGCGGCCGAAGCCTGCGGTGGTGTGTTCTCGTTGTTGCTGTGGGAGCCGGTCACCGAGGGCAGGACGTTTGTGGATCAGAAGTTGTACGAGCACCGCCTGATGTTGGAGGACGAAGAGCGCGAGCGCCCTGGTGCGGCGGCGTTCGGGGGCCCCGACGAGCTGTTGGGATCCGCGTTTCCGGCGGCGCTGCGCGAGCGCATGCGGCACGTGAATGTGGGCGCGGTCCGCGGACATGTGGCGGAGCGCATGTTGACCGTACGAAACCGCGGCTTTGGCGACGAAGGGCCCTGGTACGAGACGTTTCAGCGGCGCGCGGGCAAGCAGGAGCGTTTGGTGGTGGATGAGGAGGCGCCTTGGTCGAGCGAGCTCGGCTTTGAAGCCGCGCCGGTACCCGCGAGCACGATCGCGGAGATTGTCCGCTGGCTCGTGGAGGTGCACGCATGATGGCGCTACCCGAAGAAGCGGTGACGTTTGGCGCACACGCGCGATTGGTCGGCGTCTTGTCCCCGGTGGCGCGCCGTCACGACGGACCCGCGATCATCCTGCTCAACGCGGGACTGCTTCACCACGTGGGTCCGCAACGAATGAACGTGCAGATCGCACGTATGTTTGCTTCTGTCGGCGTTCCGTGTTTGCGTTTTGATTGCTCTGGAATCGGTGACAGCGGGCCTCGTGAGGACCACTTGCCGTTCGCTGAATCAAGCGTGCTGGAGACGATCGAGGCGATGGACTTTGTGGCTGAACGAACGGGCGCAGAATCTTTCGTGCTGCTTGGATTGTGCAGTGGCGCGGACCAGGCGTTTCAGGTCGCGTTGGCTGACGAGCGTGTCGCCGGAGCGGTGTTGCTTGAGCCGTATCCATTTGAAACGATTGGGTTTAAGGCGGTTCGGGTGCTGAGCCCGTTGCGCCGCGCGGCGACTTGGAAGAAGGCGCTGACGGGGCAGTACAACGTGGCCTACAAGGTGCTCAAGCGACTGGCTGGGGAGACCGAGGCAGCGGTCGATGCGACGTTGCTCGTCCGTGACATTCCGGAGCGTACGGAAGCCGAGCGTGGGTACCACACGCTGTTGGATCGTGGCGCGTCGCTGTATGTGGTGTTCACGGCCGGTCAGCAGGGCACGTTCAACCACGAGGGGCAGTTCTGGAAGATGCACCCGTCGCTGCCGCGAGACGAGCCGAAGCTGCGCTACACGTACTTTGGCGCGGCGGACCACACGTTTTCGCTCGCGGCCGTTCGGGGATTGCTGCTGGAGCACATCGCGCGCTGGTACACGGACCGTTTCGGCGCGACGCCGGTATCGTTCCGGTAGCGGGGCGTCGCGTTCGCTGTGGCAGAGGCGAGGCGTGACCGTCTGGCGGCCGGCTATTTCCGGCTGCCTCGGGCGGCGCGTCGACGGGCCATGGCGGCTTTGCGGCCCACTGCGCGTTCCCGGGTCTCCTCGAGCACTTGCGAGCCGTCGTCGCCTTCGAGATAGCCGGCGAGCGCTGCGATCGTCGGGAAGCGAAACAGGTCGACGAGCGAGACGGGGCGCTCGACCTGTTCTTTGATGAGCGCGTGCACCTGGATGGTGAGCAGCGAGTGACCGCCGAGGTCGAAGAAGTTGTCGTGGCTGCCGACGCTGGGCAGGCCGAGCACTTCTGTCCAGATTGCTGCGATCTTGGCTTGCAGGCCGGATGTGGGCTCTACGAACGACGCGGTAGCAGCGGCTTTGCGTTCGGGGGCGGGCAGGGCGCGTCGGTCGACTTTGCGGTTCGGGGTCTCCGGGAATCTGGGCAGATAGACGAAGGCCGACGGGACCATATAGTCGGGCAGCTGCGCGCTGAGCGTGTCGCGCAGGGTGTCTGGGTCGGCGGGGGCGCCGGGCGTTGAGACCACGTAGGCGACCAAGCGCTGGTCGCCGGGGATGTCCTCTCGCACGATGACGGCAGCGGCGGAGACGGCGGGGAGTTCGGCGAGTCGGGCTTCGATTTCGCCGAGCTCGATGCGATAGCCGCGCAGTTTGACTTGGTGGTCGACGCGGCCGTGGAAGTGCAGCACGCCGTCGTCGTCGAACCGCGCGAGGTCGCCGGTGCGGTACAGTCGGTGGTCGCTGTTTGCGTCCGCGCCGGTGCCGGGTGCGAAGGTGTCGCGGATGAAGCGCTCGGCGGTGAGCTCAGGGCGCTCCAGGTAGCCGCGTACAACGCCTGCGCCGCCGATGCACAGCTCGCCGATACGGCCGGGCGGCACCATGCGTGCGTGCTCGTCCACGATGACGATGTGTGTGTTTGCGATGGGCGTGCCGATGGTGACGGGCGCGTCTGCGGTGACGACGGAGGACGAGGACCAGATGGTGGTCTCCGTGGGGCCGTACATGTTGTGCACGGTGCCGGGGACGAGGGACGCGAGGTCACGGGCGAGCGGCGCGGGGAGCGCTTCGCCGCCGACCAGCACGTGGTTCATACGTGAGAGCGCGTCGCGTACGGGCTGCTGGGCCGTGAGCAGCGCCATCTGGGACGGCGTGCACTGCAGGTGTGTGACGCCGTGCCGTTGCGATTGCGCGGCGATGTCGTAGTCCGCCTCGGGCGCGGCGGCGTCTCCGTCGGTGGGCGTCGTGTGCGCGTGCTCGTTGGCGCGTCGCAGCACCTCGGCCAAGCGCGGCAGGGCCTCGAGTACGGTCTCGGTGGGGATCCCGAAGTCGATGAGGCAGGGGATTTCGTCGACGTCGATGCCCTTGATTCCGTCGACGATTTTGCTCGCCGTTTGCATGTCGCCAAACAGGCCGGCGTTGTCGTAATAGCGCTCGAAGGCGTGGTTCAGCAGGGCGTCCATTTCCTCGTCGGCGAGGTGGTCGATGCCGAACGAGCCGTCGTCCATGGTGGTCGTCTTCTTGAAGGTCGGGAACGACCACGCCGCCGCTTTGACTAGGCCTACGGCGGAGCGCAGGTAGTTCTTCATGGGCTCTCGGACGATCTCGCGGGACTCATGATTCGACGTTCCTATGAACGTATGAAGCATGAGGCTTACGATGCCGCGTCCTTCGTAGCCCGCATCTGCGCGCGCTTTGCGGTAGATCGCGATCTTCTCGGCGAGCTCGGGGAGGGATTGGCCGAGCAAGTGGGTGAGCAGGTTTGCGCCCGCTGCGCCGGCTTCGCGGAACGTCTCGGGGTTGCCGGCCGCGGTGACCCAGATGGGCAGCTCGGTGGAGTAGGGGCGCGGTAAGATGCGCACCTCGACCGGGTCGCCCACGCCGTTGGGGAAGGTGGCCGAGTCGCCGCGCCAGAGTGCGCGAAGCAGCTCGATCTCTTCGAACATGCGCTCGCGCCGGCCTTCCCAGCGGTCGGGACGGATGACGAAGTCATTGGGTTGCCAACCGGCGGCCACCGAGATTCCGACGCGCCCCTTGGAGAGGTTGTCGACGACGGACCACTCTTCTGCCACGCGGATGGGCGAGTGCAGTGGGGTGACGCAGCTGCCGGCGCGGAGGTGGACGTTCTGTGTGATGGTCGCCAGCGCGGCGGAGGTGACCGAGGGGTTGGGGAAGAGTCCGCCGAATGCGTGGAAGTGGCGCTCGGGTGTCCACACGGAGTTGAAGCCGTGGGTGTCTGCGAAGCGCGCGCCGTCGAGCAGCAATTGGTACTTGTCCGCGAGGCCTTCGGACTCGTCGCTCGAGAAGTAGAAGAGGCCGAACTCGATGCCGCGCTTGGCGTTCTCGAGTGTGTCTTTCGCGCCTTCGTCGGCGTGCACGACCACGTGCAGCCCGCGTGTGAGCGTCCAGAACAGCTCCAACACCGAGATGTCGAAGTTCATGCTCGTGAGCGCGAGCCACGCGCCGGGGGCAGCAGCGGCGCGGTCGTGTTCCAGCCGCTGGTCCATCCCCACGAAGAAGTTGGCTACGTTGCGGTGCTCGACCATGACGCCCTTGGGGCGGCCCGTGGAGCCGGAGGTGTAGATCACGTACGCGAGGTCGCGCGCGGTGGCTCCGGAGATGACGGTCCCGTCGGCGTGGGCGGCGATGGGCTCGGCGTCGCGATCGATGCAAACAATGTGCGCAGCCGGCGCGTTGTCGGCCGATGTTTCGCTCGACGCGGACCCGATGAGTGCGAGCCGAGTTTGTTTGTGCGCGACGATGGTGCGGAGGGTGGCGTCCTCGACCATGAGGGCGAGCCGTTCGCGGGGATACGCGGGGTCTAGCGGCACGTAGGCGGCGCCAGCCTTGAGGATGGCGAGTGCACCGACGACCATGTCAACGGAGCGCTGCATGGACAGGCCAACGCGCTGCTGCGGCTCTACGCCTTGGGTGCGCAGGTGCCGGGCGAGTTGGTTGCTGCGCGCGTCGAGCTCGGCGAACGACAACGTGAGTCCGCGGAAGGTGACTGCGGGAGCGTCCGGGGTTCGCGCGGCTTGGTCGGAGAACATGCCGTGAATCGTCGCCTCGGCGTCGAACGGTGCGGCGGTGTTGTTCCACGCGTCGAGGACTTGTTTACGTTCGTCGTCGGTGACCAAACAAACCGTTGCGAGCGTGCAGTTTGTTTGCATGCTCTGCGCGACGAATGTGTTGAACCGCGGCAGTAGGCTGTGGACGGCGTCGGCTGCGATGTGGGCCGGGTCGAAGCGGAGCGTGCAGCGGCCGTTGTCCACTTCGATAGCGAGGGCGCAGCCGCTGCCGATCGGTTCGCCAAGGCCGGCGCCGAGACGGATCTCGAGGGGACAAATGGCGCCGGACGCGTCGCGGGGCGTGGCGGCGAGCTCGGGGTGTCGGACGAGCATGTCGCGCAGGTACACGCTACCGCGGCCGCTCGCGGACGTGCTTTCGGTGATTTGCTCGGCGAGGGTGCTGAGCGCGGTGGAGAGCGGGGCGTCGGGGTCGAGGGCGACGTTGACCAAGGCGCGTGCGGCGACGACGCCATGCGTGCGTTGGGCGTTGGAGTCGCCGAGGGTGGTGCGGATGGCGACGACTTGGGGCGTCTTGGTGAGTTTGCCGAGCAGCGCGAGGGCGCGGACGGCGAGCGCGGTGTGGGTCAGGTCTTCGGTGCCGTTGAGCGCGGGGACTTCGACGGTGATGGTGGCGTCTGCGGCGTTGTCCGGCGCGGCGTTGTTGGGGGCTTCGAGACGCGACTCCAGCAACGGTGTTTGTGTGAGTTTGC
>CBDUJZ010000055.1:0-30197 GCA_965367675.1 uncultured Myxococcales bacterium | reverse complement strand
ACCGTCCACGTGACCATCGACGACGCGCTGTTCGAGCACTGGCGCCCCATTCGTAAGGAGTGGAACGTGGGCGTGAATGCGATCCTGACCGGCGCCTATGTTCGCGCGATGCACCGCCAGAACCCGCAAGTGGTTCCACTGACTTGTGAACTCGTCGCCGAGACACGGCCGCGCGACGGCAGTTATGTTTCGTTAGCGAACCATCTGTCGGTGTTGTTTTCTTCTATGGACGCGACGGCGCTTCGTTCGCTGCAAACCGTCGCCCAAGCGGTGCACTCGCAGATCCGTGCGGAGGTCGACGACGACGCGATCGCCGAGCGGGCCTTGTTCCGGGGCTTCGCGGCGCGAAACCTACCGCTAGACGCGCTGCGACCGCGCATGCTGGACGACGTACAGATGCAAACACACATGGGGTTCAGCAACCTGACCGCGCTCGACTTTCAGGTGCTCGGCGATGGCCTTCCACTCGATGCCGGCGGCTGGCGCGTGGATGACATTCGTGTGAGCACACCAACGCTTCCGCCCCACGCGATCGTGCTGACGGCCATCCGCTATGCGGGCAAGATCACGTTCAACTTTAACTTCGCGGTCGACGTCGTCGAGGAGTCGTACGTGCGCGAATTGACGACGTTCTTTATCGATGAGTTGGCGTCGCTCGGCACGCCGGTCGAGGCCGAAACGGAGTGCGCGATTTAGCGCAGCGCGGTGCGATTTAGCGGGCGAAAACGCGCCCCCCACTACCGCAGCGAAAACACACGCTCGGCGTTGCCGCCCAAGAACAAGCTCGTCGCCTCGTCGTCGAGCGCGAGCGCGTCCAGGTCGGCCAAACATTGGTCCGGTGTCACCATCGGGTAGTTGCTGCCGAACAACACTTTCCGGCGGCCGTGACCGCGCATATAGTCGCGCAGCGAGGCCGGGTAACGCGATGCTTTGTATGCAGATGTGTCGATGTACACGTTGGGATATTTGGTCGCGAGCGCGATCATCTCGTCGGTCCACGGGTAGCCGATATGACCACCCACAATCACAAGGTCGGGGAAGTCGAGCGCGACCTCATCCAGGTACGGGATGGGCCTACCGGGGTCCGATGGCGCCAGCGGTCCGGCGTGGCCCACCTGCAAACAAAACGGAATGCCGAGCTCCACGCAGGTGGCATACACCGGGTAGTAGCGGCGGTCGTTGGGCGGCAGATTCCACAGCCATGGGAGGATGCGCACGGCCACCATGCCCAGCTCGTTCACCGCCCGCCGCAGCTCCCGAATGGCCTCCATCGGTTTGGAGATGTCCACCGACGCGACGCCGACCAGCAGCTCGGGCGCCGCGCGGACGAAGCTGGCGACCTCATCGTTGGAGATCAGCGCGCCATTTGGGCCGACCCAAGCGCTGACCAGCGCGCGATCCACGTCGGCGGTGCGCAGGGCGTCGAGCGTCCACTCCAGCGGAATTGACTCGGGCACCTCTGTTATACCCAGCCAACGCCGCAACGAATCGAACATCGGCTGGCGAATGAAGGCGGGGGTCGGGTGTTGAATCCAAGCGTCGACGAGCATGCTGGGCTCCGTGGGTCGTTGGGCTGGTGCTGCCCTGGTGTTGTACCGTACACGCCCGCAGGTCGCCAACGCGCGGGCATCCGACCGGAACTAGGGCTGCGACGCAGTATGACATGTCTGTCGCGGTTTTCGACATCACCGCCTCGGCACGCACAGGCCACCACCGCAGTAAACACACGCGGAAGCGCGAACGCGATGCGCGACGTGCTCGAACGGTGCGTTGGCACATCTCTTGAAGTACCGTTCAGTGACCGGTCCACTTCCCCACGGTTGTGATGCCGTAAGCACGCTCCACGTCGCCCCGCGACGGCAACTCCCGGTGCCCCATGTCAGCCCTCTCGATGTCTGCTCCATCTTCCCGACGTCCCATCGTTCTCGGCATCGCGATCGCCGCCGCGATCGGCATCGCCATTCCCAGCATCGCCTTCGGCCTTTCGTGTGCATTTCCCGCCGAAGAAGCGACCCTCACCTCGACGGACCCAGCGTTCGATGGCACCACGATGACAATTCAAGCGTCGTACGGGGGACGCGTCGAACTCAGACTGTATGACCCGGAATCACAACAGACCGTTTTCGTGGACTACATCCGTTCGGAGACACCATGAGCCGCTTTGGTTGGGCAGCAGTCGTCGGGATGACCGCGCTGACGATGAGCGCCGCGAGCTGCAGCGGGCTGTGGGGAACCTGTGGGGACTCAGATCCAGAGCCTCTCGTGTCGGGCACCTACGATTTCGACTACAGCTATACATCGACCACCGAGACCCCGCTGGGCGATATCGGTGACGGGACTTTGCTCATTGACCGTGCGGGCGAGACCGCGACGCTCACGTACACGCGGGACGGCACAACCGTAACGCAGACGTTCGCGATCACCGACGTGCGCGACGGCAGCTACTAAACCGGGCGCAGCTCAGGCGCAGGGGCTCAGGCACTCGAAGTCGCCGGACGCGAAACACCCGCGTTCGGCCGCCACACACTCGGCGGGCGTGCCGGTGCAGCCCGATGGTGGCGTCACGCAGGTGTAGTCCGTACGCTGGTCTGCCGGGTTACCCGTATCGATGCCGCAGCACTTGCACTCGACCCAGCAGACCTCGCCCGCGGCGCAGGTGTTCGAGCCGCACGAAACACCCGTCGTCGCGACGTCAGACGTGTCTTCGAGCGTGTCGCCGGGCGCGTCCAGCACGACGTCCGAGTCGATCGCATCGGACTCCACGGCATCGGACTCCACGGCATCGGACTCCACGGCATCGGACTCCACGGCGTCGAAGCCCAGGGCGTCGGTCGACACATCCACCGTCCCCGTGTCGGCCGGATCGGTGGGATCAGAGCCGCAGGCTACTGCAAACAACACGATGGCGAAGGCGGCAAACGGGCGCATGGCAACACGGAGTGAAGGACGGGGAGCTTCTAGTTCTGCTGCTTAGCAAGGTCTCCAGCCGAAGCAATCTTCGCCGCGCCGTGCTCCGCACCTTTCCGGGTCGCCCAGCGCAGCGAGGTGCCTGGAATCTCGGTCATCTCCCACGTGTCATCGATCTGGAGCTCCGCTTCCTCCGGCGCCGTTCCCGGTACCGAACCACCCTCCATGGTCGCCCGATTCATCGCGACGAACCCGCCGTCACCATCGACGATGACGACGGGCGACGCCTCGCGATCCAACAGCCAGTGCAGCGCCCGTCGGACCTCCGCTTCACGGGCTTCGTCGTGCGGCGTCCCCGGGCGCTCGTCCGTGTGCAACCACCGGTCGAGCAGCCAGTTAAAGTCCGTCGCGATCTGCTGCACCTCGTGCGGGCCGTCGATCGCGCAACGGGCTTGGAGGTTTCCTGCGCGGATGCGGTGGGCTGTCATTCGCAGCGCCTCGATCGGGAGCTCGATCCGGACGCGCAGCCGCCGGTACACCAACACGCCGAGCGCGAGCGCGAGAGCACCGAGCATGGCGGCCGCCCAGGCGCCCGCTTGTCCGAGGCGCTTCGCTTGCACGTCCGCTTGCTCCATGGAGTCCCGGTTGACGCGGCCGAGCGCACGCAGCGACTCTACGAGCTCGCGCCGCGCGATCGGCTCATGAGAGAACGCGTCCGCGCGGTGCGCCACGATGGCGTCGAGCAGCGGTCGCTCGGCGTCCTCTGTTACATTGTCCTGCGCGCGCCTCAGGGCGTCGTCGAACGCGGTGGGCACGGCACCCGGCGGGGTCTCGGCAACCAACGCGAGCATGTCCTCGACCGCCTCGCCGCTGTACACGTTCTCCTCCAGGATCTTCTCGATCGCCGGTCCCATGCGGGTCAGCAGCGAAATCGCGAGCATGGAGATGAGGATCTGGATCATGACGATCGCGCCAATCCCCAGGCTGGTCTCGCGGCGCAGGCGCATTCTAAACCCGCTCCATGAGCCGACGCACATCGGCCTCGGTACTCACCAGCATGAGAATCTCGCCGCGCTGCAGTGGCTCATGGGGCCTCGGAATGCTGGCCTCAGTCCCGGTCTCGGACGTCCGGCGAACGGCCGAGACGGTCACGTGGTAGCGCTTCTGCAGTTCGAGCTCTGCCAGCGTGCGGCCCCAGAACGACTCCGGCGTCTCCAGCTCTGTGAGCACCAAGTCGCCGCCGAGCGGTAGCACGTTGACCACGTTCCGCCATGCCAATCGCACCGCCAACCGCTCCCCAAATGTGCGCTCCGGATAGATCACTTGGTGCGCGCCGATGAGGCTCAATATCCGCCCGTGCAGGTCGTCGGTCGCTCGCGCGATGATGCGCGGCGCACCAAACTGTTTGAGCAGCGCGGTCACCACGATGCTGCTCTCGCGGTGGTCATCGCCGATCGCGCACACGCACACATCGCGGGACTGCGGCGCGAGCGAGGCCAGAGCCTTTTCGTCCATCGCGTCCATCACCACGGCGTCGGCGACGAACGGCGCGATCTCGTTCACGTGGCTCTCGTTGTTGTCCACGGCGAGCACCTCTGTGCCTTGCTCGGCGAGCGCCCGGGCGAGCGACATGCCGAACTGTCCGAGCCCGAGCACGAGTGTTTGGATTGGCGCTGTTCGAATGGACATCGGGTCTCCTGGCTCAGCCGATCGGGACCGGCTCTTCGGGGTAAGAGCGAATAAGGCGTTCGTCCTGTTGGGACGCCAAAAATACGAAGAGCGTCAGCGGGCCCACCCGGCCAGCGAACATGCACGCGATGATGAGCAGCTTGCCCACCTCGTCCAGCATCGCCGTCCCGCCGGTAGAGAGCCCGACCGTCGCGAGGGCGCTCACGACTTCGAACACCGCGACGTCGAGCGGAATGGGCTGCGTGAGTTGGACCGCCGCGAGGGCGATACAGCAGCCGAGCGCGCCGAGCGCCGTGACCGCGGTCGCGCGCATCACCGTGCCTTGCGGAAGCGTGCGCCCGAACAACTCGACGCGCTGCCGCCCTCGCACCACGGCGACAATCGACAGGATGACCACCGCGATGGTGGTCGTCTTGACGCCACCCGCGGTCGAGGCCGGGCTGCCACCGACGAACATCACGAGGATGGAGAGCGTCCACGTGACGGGGCGCAGTTCTGTGAGGTCGATGGCGTTGAAACCAGCCGTGCGCAGCGTGACCGATTGGAAGGCCGCGTTGACCAGCTTGTCGCCCCAGGTCAGCTCCGCGAGGCTGCCGTTCCATTCGACGACGACCATAAACAGCGCGGGCAGCACGAGCAGGAGCGCGGTGGTCCAGAGCACGACGCGGGCGTGCACGGTGCGCCGCACGGGCTCTCGCCAACCGATGATCGCGGCAACAACCGCTGGGCCGAGACCGCCGATCACGATCGCGACGGCGATCACGGTGAGGATGAACGGGCTATCGGCGTACGACACCAAGCTGTCTGACTGAAGCGCGAAGCCGGCGTTGCAGAACGCCGAGACGGCGGTGAACAGCCCGCGCCAGAGCGCCATCCCGAGTCCGTCGCCGCGGCCCAAGAACCCGGCGGTCAGCAACAGCGCCGCGGCGGCCTCGGTCACCGCGGTGACCAAGAACACCCAGCGGATGGCCCGCACCAACGCAGCGCGGCCGGGTGCGCCCACCAGATCCACCGCCACCCGCTCGTGCGACATCGAGAGACGGCGGCCGAGCAACACCAGCGCGGCGGCCGAGAACACCATCATGCCGAGACCACCGAGCTGAATCAGACACAGCACCAGCAGCTGGCCGAGGCCGCTGAACGTGGTCGGTGTATCCACCACCGCGAGCCCGGTCACGCAAGTGGCGCTGACGGCGGTAAACGCAGCGTCGAGCCACGGCAGCCCGACGCCCGAACGCGACGAGATCGGCAAGGCGAGCGCGACCGCTCCAATCGCGCAGATCGCAGCGAACGAGATCACCAACACGCGCGATGGGTAGGCCAGCGTGGCATCCAAAAACCCCGTCTCGCCAGGCGACACCACGCCCGATAGACGCCGCGCCAGTCCGCGCCGCGACACCAGGACGAGCACCAACGCCGGCGACAGCAGACCCGGAAGCGGCAGGTGAACCGGCGGGCCGAAGGTACCCAACACCGCCGTCCCCAGCGCAAGCGCGGCCCACGCGGCCGCGAACCACACGACGTACCGTTCGCCGCGCTGGTCGAGCTCCTTGTGACGCAGCGCGATACCCGCGAACACCACGGACGAGACCGCGACTCCCAGCGAGACCGCCGACGAATCCGACCCGCCGTGGGACATCGCCTCGAGACCGAGCAACGTCGCCGCTGCGCCCGACACCCAGAGCGCGAGCTCGGGCGGGTTCTCGTTCCGCTCGTGGGCCCAGCGACGAAGCTCCTGCGATGGCCAGACGAAGGCGAAGAACACCACCGCGCCGAGCATCACCGCCAGACCGTGCGCGGGGTTCGACGCGTGCTCGACGATGCTCCCCGCGGTCCATGCGGCAAACGCGGCGCTGGCGAGTAGCCGGACCGCCACACCTTGCACCCGATGGGTGACGCCGGCGAACAGCAGCGCGGCGGCGATGAGCCCGGCGACCGGCCAACCGGTAGCGGTGAGATACGAAAACGCCTCGAGCGGCGCGGCGGCAAATGTGGCGGGCGCAAGCACGAGCATCAAGGCGCGGATGCTGCGGGTGCGCACGCAGTCGACTTGCTGCAGCTGGCCCGGCGGCCGCCCGAGTACGTGCGGTGTCCGTGCGCGCTCCTGATCTGGCCCGTGGTTGTCCATGCGGAGTGGCGTTCCCTTGGGAGGGTGGCTGAGGACGCTTTCCACCACGACCGGGTGGCGTCAATCTCAACAGACCGTGTTCAGCCGCTCAGCGCGGCGGTCATTCGAGCCAAGTCGCGGCCGAGCTGCTCCAAGCGGTCGCGTACGTCACTGTCCGTGAGCGCGCCGTCTTCGAAGGCGTCGCCCGTCGCGTACACAAAGCGCGGCACCACCACGCAGCGGAAGTCGAGCATCAGCGACGCCGCCGTGCCCATGATGGCCATGTAGCTGTTCGCCCCGCCGGCCGCGCATAGGAACGACACCACCTTGCCGGTCCAGTGTTTGCCCGTCAGTTCGACCAGGTTCTTGGCCGTACCGCCGAGCGTGTAATTGTAGATGGGCGTGGCCATCACGATGCCGTCGGCGCCGTCGATTTTGGACTGCAGCAGCGCCACGTTGGGGTCGCCGTAGCAGGTCGCGGCGTCACAGAACGGCAGCGGGTGGTCCCTCAGGTCGATCAGCTCGACCGCGTGACCGTCCTCCTGCATCTGCACCTGCAGCTCTTCGGCGAGCACGCGGCTGCGCGACTTGGGGGACAGGCTCGTCGAGAGGATGAGGTAACGCATGGAGTCGGGAGTGGCTGGCGAGCGCCGGCGAGGATTGCGAGCGCGGGTGGGGATCGGGTTGCACCCCACGACTGCGGCGGAACCCGTTGACCGTCAAGCACCGGGACACTAGAACACGTTCTACTCACCGCGCAAACCTCTCCGTGCTTCGGCCCCCAATCGCCATGAACGCCAAACTCGAGACTCCCCCCTCCCACGACACGCTCGTCGCGCGCGCCGTGGCCCTGGGTCCGGTGCTGCGCGAGCGTTCCGATGCGGCGATGGCGGCGCGAACATTGCCCGCCGAGACGATCGCAGACTTCCATGAAGCCGGCTTCTTTAAGATCCTGCAGCCGGCCCGCTGGGGCGGATACGAGTGCCACCCCAATACGTTCTTCGCCGTGCAGATCGAGGTGGCCAAGGCCTGCCCGTCCAGCGCGTGGGTGCTGGGCGTGGTCGCGGTGCACAACTGGCAGCTCGCGCTGTTCCCGGACGCCGCCCAGCAAGAGGTGTGGGGCCAAGACGCGTCCGTGCTCATCTCGTCGTCGTACATGCCCGTGGGCAAGGTGACCAAGGTCGAGGGCGGCTACGAATTCAGCGGCACCTGGGGCTTTTCCAGCGGCTCGGACCACTGCGACTGGGCGTTCCTCGGCGGCTTCATTCCCGTCGAAGACGGCCCGCCGGACATGCGCACGTTCCTGGTGCCCAAGTCGGACTACGAGCTGGTGGATGACTGGCACGTGCTCGGCCTCAAAGGCACTGGCTCCAAGACCGTGCACATCGAAAAGTGCTTCGTCCCGGAGCACCGCACGCACAAGTTCGCCGACGGCTTCAAACAGAAGAGCCCCGGCCACACGGAGAACGACGCCGCGCTGTTCCGCCTCCCGTTTGGCCAAATCTTCGTCCGGTCGGTGTCCACCGCGGCCATCGGCATGGCGCAGGGCGCGCTCGACACGTTCATCGAAATCCAGGCCAAGCGCCGGGCGCGCGGCGACGGCCGAAAGGTGGCGCAAGACCCCCGCGCGCGGAACGCGGCAGCCGTGGCCGAAGAGACCATCGACCGGCTGCGGTTGGTGCTCGAACGCAACTTCGACGACCTGATGGCGCAGTGCGAGACCGGCGAGCGCATCCCGCTCGATACCCGCATCCGCTACCGGTACCAGTCGGCGACGGTGGTGCAGGAGTGCGCGGCGGTCATCGACCAGCTCATGCTCGCGTCCGGCGGCAGCGCCATCTTCCTGTCCAACCCGCTGCAGCGCTACTTCTGCGACGTGCACGCGGCGAGCGGCCACTACGCCAACAACCCGGACAAACCGGGCCTAAACCTGGGCGGCACCATGCTCGGCGGACGCAACACCGACTTCTTCCTGTAGCGTTCTCAGCCCCCTTCCAACGCGGCGCACGGCACCATGACGGCAGTTTCACAACTCGGCACCATCGGCTTCGAGGTCAGCGACCTTGAGGCCTGGGAAACCTTCGCCACCCAGATCATCGGCGCGACCATCGCCGACCGCTACGAAGACGGCGGCTTCTCGCTCCGCTGGGACGACCGCCACCACCGCGCGTTCGTGCGCCCCGGCCCGCGCGACGACCTCGCGTTCTTGGGCTTCGAATGTGCAAACGACGCCGACCTGGAGACCACCGCCGCGGCGCTGCGCGACGCCGGCCACGACCTGGTCGCAGGCACCGCCGAAGAGTGCGCCGAGCGACGCGTCGCCAAGCTGTACAAGTTCAAAGAGATCGGCGGAAATCCGGCCGAGATCTACATCGGCCCGAGCATGGCCGACACGCCGTTCCAGTCGCCCGTCGTGCGCAGCGGCTTCGTCGCTGGCGACATGGGGCTCGGCCATTGTGTGGTCCGCGTGCGCGACCGCGAGGCCGGCGAGAAGTGGTACATCGACGTGCTCGGCTTCAAGCTCTCCGACCACATTCAGTGCGACATCGGCGGCTTCCAAGTCGACATTGGGTTCCTGCACGTGAACCCGCGTCACCACTCGATCGCGCTCGGCACGATGATGCCCAAACGCATCCACCACGTGCTGTGGCAGGTGGGCTCCATGGACGACGTCGGCATGGCGTTCGACCGCTGCACCGACAACCGCGTTCCGATCATGCAGACGCTCGGTAAGCACCCGAACGATAAGATGTTTTCGTTCTACGCGATGACCCCGTCGGGCTTCGAGTTTGAGTACGGTTGGGGCGCCCGCGAGGTCGACGACGCGACCTGGGAGCCGACCACGTACGACCATATTTCGGAGTGGGGTCACAAGCGGCTCCCCTACCGGAAGCCGAACCGATGACGCCCGACTTCACGGCGCGAACAACCATGCCAACGCCCTACGACCGAGCAGCGCGATGATCCCCGAAGGAACCTACGTCGACATCGGCGGCGGACAGCAGATTCACTACCACGAGACCGGCGAAGGCACCCCCGTGGTGTTTGTGCACGGCAGCGGCCCCGGCGCGTCCGGCTGGAGCAACTTCCACGACGCCATGGACGCGTTCGCCGCCCGCGGATACCGCGCCATCGCACCCGACTCGCTCGGTTACGGATATTCGACCAAACCCGAGGACGCCAACTACGACTTGGCGTTCTACGTGGACGGTCTCAAACGATTTCTCGACGCGCTCGGCATTGAGCGCTGTGCGTTGGTGGGCAACTCGATGGGCGGAGCAATGTGCGTCCGCTTCGCCCTCGACCATCCTGAGCGCGTCGAGAAGCTCATACTCATGGCCCCCGGCGGCATGGAGGAGCGCGAGGTCTACATGGGCATGCGCGGCATCCGCCGTATGCTCAAGGCCATCTTCGGTGGTGGCGAGCTCGACCTGCCGTCCATGAAAAAGGTGTTCGAGCTGCAGGTCTACCGCCCCGACGACGTGGACGACTCGGTCATCGAGGAGCGGCTGAAGATGGCCAAGCTGCAGCCGCGGCGCGTATTCGAGACCAGCAACGTGCCCAACCTAGAGCACGAGATTTCCAAGCTCGCGTGCCCTATCCTCGTGATGTGGGGCCAGAACGACCAGTTCTGCCCCGTGAGCGGCGCGGTAAAGTTCGCCGAGCGCTGTCAGCAGACGCGCGTGCTGACCATCACCGAGTGCGGACACTGGGTCATGGTGGAGCACCCCGAGCTGTTCAGCCGCACCAGCTGCGACTTCTTGGACGAGACCTTTCCGACGCGCGGCGCCTAACCGAACGGCACCGCCAACCCTGAGATTGCGATGAGTCAGAAAATCCGCGCGGCCATCATTGGGCCGGGCAATATCGGCACCGACCTGCTCTACAAAGCCCTCCGCAGCGAGTGGATTGAGCCCGTCTGGATGGTCGGCATCGACGCCAACTCCGACGGCTTGGCCCGCGCCAAAGCGCTCGGCATCAAGACCACCAGCGACGGCGTCGACGGCCTCGTGCCGCACGTACTCACCGACAATATCCAGATCGCTTTCGACGCGACGTCTGCGTATGTGCATCGCGATAACGCGCGCAAATTGCAGGCGCTCGGCGTACTCATGATCGACCTCACGCCCGCCGCCGTTGGCCCCGCGTGCATCCCGCCGGTCAACCTGAGCGAGCACGTAAACAGCAACATCATGAACGTGAACATGGTGAGCTGCGGCGCCCAGGCGACCGTGCCCATGGTCGCCGCCGTGAGCCGCGTGCAGGCCGTCGAATACGGCGAGATCATCGCCACCGTCGCGTCCAAGTCCATCGGGCCGGGCACGCGTAACAACATCGACGAGTTTACGCGCTCTACGTCTGCCGCGGTCCGCGTGGTCGGCGGCGCGCAGAAAGGCAAAGCGATCATCGTCATCAACCCGGCCGACCCGCCGATCATGATGCGCGACACCGTGCACTGCTTGACGGTCGACGAGCCCGACCAGGCCGCGATCACCGAGTCGGTGCACAAGATGGTGGCCGAGGTGCAGCGCTACGTGCCGGGCTACAAGCTCAAGAACGGGCCCGTGTTCGATGGCCGCCGCGTGACGGTGTTCATGGAGGTCACCGGCCTGGGCGACTACCTACCGGAGTACGCTGGCAACCTCGACATCATGACCGCCGCGGGCGTGCGCACGGCCGAGATGTTCGCCGAGCGAATCCAATCCGGCGACTTTGTACCCACGCCGACGGAGGTGCCCTGATGGACATCAAAGGACGAAAGGTCACGCTGCACGACATGAGCCTGCGTGACGGCATGCACGCCAAGCGGCACCAGATCTCGATCGAGGACATGGTGCGCATCGCCAAGGGCCTCGACGACGCCAAGATGCCGCTCATCGAGGTCACGCACGGCGACGGGCTCGGCGGCGCATCGATCAACTACGGCTTCGGGCTGCACACCGACGAGGAGTACCTCAAGGCGGTCATCCCCGAGCTCAAGTTTTCCAAGGTGTCGGCGCTGAGCCTGCCGGGCATCGGCACGGTGGACGAGCTGCGCATGGCAGTCGATTGCGGCGTGCAGTGCGTGCGTATCGCGACCCACTGCACCGAGGCCGATGTGTCGGTGCAGCACATCAAGATCTCGCGCGAGCTGGGCGTGGACACGGTCGGCTTCTTGATGATGGCGCACATGATTGAGCCGGAGGCGCTGGCCGAACAGGCGAAGATCATGGAGGGCAACGGCGCCAACTGCATTTATGCAACAGATTCAGCCGGTTACATGCTACCCGACGACGTGACTGCCCGCATTGGGCTGCTGCGCGACGTGCTGCACCCGGACACCGAGCTCGGCTTCCACGGCCACCATAATATGGGCATGGGAATCGCCAACTCGCTGGCCGCTATCGAGGCGGGCGCGAACCGAATCGACGGCTCCGTTGCGGGCCTGGGCGCCGGCGCGGGCAACACGCCGATGGAGGTGTTCGTGGCGGTGCTCGACCGCATGGGCGCCGACCACGGCATCGACCTGTACGGCATCATGGACGTGGCCGAAGACCTCGTCGTGCCCATGATGGACCAGCCGATTCGCGTGGACCGCGACGCGCTCACGTTGGGCTACGCTGGCGTGTACTCGTCGTTCTTGCTGTTCGCGCAGCGCTACGAGAAAAAGTACGGCGTCTCGGCGCGCGACATCCTCGTGGAGCTCGGCCGACGCAAGACGGTCGGCGGGCAAGAGGACATGATCGAGGATGTGGCGTTGGATATGGCGCGGGCGGCGGGCACGGTCTCGTAGCCGCCGCGTAGGGACGCCGCTCGGGCGCGTGGTCCGAGCCCAAAGGACGGGGCGTTTGCGCGGGTGAGCGCTTGAGCGAGCACCCGAATGCCTGTAACACCCAGCCGTCCTCCCTTCTCGATTGGTTCTATGCGCATTTCTTCGCACTTTGGGCGTCTCGCCCAGCGATCGGCGATCTCCGTCGCCCTGTTCGCATGCATCTTCGTTGGTGCCGCGGCGATGGCCCAGTCCGAGGGGACTTGGTCGCTCGAAGAGTACCAAGCGCTGTCCGCCGAGGTCGCCGAGGCCGACGCCGCACGCGAGGAATCCGCGATGGGCTCCGAGGCGCATCAGCTGGAGTCGGAGCGCGCGCTCCGCGAACGCCGCGCGTTGGTCGCGCTGATCGACGGCGCCATTCGCGACGGCTCGATGCCCGCCGAGTTCGTGCGCCCCGCCGAGGACGCACGCGTGGTGTTGATTCAGAACATCGTGGTGTTGTTGAGCGACTTGGAGCGCTGCGCTGAGGCCGACGCGGCCTTCGCGCTGTTCTCCGACGCCGCGTCCGAGGACTTGGCGCAAGCCCGCACGTCGGCCTCCCGCAGCTTGGAGCAGTGCCACCGCGTAGAGTCAGCGCGCAACGAGGAGCGGGAGCGACTGGCCGCCGAGACGCCCGCAGAGACCGCGCCAGCCGAGTTCACGGAGCCGTCGCCCGCGCGTCCGCGGCCAGCGCTCGCGTCGGGCATCCTGTTCGGCCTCTCCGCCGGCGCCACGGTCGGGCTCGCCGTATGGCATTCAGGCAACCAACAGGCGCTCGACCAAGCGTCGGCGCGGTTCGACGCCGTCCGCAGCCTGGGAAGCGACCAAGTCTCCGCCGAGGCCTACAACGCGACCGTGGCCGCCGCACAGAGCGCCGAAGACGACCGTAACTTGTCGCTCGGCCTGACGATCGGCGCCGGCGCGGTCAGCGCGACGTTGCTCGCCGTGACGATCGCACGCGCCGTCGGACGCCCGGACGCCGTCGCGACCGCCGGGGCCCGGTTGCGGCCCACAGCACAGGGTTTCGCGCTCACCTGGTAGCACCGACGCGGGGGCTCGGAGCCGCGATTTACCGCCTATTTCCGGCATCCTAGACTTGTCCGACCGGGTCGGTTTGGGTACGTGACTGGTGCGGGGTATCTCGCGACGCGCATCACGCGCAGCCAGCAACCGGGCGAATGACCACCACGTCGACCAAAGAAATGACCGAGCTTCTCGCGCCAGGCACCCTGGTCGCGAGCAAGTATAAGGTCATCGAAAAGATCGGCGAAGGCGGGTTCGCCACCGTCTATCGCGCGCAGCACGCCACCGTATCGTCGCTGCAGGTCGCGCTCAAAGTGCTCAAGACCGAGCAGGCCGCCGACGGTCAAACCAGCCGCCGCTTCCGCAGCGAAGCGGAGATGGCAGCCGCGCTCAGCAGCCGCTTCATCGTCCGCGTTCTCGATGCCGGCGAGCTCGATGACGGGCGCCCGTTCATCGCGATGGAGTTCATCAACGGCGCGCCGCTCGATTCGCTGCTGGAGACCTGCGGACGACTCCACGAGGTGGACGTGTTCCGCTTCGCCGAGGGCGTCCTACGCGCGCTCGAGACCGCCCACAGCGCGGGAATCGTGCACCGCGACCTCAAGCCGGCCAACGTGTTCGCGGTCGAAGAGGACGGCGACCCGCCGCGCGCCATGGTCGTCGACTTCGGCATCGCCAAGGTCATCTCCAGCAGCTCGCTGGACCCCGGCACGCAGACCATCGCCGGCAACGTGGTGTGCACACCGCAATACGCCGCCCCCGAGCTCTTGCACGGCACCGTCACGCCGCAAGTCGACCTGTACGCGCTCGGCCACATGATGGCGGAGCTCCTGGACGGCGAGACGCCCTACAACGGTCCCGTTCACCCGCTTCTCATCGCCGCCGAGCACCTCAAGCCCGAGCCCGCGCCGCTCGGCGTGTGGACGCGGCAAAGCGCCCTGCTCCCGGTGGTCCGCAAGGCGTGCGCCAAGGACCCGCTCGAACGCTACGCGACAGCCGCCGAGATGCTCGCGGCGCTCAACACGCTGCGCGCAATCATCCGCAGCGACGAGACCAAGCCGCTCGAGCTGTCCGCGCCCTACACCCTCAGCCTCGCGGTCGACGGCGGCCCCGCGCAAACCGGCGTGCTCAAGAACGGCACCCCTGGCGCGATGGCCACCGACACCCTCGGCACCGCCAAGCCGCGACTGGGCCCGCTCAGCGATATCCAGCGCTCCGGCCCCTCCGAGACGTTCGCCCTATCGGACCCGCTCGGCACGCAGTCCCGCACGCGGCTAGGCATCGCCGCGGCCTTGTTCCTCCTGCTCGGCGGAGCGATCGCGGTGCTCCTGCTCCGCGGCGGCGAGCCCGACCTCGCCAACACGCCCGATACCGTCGAGGCCAACGTCCAACCGCAAGGCGACGAGCGTGGGACGCCCAACGAAGCCGCGGCTCCGCCCGAGGACGACGCGGCAAACGGAGACGAACTCGCCAACGCTCCGGACCCCGCGGCCGTCGGCACAGAACCGGCAGGCACTGAACCGGCAGGCACAAACTCCGCCGGGTCCGACCTGCCGCTCGCAGACTCGGCGCTCGACCCCGAGCTTGGCACGGAGCCTGGCACGGAGCCTGGCACGGAGCCTGAAGGCGCCAACCCCGAGTCCGACGCGCCCACCGCCGAGCCCGACAACGCGCGCGACGATATCGCCGCCGTCGAAGCGGAACCCGAGCGCCGCTCGTCCCGCACCGACGCGGAGCGCGAGCGACGAGCCGAGGCGCGCGCCGAGCGTGACGCCCAAGAGCAACAAGCCGCCGCCGAGCTCGAAGCGCTCGCACGTGCCGCCGAAGAAGCCTCCGCCGCACGTGCCGCCGAGGCCTTGCAGCAAGAGCGCGCGCGCATCGAAGCGCTGGCGCGTGAGGCGATGGAACAGGTCGAAGAGGCAGCGGAAGAGGTCGAATCGGAGAACCCGTTCGGCAACATCCGCCCGCTGTAGCGCACCGCTTTTCTCGGGGAGCACGCTGCGCCTGACCGCGCGAGCGCACAAATTCGTGCGGTTCGATCTTTGCCGTCTTGTTTCCATAACGAACGTTCGATATAAAAACGGAGCTTCTCAAACCAACGGAGTCCGACATGCGTTTTCTTCGATACCTTCCCGGCTTCCTGATCCCGGCCCTGGTCGCGTTCAGCCTGTTCGCGGACGGCGCCTGGTCGTTCCTCGCGGTCGTCGTTCTGTTCGGCGGGTTCCCGCTGCTCGAGCTGTTCACGCAGGGCACGGTCGAGAACCTTCACGAGTCCGAGGAGCGCTCGGTCTGGCAGGACCGCACATACGCATGGCTTCTGTACGCGATGCTCCCGATTCAGGTCGCGTTGCTGGCGACGTACATCTGGCGTGTGCACACCGACGCGTTCACGGGCGCGGAGTGGGTCGGCGCCACGTTCGCCATGGGCATCGGCTGCGGCGTGCTCGGCATCAACGTGGGCCACGACCTGGGCCACCGCCGCAAGAAGTCCGAACAACGCATGGCCAAAGCGCTGCTCATGACCTCGCTCTACGGCCACTTCTTCATCGAGCACAACCGAGGCCACCACGCGCGCGTCGCCACGGACGCCGACCCAGCCTCGGCCCGGTACGGCGAGAGCCTGTACCGCTACCTTCCGCGCAGCCTGTTCGGCGGCTGGCTCAGCGCTTGGGAGCTCGAAAAGGACCGCCTCACGCGACGCGGCGAGGCCGTGTGGTCGTGGCGCAATGAGATGCTCCGGCTGCAGCTGCTACAGCTCGCCGCGGTGGTCAGCGTCGGCGTGCTGCTCAGCCCCCACGCCCTCGCCGGCTTCCTGGTGGTCGCCATGCTCGGCGCGCTGCTGCTCGAGACCGTAAACTACGTGGAGCACTACGGGCTCGCGCGCGAGCAACGCGCCGACGGCACCTACGGCCGCGTGCTCCCCATCCACTCTTGGAACTCCAACCACCCGATCGGCCGCACCGTGCTCTTCGAGCTCACGCGACACTCCGACCACCACGCCAACGCGCGCCGTCCCTACCAAGTGCTCAGGCACTTCGATGAGGCGCCCCAGCTGCCCACCGGCTACCCCGGAATGGTGGTCCTTGCGTGGTTCTCCCCGATCTGGTTTGCCGTTATGCACCGCCACATCGAGCGGCTGCGCGCGAACGGCAACCAAGGCGTCGTCCGCGCCCCCAACGGTTCCGCGATGGCCACCACCTGAGGACGAACGATGCCCAAGATTGTCGACCATGACCTGGCGCGCGCAGACCTCCTCGACCGAGCCTTCTTAGCCTTCGCGGTCCACGGTTACGCGGCCCTCTCGATGCGCTCCCTGGCCAGCGAACTCAAGGCATCGACGGGCACGCTGTACCACTACTTTGACAGCAAACAGGCGCTGTTCTCGCAAATGGTACAGCGCGTCGCGCAGGCCGACGCCGCCGAGGCGCTCGCCGCCATTCCCAACGGAACCGACGCGACCACCACCGTTCAAAATGTGGTCGAGTTTGTACAAACCCGCGACGAACACCTGCGCCGGTTGTTACGAATGGGACTCGACTACCAGCGCGCGGAACCGCAAGAGCGCAACACCATCCGAGCGGCCCTCGCAGCGTTCCGAATGGTCCTAGAGACCCGCCTCAAGGCGTTCGATTCGCGGGCCGTGCTGCGCACCATCGTCGGCGCGCTCGTCCTGCGCGACTTCGACCCCGACGGCTTCGACCTCGAAGGCCTCGACGCGCAGCTCATTCGACAGATTCGCGACAACTAAGCGACGGGAACCGCACGAGGGGCGAATGGCTGGAACCGAACGGATGTGCACGCTAGAAGTGCCCGCACACCCAACAATAAAGCCATGCCTGTCAAACTCGTCCGACGACTCGCCCTCCCCGCCCTTGCGCTCGCCCTCAGCGCATGCGGCGACGACCCTGCAGACCCGAGCGTAGATGCCGGCGACACGAGCGTGGACGCGACGGCGGACGCCACCGCCGACGCCCAGCTCGACGCTCCGCTCGACGCCCCGCGCGACACGCAAGACGACGTCGGTGCCGACGCCACCGATACCGGCGAAGACACCGACACGACCGTCGAGGCGTGCGAGAACGTCGCCCTGCCCGCCCCGGACCCGATCGACACCGCGCAGACCCGCTTCGCGCTCACCATGTTCCACTTCAACGTCGAGTACGTCATCGGCGGGCTTGAGTACTTCGACGAGGTCCTCGACCGCATGGTATTGTTCCTCAACCTCGAGCTCAACCGCGGCTGGGACAACGACGACGTCGAGGACTACATCATCGTCGAGACCATCCTGCCGATGCTTGAAATGTACGAGCAACACCCCGAGTGGCGGGCCACGTTCGAGATGCAGGCGTACGCGGTCGAGGTCATGGCCGAGCGACACCCCGACGTGCTCGCGCTGATGCGCACGCTCGCCCAACGCGGCCAAATCGAGCTCGTCAGCTTCCACTACGCCGCCCAGCTGTTCCTCGCCTATCCCCGCGAAGACCAGGAGCGCAGCCTCGCCCGCACCCGCGAGGTGTTCGAGGAGCACTGCCTGCCGCTGTCGGATGTGGTGTTCAACCAAGAGGGCCAGGCCGGCGAAGGTCGCCAGCAGCTGCTTGTCGACGAGGGCTGGCGCATCGGCGTGCAACCCCGCAACCTGTGGCGCTACGTCCGCGACGGCGAGACCCCATGGCCCTACTACGCTAGCGAGGGCGGCGTGCTCGTCGTCGGCCCCGGCGGCGTAGACCCCGAGTCCGGCATCGAGGTCACCTGGCCGTTCTTCGACGACGGCGAGCTGCGCGCGGTGGCAGAGGGCATCAACCCATACGCCGCCGCCATCGGACCGCACGTGCCCGCGCGCGTGGCCGAGTTCGAAGCCAACCTGCAGACGCTCGAAGACGAGGGCTGGAAGCACACCTCGATCACCGACTACGTGCACCAGCTCGAGGGCGCCGGAGTCGACATGCCCGACGCTCCGCCGCTGCTCGACGGCACCTGGCAGCCCCCCTCCACCGACTCGATCCACCGATGGCTCGGCGGACGCAGCCAGGTCAACGCGTCCCACGAAGAAGACAACCGCGTGCGCTCCGGAAACGCCACCGCACGCCTCCACACCGACGCCACCCAAGTCCTCGTCGACGCCGCCAAAACGATGGGCACCGAGGACCCCGCTTGGGACGCCGAAATGGCCGAGATCTGGACGCAGCTGTGGCACGCCCAAGTGTCCGACGCGTCGGGCGTGAACCCGTGGCGGGGCGAAGTCCTGTGGTGCCTCGCCCTCAACGACGAAGTCCTCGAACGCGCCGAGGCCGTCCGCGCCGCCGTGCTCGCCGAGTTGGGCTGGGAGCACGTCCAAGTGAACCTCGCCGAGCGGTCCGCCGCTCAAATCGAAGGCGTGCCACTGCCGGAGCCGCCCGACGCGATCGACGCGTGGTTCGACGTCCCCGTGCGCGCGGACGGTCGCGAGGTCACCGTCGAGTGGTTCGCCGGACCTGGCGACAACCGCGCGGTGATCCACGTGACGGTCGCAGGGAGCGAAGGCTGCGACGAATGCGACGAGCGACGCGTCGAGGTCGCCTTCCCGCGCACCACCGACAACATCGCCTACAGCCCCGGCCTGATCGAAGATGCCGTGCGCACCTACCCGATCAGCGACTTCACGTTCCTGAACGACGAGGTGTACCTGCCCCTCGCCAACGGCCTCATCGGCATCGGCGAAGACCTGTGGCTCATCAAAAACGTGCGCACCGCCCACATCGCTGCGCGCATCTCACCGGCGGACGACATGATTCGATTCATCGACGCCGCGATCCACGAAGACACCGACAACACCTGGGTGTTCGAGGTCGTCCGCGGCTCCGCCGAGGAAGCGCTGAGCACAGCGACCGGCATCAACATCGACCCGGTCGTGTTCTACTAGGGCGACGTCGGCGCGGCGCTAGAGCGACGCCGCTAGATGGGCTCCGAGAACATGTAGACCAACACCTCGCCGCACCCGAAGTTGGTGCTGCCCAACCGGCCGGTCTGCGTGTCGAACACCAGCGTGTACGTGCCGGCGTCCAGGTCGAGCGACAGGAACGATTCGCGCGGCTGAACCCGCGTGGAGCCCGAGTTCACGCAGCCGGTCGTGTGGACGGCCGCGTCCTCGCACAACACATCGTCACCGCAGCCCAGCTGCGAGTCTCGGTTGTTGCAGGTGGAGCGCACGTACACGCGGGTGTCGACCGCGACGGTGTTGTCGTTGTCCCGCGCCACGATAGAGACGCGCGAACGCACGGGCAGCGTGAACTCCATGATGGCGTCCGCCGCGTCGCCCGCGGTCGAGCAGCTCGGGTCACCGTCGGCCGGCCGCGTGTCGTCGTCCAGGTCGCAGGAGTCGAACGTGACCTGACCATTGCGCGGCATCAAGAACGGGTCGCTGCACGAGGTGTCGTCGTCGGGCTCTCCCTCGGTCCGACAGCCATCATCGCAGCCGTCGCCATCCGTCAGGTTCCCGTCGTCGCACTCTTCGCCGATGTCGAAGTCCCAGACCCCGTTGCCGCACGGCTCGGGCGCGCACTCACACACGAGGCGGTTCGCGCCGTCGCAGACCTGCCGGCCGTCGCACGAGGAGCCTCCGCACAGCGCGCCGAAGCCCGGCAGCGGCGTGCACCCGCCACAGTCGTTCAAACCGCCGTCGCCGGGATCGCCCTCGCACACCAGCGTATCGCCGCTGCACACAAACTGACCTTCGTCACACGTCCCGCACGCGTCGCCGGGGACGTTGTCGAGTTCTTCGCAGCCGCCACAGACGTTGAGCGCGGCGGCACCGGCGTCGTCGGCGCAGCGAAGCGCGTCCGTTCCGTTACACACAAGCGCTCCAGAATCGCAGGCGCCACACGCGTCGCCTGGGGCGCCGGTCAGCTCCGTACATCCGCCGCAGCCGTTGAGCACCGCCGAGTCTCCAACGCACACCACGTCGTCACCACCGCACGTCCAGACGCCGGCGTTGCAGGTGCCACACGGCGCGCCGACCGTTCCGGTGAGCGGACCGCAGCCGCCGCAGCCGTTGAGCCCGCCGTCGTCTTCACAGACCACTGAATCGCTGCCATCGCAGGCCAGCACGCCGCCACCGCACGCACCGCACGGCGCGCCGGGCTCGCGGTCCAGCACCGTGCAACCACCGCAAGCGTTCGTGATCGCGCCCGCACACACCACGGTGTCCGCGCCATCACACGCCCACAACGCCTCGCCGCAGCCGCCACACGGCGTGCCCGGCTGACGCGCCAACACCGCGCAACCACCGCAGCCGTTGAGCACGGTCGACGGGTCGGGCTCTTCACAGACCGTCGCGTCGACGCCGTCGCACGCCCACGCGCCGGCGTTGCACTGACCGCAAGCGCCACCGGGCGGGTTCACGAGCGCGACCGTACCGCCGCAGGGGTTCGGCTCACCCGTGTCGGCCGGCCTCACGTCGCCCGTTGTGTCGTCGGGGGCGACGTCCGCGCCGCCAACATCCTCTGTCGGCTCAGCGTCTTCCGAGGCGTCGGTTCCAGGCGCCACGTCCGACGTCGCGTCGGCTTGTGCCGCGTCCAAATCCCCGAGCGGCGTACCGCAGATGCCGTCCAAACAAATCTCGGACGGACAGTCGAGATCGGTCAGGCAAGGCGTCTCAATGGACACCGGCTGGTCGCACCCTCCGAGCGCGAAGAGAACGCACACGGCGGCAACAGACACGACATTCTTAAGCATATTCAACCAGATACAGACAAAACAATACGGAAGGTGCAGCCTACGCCTTGAGCAGCGTCCGCACGATGGCGGCCAACTCCACCTCCGTCGTTCTTGTCTTCTCTAACCAAACTTCGACCCCCGCAACACCCCCGGGAGGACAAGTATCCCCCGAGAACACCACCACCGGCGTGTTGGGCTGCGCCACCCGAAGACGCGGAATGAGGCGCAGGCCGTCCGAATCCGGCAGCCCGATGTCCAAGATCATGAGGTCAACCGCCTCATCTCGAAAATGGTGCCGCGCTGCACGCGCCGTCGTGACGGTCACCACGTCGAAGTCCGGCCCGAGGCACTCACGCACAATGCGGCCGAGGTCCACGTCGTCCTCCACATGCAGCACCCGAGGAAGCGCGCTCACCGCCCGCGTCGCCATCGGCGTAAACCGCAGCACGTCCTCCGTCGACAACCGCGCGCGGCGCGCCGGAGCCAGCGGCAGGTCGAACCAGAACATCGTGCCCTCACCCACCGTCGACTCGAACCCGATGTTGCCGCGATGGCGCTCCACGATGAGCCGCGAGATGTGCAGCCCGAGCCCCGAACCTCCGAACCGGCGGGCGTCCGTCGACTCCGCTTGCGCGAACCGCTGGAACACCCGCGCCTGGAACTCGTCCGGAATCCCGTCGCCAAAATCACGCACGCTCACCCGCACACGGCCGTCTACGCCTTCGACCCGAATCTCCACATGGGACCCGGCGGGCGAGAACTTGGCCGCGTTCGACAGCAAGTTGCTCAGCACCTGCTCAATGCGACCGGTATCCACCACCGCGATCAGCGGCAGACGCGAAGCCGACAGCTCAAAACGCACATCGCAAAGGTCGGCGAAGCTCTTGTTCAGGGCCACCGTTCGGCGAACGATCTCGTTCACGTCCGCGAGCAGCGAATCAAAGTGGATCAGCCCCGACTCGATGTTCTGCATATCGAGCATATCGTTCACGAGCGCGACCAGCCGATCGCAGTTCGCGCTCGCGATCCGTACCAGCTCCCGACGCTTCTCCGGCTGGTCCTCCACGACGCCCGAGTCGAGCAAGCCGAGCGCGCCGCGAATCGACGTCAGCGGCGTGCGAAGCTCATGGCTCACGGTGCTCAAGAACTCGTCCTTCAAGCGGTCCAAACGCGCCCGCTCTTCGCGGGACTCCGTCACGTCGCGGCCCACCGCGTACACCCGATCGGCAGACCGCTCCTCGACCGCGCTCCATACAATCGTCCGGTAACGACCGTCCCGGCATCGCATGCGCAGCTCGACACCATCGATGCGCCCGTCCCGCTCCAGGTTGACGTACGACAAGTGCAGCGTCGGCCGATCGTCGTCGTGAACAAAGTCGGCGAAGAAACGATTCGCCAAGTGCTCGTCCGTCCATCCCAAGATCCGCGTCCACGCGGGGTTCACATGCGTCAGCGCGGTGCTGCTGGATGTGATCGTGAACAGGTCCGGCGCGAGCGCAAAGTAGTCGGCGTGGTCGATCAGTAACGGCGGCGGCACGTCATCCGCGGACCATTCCGCGGGCTGCTCTTCATCCGCGCGCGCGCGCGAGGCGCCGGCGGAAACGGGCAACTCGTCAACGCTAGACTCCGAGGAAGACCGCGCCACTACGACGCGCCACGGCACGCGCGCTCCAGCGCAACCGCTCTCATAGCGCCTCTACGAACTTCCGTACGTCCACGTGCAGGGTCATCGGGTCGAACGGTTTGGCGATCACGCCCGCGGCGCCCAAGGAGCGAAAGTACTCCACCTCGTGCCGCTGAGCCTTGGCCGTACAAAAGATCACCGGGATGCCCGCCGTCGCCGGCGTCGCACGCAGCCGCTCCAACGTCGTCGGGCCATCCATCTCTGGCATCATCACATCGAGCAGCACCACGTCCGGCAGATGCTCGCCAGCCAGCCGCAGCGCCTCCGCACCCGAGCCGGCGACATACGTTGTCCACCCGCCCACACTGGCCAGCGCAAGCTCGCCAATCATACGAATATCCGGGTCGTCATCCACGAGGAGAACTTTTTCGATCATGGACTGTCTCCGGGTCGGTACCGCCTCGCGCACCGACATCGTTCCGAACGTGACGCCTAAACCGCGGCAGATCAGCAACCAAAACGCCACGGGCAGGGTGACGCGAGTAGCAGCAGTGTAGCGGGGACCGCGCCTCATGTCACATGGTTGCGAAATGTGACTGTGTCGCAAAAGAGACAATGGACAAACGAATTGAGACGAGTATAAGTGTCTCACAGAAGAGACAGAACGCGTCCGGGGCGTCGTTCTCCTCCAACACCACTTTCAAGTGCAGCCGCATCAAGTGCCATTGTTCGGTGCGCGGTTCGCTTTGAGCGGTGAACTCCGCTCTTGCGTCGTGCCCTCGTTTCACTCCCTCCAAGAGAACCCTATGAAAATTCTCCGTTCCGCTGTTTGGACCGCGCTCTCGCTCGGTGTCGCCATCCCCTCCGCCTCCGCGCTCGACACCGAGTACGTGCCGCCGGAGATGGCCAACTTGGGTGCCGAAGCCGAACGTCCCGACGGCTGGTCGCACACGCTCAACCTCGGCGCGGCCTTGCAGGTCTCGGGTAGCAACCGCGTGCCCGGACAGCAGGACGGAGCGACGTTCACCGTCTCGCTGCACCTCGCCTACGACGGTGAGCTCTGGCGCGGAAACCACGAGCTCCGCCTCCACGGCGCGCTCGACGAGGCCATCAGCCGCACGCCGCTCATCGACGAGTTCGTGAAGGCCAGCGACAACCTCGAGTTCGAGGCCGTGTACTACTACCACCTGACCAACGCGCCCTGGTTCGGTCCGTTTGCCCGTGCCTCCGCGCGGACGTCGCTCTTCCAAGGCTTCGACGTACGCGCCGAAGAGGTCACGTATGTGCAGGACGGAGAGGAGACGGTCGCCGACCGACTGCAGCTCACCAACTCCTTCTCGCCCACGTTCCTCAAGCAGTCCGTCGGTGTGTTCGCCCGACCCATCTCGGAGGAGACCCTCGCGCTCGACATCCGCCTCGGCGCTGGTGCCCGCGAGACCATCGCCAACGGTAGCTACGTGCTCGACGACGACGCCGACACCGACACCATCGAGACCCGCGCGCTGCAGACCTACAACCAGATCGGTGCTGAAGGCGCCATCGAGCTGTACGGAGCCTCCAACGACCTCACCTACGGAGCCAACTTCGAAGTGCTGATGCCGTTCTACGACTCCATCGACGAGGACCTCGATCCCGTCGCCGCCACCAACTACGAGGTCGGCGCGAACTTCGGAGCGCGACTCTCCAGCTGGGCCTCCGTCCAGTACGAGATCAACCTCCTCAAGCTCCCCCAAGTCGTCGACGACTGGCAGGTCACCAACACCCTGCTCTTGTCGTTCAACTACGGCATCCGTCGCGGAGTCGGCGCCGAATAGGCCCCGACCCCAACCTTTCACCCTCCATTCGGCGCGACGCAAATCTGTGCGTCCGCTGCCCCCCAACACCTAAAGGACCCTCATGGATTTCGACTCCATCAAAGAATATCTCGCTACCAACGGCGTTGACCTCGCGATTAACGTTGTCGCGGCCATCATCATCCTGGTCGTGGGCCGCATGGTCGCCAAGGTCGTGTCGAGCTTGGTCGCCAAGGCCGTCGGCAAGCGCGCCGGCGACGAGACCGTTACCCGCTTCGTAGAGAGCCTCGCGTACGCCACCCTCATGGTCGTCGTCGTGCTCGCAGCCGTCGGTCGACTCGGCGTTCAGACCACCTCCTTCGTCGCCATCCTCGGTGCCGCAGGCTTGGCCATCGGCTTGGCGCTGCAGGGCTCGCTCGCCAACTTCGCGTCCGGCTTCCTCATGCTCATCTTCCGACCCATCTCGGTCGGTGAGTACGTCAAGGTCGCCGGGGAAGAAGGCGTCGTCAACGAGGTGGCCATCTTCACCACCACGCTGCTCACCCCCGACAACCGCACCATCATCGTCGGCAACTCGGCCGTGACCGGTGGCAACATCATCAACTTCTCGCGCCAGGCGAACCGTCGCGTCGACCTCACCTTCGGCATCGACTACGGCGACAACATCAAGCTCGCCAAGGAAGCGCTGATGGACGAGATGAACAAGAACCCCCTCATCCTCAGCGAGCCCGCGCCCTTCGTCGGCGTCGCCGGATTGGGCGACAGCTCCGTCGACCTCGCGTGCCGCCCCTGGTGCAAGTCCGCCGACTACTGGGCCGTGCACTTCGGTCTCACCGAGGCCGTCAAGAACCGCTTCGACGCGGAAGGCATCTCCTTCCCGTTCCCGCAGCAAGACGTGCACATGCACACGGTCAGCTAGACCCTTTGGGTGCACGGCTTCGGTCGTGCACGCATCTTGGTGGGCCCCGCGCCCGCGAAGCGTGCGAACCCAAAGACCGCCGGCGCGCCACCCCGCGCGCCGACGCTCTTTGCGCTCGACGACGCTCTGTACGTATACATCCGATCTCATGAAGCTCCCCCGCCTCGCCCTCCTCCCCGCCCTCCTCGTTACCCTCCTCGGCGCCCCCGCGTCCGGGCAGCAGTTCGACGTGCAGGCGTTCAACCCCGGCCCGAGCCAGACGACCAACTACCTCGGCGTCGGCTCCGCCGAGATCCTCCGCGCCCAACAGTGGGAAGTCGGCCTGCTGCTCAACTACGCTGACCACCCGCTGGTGCTCCGCGAGGCCGGCACCAACGACCGCGTTCGAGACATCGTCTCCGGGCAACTCACCGCGAACGTCCTCGCGGCTGTCGGCCTGTTCGACCGACTCGAGATCGGCATCGATATCCCGGTCATACTGCAGCAAAACGGCGACGTGATCGGTGAGCTCGCCAACGCCGATGGCGACCAGGGCGGCGCCGGAGTCGGCGACATCCGCGTCGTCCCCACCATCAACCTGTTCGACGCCAACCGGCGCAACGGTGAGACCGGAGGCGCGGCGCTCTCCATCACCAGCGACCTGTACCTGCCCACCGGCAACGACGACGACTGGCAAGGCGAGCCCTTCCGAGCGCACCCGCAGGTCATCTTCGACTACGCCCTGCGCAACCACATCCGCTTCACCGTCGGCGCCGGCGTCATGATCCGGCACACGTCCCAGCTGCTTAACCTGCGCGTCGACGACGCCATCACGTACCACGCCGCGGTCGACATCCCGATCAACCGCCCGGACACGCTGCACCTCATCGTCGAAGCCGAAGGCGGCGCCACCATCTCTGGCGACCTGCGCGGAGACACCGAGGAGCGACCGCTCGAGGCTCGCGTCGGCGCCCGCTACTTCACCCCCTCGGGCGTCGTCATCACCGGTGGACTCGGCGCAGGCGTCATCGAAGGCGCCGGCATGCCCAACGTGCGCGCCCTGTTCGGAGTCGCCTACGCCAGCCGCCCCAGCATGGACCGCGACGGCGATGGACTGCCCAACAACCTCGACGGCTGCCCCAACGAGCCCGAGGACATGGACCTGTTCCAGGACGACGACGGTTGCCCCGATCCGGACAACGACCGCGACGGCATCCGCGATATCCACGACGAGTGCCCGCTCGATCCCGAGGACTTCGACGAGTTCGAAGACGCCGACGGATGCCCCGACCTCGACAACGACCAAGACGGCGTCCTCGACGACATGGACGCCTGCCCGCTCGAGCCCGAAGACGTGGACGCGTTTGAGGACACCGATGGATGTCCCGACCTCGACAACGACGGCGACGGCATCCTCGACGCCGACGACGGGTGCCCGAACCTGCCCGAAGACTTCGACAACTTCGAAGACGCCGACGGCTGCGCCGACCCTGACAACGACCGCGACGGACGCCCCGACGTGACCGATGTGTGCCCCAACGAGCCCGAGGACTTCGACGGCTTCGAGGACGACGACGGATGCCCCGAAGAAGGCGCCGGCCTCGTGTCGCTGCAGTGCGACTCCATCGATATCCTCGACAACGTGCACTTCGACACCAACTCCGACGTGATCCAGAGCCGCTCGTACGAGCTGCTCGACCAGGTCGCCGAGCTGCTCACCGGCCTCGGCGCCATCCGCCGAGTGCGCGTCGAAGGCCACACCGACAACCGGGGCGCCGACGACTACAACCTCGACCTCTCACAGCGCCGCGCAGGCTCCGTACAGCGGTACCTCGTAGACCGCGGCGTCGAGGCCGACCGCCTCGAGGCGCAAGGGTACGGAGAGACCATTCCAATCGCCGACAACGGGCGCGCGGACGGACGCGCGGAGAACCGCCGCGTCGAGTTCCGAATCCTGGAACGCGACGACGCGAACTGCGCCGAATAGTGACCAAGACCGAATGCCATGCTCGCCGCCGACGTTCTGTCGGTGTGCGCGACGGAGCTCTTCCGTGGGGCTGCCGCCGGTGCAGCGCCGGCCACCCTCCCACGCACACGGAGCACAATGACAATCTCTGAGTCAGAGCTCGCAGCGCGACTCCAAAAGCTGCGCGACGCCTACGCCGCGCGCCTCGCCGAACGAATCCAAGAGATCGTCGCGCACGCACAACCCCTGCTCGACGGCACCTGGGACCCCGACGCCGCAGAACGCACCGGCCGCGCCGCCCACAGCTTGGCGGGCACCGGTAAGACCTTCGGCTTCCCCGTCGTGGGCGCAGCCGCGCGCGTGGTCGAGCACCTGATCGAGGAGCTCCGCGAAGCCGACGCCACCGCGCAATCGACCGCCACGCCGCGAATCGAAGAATCGGTCGAAGCCCTCCTCGCCGCGGCACGCAGCGAGGGCGTGGCGACCAGCGAAGGCGCGGAAGCCGCAACGACCACAGACACAACGACGGACGCCACGCGCCCGCCAGAAGGCTAGCGTATGATTCGGGCACTCATCGTCGACGACGATCCCCACATGCTCGGCTTGATCGAGACCGTCGCCGCCGTAAACGGCCTCGAGGCGCACGGATGTGCAAACGCCGAAGAGGCGTGGGAGCTGTTTCGGAACCAAGAGTTCGGCCTCGTGCTGCTCGACTGGATCCTACCCGGCATGGACGGACTCGAGCTCTGCCGAAAGATGCGCGCGCATCCCCGCGGTCAGGACACAGAGATCCTCATCATCACCGCGCGTAAGGGCCCCCAAGACCTCAAGGCGGTGCTCGACGCCGGCGCCGACGACTACATCGCCAAGCCGGTGAGCCCCGAGGTGTTGAGCGTGCGCATCGCCATCGCGCTGCGCTTCGCCCAGAACCTCGTCGCCCGCGCCCGCGCCGAGTCGCGACTGCGCGAAACCGAACACCGCCTGAGCGCCGTGGTGACCGCCGCCCCGATCACCATCTTCTCGCTCAACGAAGCCGGCCGCGTCACCCTCGTCCATGGCACCGCGCTCGGCGACGTGCTCGGCGACTACGCCGGCGACACGCTCCACCCCGACACCTCCCCCTCGACGGACCCCGTCGGCGGACAGTTCGTCGACGTGGTGCGCAACTTCCCCGCCGCGGTAGAGGCCGTCCACACCGCCCTCGGCGGAAACACGTCCAGCGCGGTCATCGAGAGCGGCGGGCGCGTGCTCGAGCTGCGCATGAGCCCGATGGCCGGCATCGGCGACTCGTGGACCGTCAGCGGCGTCGCCACCGAGGTGACCGAGCGAGTCCACATGGCGAAGCGGCTCGAAGCCACCCTCCACCGAGTCGAACGCGCCAACGCCGACCTCGTCGAGATCCTCGACCAACTGCACGCCGGCACCGTCGTCGTCGAGAGCGACGGTCGCGTCGGGCACGTGTCCCGCATGGCCGCCAACCTGTTCGACCTCAACGCCCAAGACGCCGTCGGACAGCAGTGGAACGAGACCCTTCCGCTCTCCCCAGAGGCCATCTCCACCCTGCAAAGCCTGTCGCGCTCCGCGCCCAAAGACCGCGAACGCATCGTGGTCCGCGTGGACGCCGGGGACGGCAAACAGCGCACGCTCGGCGTCGACGTCTTCGACGATCCTCGAGAAGAAGACCGCACCTTCCTCGTCTTCTATGACGAGTCCGAGGTGCACGATCTCCGGCGCCTGCTCGACGACCGCGCCACCTTCCACGACCTCGTCGGCGGCACCCCCGCGATGATCTCCGTGTACGACCAAATCCGCGACCTCGCCGGCGTCGGCTGGACCGTGCTCATCTCCGGCGAGACCGGAACCGGCAAAGAGCTCGTCGCCCGAGCGATGCACACCGAGTCCCCGCAGCGCGACAAACGCTTCATCGCCGTCAACTGCGCCGGCCTGTCCGTATCACTGCTGCAGAGCCAGCTCTTCGGCCACCGCAAGGGCGCCTTCACCGGCGCGACGCACGACCAGCCCGGGTTCTTCGAAGCGGCCAACGGCGGCACCCTGTTCCTCGACGAGATCGGCGACATCAGCCCCGAAGTCCAAACCGCCCTCCTCCGCGTGCTCGAAGACGGCGAGATCACCCGCGTCGGCGAGTCCCGCCCCCGGAAAGTGGACGTCCGCGTCATCACGGCGACCCACCGCGACCTGCAAGAAGAGGTCGCGAAAGGCAACTTCCGCGCCGACCTCATGTACCGAATCCGCGTCGCCCGCATCATGCTCCCACCGCTCCGCGAACGCCGAGCGGACATCCCACTGCTGGTGAACCGCTTCCTGGAGCGGGCGAGCGCCGCCACCGGAAAGCCGCTCGACGGACTCACCGAAGCCGCCATGTCCGCCCTCTTCGAATACGCATGGCCCGGCAACGTACGCGAGCTCCGCTCCGCCATCGACTTCGCCGCCGTGCGGACGCGCACCACCACCGTCGACCGCACAGACCTACCGCCCGAGCTCCGAAACCTCGGCTCCA
Organism: uncultured Myxococcales bacterium; assembly: GCA_965367675.1. Taxonomy (GTDB): domain Bacteria; phylum Myxococcota_A; class Bradymonadia; order REDH01; family REDH01; genus CBDUJZ01. The sequence goes on along the minus strand of CBDUJZ010000055.1, from coordinate 192 downwards.
CCACCGGTGAGTACCGCGCCATCGCCCGCGACCTCGACGAAACGGAGCGCATCCGAGCCGCCCTCAAGACCTCGGACGGCAACCGCACCAAGGCCGCACGACTGCTAGGCATCAGCCGCGCCACATTCTACCGACGCCTGGCCGACCTCGACACCGACCTCTAGCGGCAACCCAATCCGGGCCCACGCCCCC
>CBDUJZ010000054.1:0-30430 GCA_965367675.1 uncultured Myxococcales bacterium | reverse complement strand
CGCGTCGGCCTGTCGGTCGGCCGGTCCGACGGCGCCGGATTGGGTGGACGACGTGTGCCTCAAGCATGAAGACTGTGCGAGCGACGAGCTCTGCGTCCACGCCGAGTGTGTACCCGCGTCGCCGGACGTCGCGGTCGACCTGAGCGGCGTGTTGGCGTCGCAGTGGTTCGACCACGAGGACGGCGTCTGCGCGTACGACCACGAGTGTGGTCCGTGGGTGTGCTTCAACAACACGTGCAGCTCCCCGGCCGACGCCAACCGGCGCATGCTGCCGGCGGAGAACTACCGCTACTGGGACACCTCATGCGTGGGCGCGACCGACTGCGGTCCTTGGCTCTGCGCCGACGGCTGGTGCACGCAACCCGGCTTTGTGAGCCAGGACGCGCAGCTCGCCGAGGTGACACCGCCAGGACTGGACGGCTGTCTCGCCGACCACGAGTGCGAGCAAGCCGGCGCCGACTGCGTGTTCCCCGGCTACTGCTACCCCGACGCCGCGGACGAGCCGATGACCTTCGTCGAGCTCGGCGCGCTCACTTGGTACAATGACCCCGACGGCGCGTGTAACGCCGACGCGGACTGTGGACCGCACGCGTGCGTGGACAACTGGTGTGTCGCCCAAGACCTCACCGACCGCCCCCGTCCGGCGCGCAGCAACTTCGAGTACTACGACGCTTCTTGCTCCGATGACTCCTCGTGCGGCGAGTGGATCTGCCAGGACGGCTTCTGTCAGGACCCGGACTTTGCGACGATCCTGGGTTTCTACGGTGTCGGTAGCGGCGGGGCGCTCAATGCCGTGGATTCCGGCGAAGTGGAGTTGTTGTTCGGGGTTGAGGGCGCGGGTGCTACCGTCGACTGGGGCGCGCTTGATGGTGCGATTTTGGACGACAGCGACGTTCTCGAGACGCTGGGCGTGGACGCCATGGAAGACGGCGCCGGTGGGGGCACCAGCCCCGAAGCTCCCTAGAACAGCGCCCCAACGAAGGTCTGGCGCCGTTCGACCTCCTCCATGGACACCATCTGCGGTGGAGCGTTCGCTGCGCCTGAGTCCGTCATGAGGTCGACGGCCGCGTTGCCCCACGCGACGAACACCCCGTAGTCTCCGCTGGCCGCGTCGGCGCTGGTGACGGTGTTCGCCGTTTCGGTCGGGTCCGCGAGCAGATTGCCGAGGATGGCGGCGCCTTGAATGGGCGCGCCGTACTCGCCCGCGACGGCGTCCGCGTCCACTTGCTGGAGCTGCGTTCGCGCGAGGTCGGGGTTCGTGAAGGCGTTTGCGGTGACCGTGCCGACGTCGACGAGCAGGTCGGCGGAGTGGGTCGCCAGGTTTGCCGGGTCGAGGTTGCTGGCGAAGCTGGTCAGGACCTTGGGGGCGTCGTTCACGTCGAGGAAGCCGTCGACGCTGTTGATCACGCCGAGAACGGAGCCGGTGGTGGCGCCGAGCCCGGAGCTGCCGAGGAGGTTGTCGAAGGCGCGGTCGGCCATCATGGAGGCGGCGGTGTCGACGGTTGCCGCTGCTGCGCGGCCGGTCCCGGAGGTCGCGTACTGCGTTTCGCCGAACAGGTTGTCGGAGAAGCGCGCGACGATGCCGAGCCCGTCGAGCGTGTCCGAGAGGGTGTCGGAGACGGGCACGTCGAGGTGCTGGAGGCCGTCGCGGAGGGACCGGGCGGCGTTCACGTCGGTCTCTTGGTCGCCGAGTACGCTGCCCGCGCTGGCGCTGTCACAGCGGGCGTTGGCGTGCGCGTTCGGGTCGTCGACGGGCGGCAGTTGGTGGGTCTTCGAGGAGTCGTTGGCGCAGGATACGTTGGACATGGAGGCCTCTGGGTCGTGCCGACGTGCGGCGTGTCAGAGGCGTGTTCGTGCGTTCGCGCCAGATGTTGCGTGGTGTTGTGCGCTTGAGTCTTGGCAGGCTTTGGGCCGGCTCGTCCTACGGCGCGCACGCCTCACGCAGCACCGCTTCGGCGGGTTTGCCGATGGGCGAGAACCCGACCGGTCCTTCTTCCGTGCTGTTGGGGTCCGTGAAGACCTTCCACCAGTAGATGGCGTCCACGCGGTCGTGCGTGCCGAAGGTGTCGAGCACGGCGCGATACGCCTCCGCCTGTGCTTGGTCTCCGGCGGTCGTCGCGGCCTCGGTGCGGCTGTCGGGCCACTCGTACGGGCGCACGGCGGCGTTGGGGCGGTTCAGATAGCCGACCTCGGTGAGGATCAGCGGCTGGCCGGGCTGCAGTAGCGCGATGTAGTGCTGTAGCCATGCGTTCGCGCCTTCGCGCAGGCTGGTGGGGGTGGCGGCCTCGCCGGGCTCCACGAGGGGCGCGAACATCTGCACACCGACGGCGTCGAGCGCATCCCAGAACGTGACGTTCTCCGCCTCGTCCCAGTTGGCGGCGTACGTGATTTGGCCGTCGTACACCGCGCGGATGTCGGCGATGAGGGCGCGCCACTCGGCGTCGTGTTGCGCCGTCGAGGACACGAGCTCCACGCCGATGACGAACCACTCGGCTTCGACGTCTTGGGCGAGCACGGCCCATTCGAGGATCATCTCGCGGTAGCCGGCGAACCAGGCGTCCCAGCCGCCCTGCGCCGGGTCGGGGTCGATGTTGCCGCGCCACCCGTTTCCGATCCAAATGTGGGGTTTGATCATGACCATCATGCCCCGTTGTTGGGCCTGCGCGGCCTCGGCGCGTACGCGGTCTGCGCGCTCACCGCCGGGGAGTGTGTCGGCGCGTCGGAAGGTGGTGCCGGTGGTGGTGGCCATGAACAGGAATGGCGTGAGACTCACCGCGCGCGTGCCGATGGACCGGAGTGTGTCGAGCGTCTGCGCGGAGGCGTCTGTGCCGTATCCGTGGGCTCCGCGGCGCTGGTAGTTGTGGGCGAAGCAGATGCTGCAGCGGAGGTCTGGCGTGGTGTCGTTGGCGGTCGTTTCTGCAGCGGTTTCAGCGGCTTGGTTTACGGTCGGGCTGGTGGCGTTTTCGCTGGTGTTGGGACGCCGAGCGCAAGCGGTGAGGGCGAGCGCGAGGGTGAGCGCGGCGAGGGCTGGAAGTGTCGGAAAAACGGTTGGTTGGCGCATGTCGTGCGGGGGGCGGGCGTCATTGACACCACAGGGTGAATGCTTAGGGTGTGTGGCGCAAACCTTATCCAACGACCGACGCGATCGGTCACACCCCTAGGAGAACCGATGGCCTTCGAACTTCCCGAGCTGCCCTACGCCTACGACGCCCTTGAGCCGCACATTGATGCGAAGACGATGGAGATCCACCACAGCAAGCACCACGCGGGCTACACCGCGAAGCTGAACGCTGCTTTGGAGGGTCACCCGGAGCTTGCCGGCAAGTCGATCGAGGAGCTCCTGTCGGACCTCAAGGCTCTCCCGGAGTCGGTGCGTGGCGCTGTGCGCAACAACGGCGGCGGTTTCTACAACCACCGTCTGTTCTGGACGGTGATGTCGCCGAACGGCGGCGGCGAGCCGACCGGTGAGCTGGCGGCCGCGATCACGGAGGCTTTCGGTTCGTTCGAGAAGTTCAAGGACAGCTTCAAGAAGGCTGCCGCGACGCAGTTCGGCTCCGGCTGGGCTTGGTTGGGCTTCGACGAGTCGGGCAAGCTGCACGTTGGCGCGACGCCGAACCAGGACTCGCCCGTGTCGTTCGGCCATAAGCCGATCTTGGGCGTGGATGTGTGGGAGCACGCGTACTACCTGAAGTACCAGAACCGCCGCCCGGACTACCTTGAGGCGTTCTTCTCGGTGATCAACTGGGATCAGGTTGCCGCGAACTACGCTGCCGCCAAGTAGTCGTCGCTCGGCGGTTCTTCCCCACCAGCCTACGCTAGCGGAGTTCCGCTAGCCTTCGCAGGCGGGGTCCCAGCCGAGCTCGCACGCTCGACGCCGGAAGATGTCTGCTTCGCGCAGGCCTTCCGGCGTCGCGTCGTTTTGCAGGTCTGCGACCATGGCGCAGGCTTCGCCGTCGCCGCCCGCGCAGGCGCCTTCGAGTAGCAGCTGGGCGTGGTCGGGTTGGTGCGCGGGGCTGGTCGGTTGCATCAGCTCTCGGCCGAGCTCGCGGCAGGCGCTGGTTTCGCCATTGTTGCACGTGGAACGTAGCAGGGCGACGCCGGCTTCGGGGTCGGCGAACACGCCGGTGCCGTGGAGTTGGGCCATCGCTTGGCCCGTACAGGCCGCGAGAATCCGGCTCTCGCAACCGGCGGCGAACGCGTGAAAAGCGTCGTCGGGGCGCGCGGGCGTCAGCAGTCGGCCGAGCTCCAAACAGGCGGTCGGCTCGGTCTCGCACGTGCTGCGCAGCAGGGCCTCGGCGGCGTCCGCGTCCAGGCCAGCGGCTTGATTCACACACGCGATTCCGGCGCCGGCCTCACAGGCGGCGGTGAACAGGGCCATGGCGCGCACTTCGTCGACAGCGCCCGCTGTGCCGTCTCTCCAGGCCGCGCCCACGTTGGTGCAGGCGTAGGGGTCGCCCTGGTCGCACGCGTTGGCGTCGCCGTTGAGCTCGGCGGCGACGTCGCTGCCGAGCGCGCGGCGCTCAGGGCCGTGGCAGGCGGACGCGCCGAGCGCCAAGGCGGCGGACAGCGCGAGAACGATGGGATGTCGGTCGAAGACACGTACGATGGGCTTCACTCAGTTCCTGTCGTGACGCGCCGAGTCGATGTGAGCGCGTCGAGTTGGGCACGCGCGCTGCGCCGATTGGGGGCGAGCTCGACCACGCGCCGGAGGCTGTCGATCGCCATGGCGTTGTTGGACTCTCGAAGCGCGGATTCCGCTTGCGATTCAAATAGTTGCAGCGAGTGTGCGAGGTGGTCTTCCGTGACCAGTTTGCGCCGCTCGTTGGTGCGCTCAAGCGGGTCGTGCAGCCGGTCGCGGGCGGCGATGAGCGCGTCGCGCACCCGGGTGGCCACCGACCGCTGCATGCTGTTGCCCTCGGCGGCGACGAAGTCCAGGTCGAGCGTGCGCAGGGTCGTGTCGCAGGCGTGCCGGATCAGCGAGGCGTCCGACGCCCAGTGGGCCTCGAGCAAGTCGAACGGGTTGCCGGATTCGACGTCGCGGAGCTTGGTCGCGATCCACAGCCAAGCGTCGTTGATACGGGACTCGCGTGTGCGCGGTGTCCGCCAGCTGAGGAGTCCGCCGCGTTCCATCGCGAGGGCCAGCGCGCGGGAGCGCACCTCGGGCATGCCGGATTGTTCCATCGATGTCTCGAGCGTCATGCCCACGGAGAGCAGCTCGATGAAGTCGGCCTCGATCGATGTGAACGGCAGCGCGTCGATGAGGTCTTCGGCGCCATCGGCCAGGTTGGCGTGGTGGGGCAGGTGCCGCGCGAGTACGCGCTCGACCTCGATGGTGTCCATGCGCAGGCAGACGTCGCGGAGCCAAGCCCACGCCTGCGGGACCACCGGCCCGTGCCCGCGTCGCTGTGTCGCGCGGGGCTCGTAGGCCGAGATGTCGAAGGCCACGACTTCGTCGCCGAGCACGGCGCGGAGCGACGCGACACCGCCGTCTGCGTCGAGGAGCAGCGGGCGGGAGCCGGGGAAGGGGCGGGCGGTCTCGAGCGCGCCGCTGGCGATCGTGAAGCACCAGCGACCGGTGGGCGTCGTGAGGTCGAGGATCGAGACGGCGTGCAGGTTCGCGGCGCGCAGCAGCAGCGCAGGCGGCCCGCCGAGCGGGTGGGCCCCAGACGCGCGAGAGACGATGGTGGCGCCGACCGCGCGCGAGGCGATGGGCGTGTGCCGGCTGCTGTCCGCAGCCATGTAGTGGCCACTGCTCTGCGTGTCGCGGAGCCGCGCGACCGGCTGAGTGTCGCTTTGGTCAAAGGGGGACGTGGGCTCTGCGCGGCGCGCCTCGGACCGGACCTCGTGCGAGGTGAGTTGCTCGGCGACGTGCTGAAGTGAGTCGAGTTCAGGCGCTCGGCGTTGGCCGGACATACGCCCGAAGCGGGTGAGCTCGTCTTCGATATCGGTGCCGCGGTAGCTCGCGGCGTGTCGGCTGCGCCCGCGTTTTCTGAGGGCGGAGCGGTCGCGATTGGTGACGTTTGTGGTCACGACTTGGTGGCCGCCGGTGGGCACGTTCGCGAAGTCGCCGATGGGGGTGAGCGTGTCGCGTTCGGTGGTGAACGCGCTGCGGATGACGTCGGTCTGCCCGGTTGGCGTCGACGTGCCGGAGACGGCCATGACGTTCTGCGAGAGTCGCGCGCGTCGTCGGGCGGCGCTGCGGCGAATGCCTGCGGGGACGTGCTGAATGGCGCAGAGCACGGTGTTGTCGGGCTTCACGCGGACGATGCCGGCGGCGACGATGACCTCGAGCTCGACGCCGACCACGCCAATGTTGAGCGAGATGGCGGAGAACTCCTGCGGCGGGTTGTCGAGGTGGCACTCGAACGTTTGCTCGCGGACGAGTCGCTCGCAGAAGCGGCCCATGTGCTCTTCGTCGGGGAAGCGCAGGACGAGGTGCGAGGCCGTCGGTTTCCAGTATTGTTCGAAGGTCCAGCGGTCGTCTCGCAGGTCGCGGCTGCTGGAGCGCTGAATCTGCCGCGCGAGGCTGCGTACGCCGCTGGCCTCGAGCTGGGCCATCTCCTCGGCGATGGCGCCGAGGGCGTTGGTGACGGCGTTGGGGCCGAGCGGCGCGTGGTCTTGCAGCAACCGGCGGATGGCGTCGGCGAACGCGGCGGTGTTGCCCTTCGACTTGTGCTCACCGCCGACGACATCCGCGAACGCGATGTGCATCTCGGCGGTCGGAAGCGCTGGATACACCTCTTCCAGCAAGTCCCGTACGGACTGTGTAAACGGACCGAGTCCCTTTGGGGGGTTCGATGGCATTCGGTGGAGGAGCGTGAGCGTGACGTCTCGCCTAGCCCCTCTTCGAACCCGGCGCCAGCGAATTTCCGAGGCGCGCGGGTCGCCGGAAGTGGGCGTCTGACTACGGCACGAACGTATTAGACGGTCTCGCGGCCCACTTTATTCAGTCGGTGGGTCGAATTTCCAGGGTCCGCGCTTCGTTTCTACCGTTTGGGCTTCTGCGAGCTGTTCGAGGAACTCGGTTCGGGGCACCGTGGCCGCGCCTAGGCTCTCAAGGTGGGGCGTGTGCAGCTGGCAGTCGAGGAAGTGGAACCCCCACGCTTGTAGTTGGCGCGCCAGGGATACGAACGCGACCTTGGAGGCGTCGGTGGCCGTGTGGAACATGGATTCGCCGCAGAACATACCGCCGACCGACACGCCGTACAGCCCGCCGACGAGGGTGTCGCCCTGCCAGCACTCGACGGAGTGCGCGTAGCCCATGGTGTGCAGGCGGCGGTAGGCGGCGACCATGTCGCTGGTGATCCAGGTGCCCTGTTGTCCGGCGCGGGGCATGGTGGAGCAGGCGTCGATGACGCCGTCGAACGCGGTGTCGATGGTGACGCGGTAGTCGCCGTCTCGGAGGCGTTTGCGGAGGCTGCGCGAGACCCGCAGGTTGGGGAAGTGCAGGAGCATGCGCGGGTCCGGCGAGAACCACGCGAGCGGGGCGCCGGGGATGGGCCACGGGAAGATGCCTCGCGTGTACGCGCGAAGCACGCGGGCGGGGTTGAGGTCGCCGCCGAGCGCGAGCAGTCCGTCGGGTTCAGCGTCGTTGGGGTCCGGGAAAACCGGAGCGCTGTGCAGGGCGTAGATGGGCATGGGTTGAGGCGCGTCGGAAGATCACTAAGCGAGAGCCTGCGGGAGACTCCGTGCGTGACTGTGTTGTCATCGCGTGGTGCGCTATGGTCACCGCTCTCGCCGCCTCGTTCATCTGGAGTATCGTGTACGGCACCCGTCCCTACAATCGCCACGTTCTTGCGCTCGTTTTTGCACTGGTCAGTTCGACGGCCGCGTGCAACCGCCCCGCCGCCGATTCGGAGGCTGTCGCGGGCGCTCAGGGGGCCTCCCTTGAGGGCGCGGCCGCTGGCCAGGCCGGTGGGGTGGACGGCACCGCGGAGGGCCAGAGCGCGGCGCTGGAAGCGGCTGCCGAGGATGAGGTGGTGTCTCCGGCTCCGGCCGCCGAGGGCGATGCACCGCCGCCGGTGGTGGCTGCTCGTCCGGACGCGTTGCTCCCGTTGGTTCCCATGGGGGACGGCGTGGTGCTGGTCGACGTCGCGGCGCTCCAGGAGTGGGCCAGCCGTGGCATCCGTGGCGAGGACAGCGCGGAGCGTGTGGCGGGGCTGCTGAGTGAGCTCGCGGTGAACCGGTTCGAGGCGATCGACCCGGCGACGCAGGCCACGTTGGCGGTCGCTCCGGGCGCCCGGCGCATGGCGCTGGCGTGGGACGGGGAATGGGCCCGCGCGGTCGTCGATGTCGCGTCTCCCGGCGCTACGGCGGCGGAGTCGGGCATGTTCGTGGCCGACCAGGGCGCGCCGAGCGCGTCGCCGCTCCAGGTGCCAGAGGCGATGCCGCTCGATGCGCTGGTGACGATGGGCGTGCGTGACCGGGCGAGCCTTCCCGAGGGCTTGCGCACGGCGCTCGATTTCTTGGACCCGTTCGAGGTCCGCGCGCTGTGGATTGGCGTGCGTGGGGACGGCTCCGCGACGGTGTTCGTCGAGACCGATCAGTCGGACGCCGTGGTGAGCGCGCTCGGCCGCGGTCAGGTGTGGGTGAGCCAAGTGCTCGGCCAGCTGCGCGGTGAAGCGCGCCCGGAGCTGCAGGGTTGGGTCACGTACTTGAACCGGGCGTCGCAGGCCGTGTTCGGCTGGGTGCAGGTTTCGACCGGGCCCGGCCATGTGCTGATCGAGGTTCCGGCGCCCGCTTGCGGCGGCCCGCAGCGGAGCCTGTTCGCGTTGGCGTTTGTGGCGACCGTGGCGGACTTTGCCGCCGAAGACCCCGCCGTGCGCGCGATGCCGTATGTGGCGATGGAGGGTGCCATCGCCGATGGGTGTGCGCCCGTACCGGGGCCCGCCGCGTCGCTTCCGATCTCGTTCGCGGGCCTCGGCGCGCGGTCCGATGAGCTCGGCGGATTGGCCGTGGTGGACTTGGGCGCGGCCCTGCGCGCGGGCTTGCCGACCGGGTTTGGCGTTCTGCCGTTCGCGCTCTCCGGCAGCACCATCGACAGCGTGTTTGGCATGCGCCCGATGGGCATGAACGGTCTGGATGACGGCGCCGCGCAGGTGGCATGGTCGGGCAGCGTTGACCCGCGGAGCGCGCGCACGCGTCAGGGCGTCGTGATTCCGTCGGGCATGCACGTGCTGGCGCCCGAGGGCGTGTCGCTGTTGCGCATGCTACCGTATCAAAACGCCGCCGCGGTGGGCTGGGCGACGTCGGGCTTCGATCTGGCGGCCGACATGGCGAGTCCTCCGGCGCCGGTGTGGGAGACGGGGCTGCAGCGGGCTGCCGATGGGGCCTTCGCCGCGCTCGTGATCAACGGCGCGACCCTGCGCGCGTGGTCGACCAAGGTGCCGGCCACCTCGTCCGCCAACCGCTTGCTTTCCGAAGCCGATGGCGCGGTGATTTCGCTGGTGAGTGGCGGGTTCTCGGTGACCCTGTTTGGCGTGGAACCGAACGCGTCGCCCGAGCTGCTTCGCGACGAGATCGCCGAAGCGATTTCGCTGATATCTCGGGATGTTACGAACTCGCAGTACGCCAACCAGCGGCTGATCGCGAGTCAGGAAGCGATGTCACAGTTCGAGGTCCGCACCGGCTCCGATTCGGTCACGCTTACGCTGCAGGGCGCGGGCCTGCCGGTGGTCGCTGCGGCCATTCGCGTAGCCGTGCCGATGCTGGCAAACACGTCCCGCCAGGGGGCGATTCTTCCGCCAGCGAACCAGGTGATCCCGCTGCCCATCGTGGTGCCCAATACGGCGCCGCCGGGGCTGCAGCGGAACACCCCTTAGCCGTGGCCGCCGCGCCCTTTTCGCCGCGCTGAGGGCGAAAGAGGGCGCAACGCCCGCCCGAGTTGTCCGACCACCGTTCCGTTCGCCACGGAGGAACGACGATGTTGGACGATTTGACCGCAATTGCTGCGCGTGTGGGCGCGCTCGAGACCCCGAATGACCTGATCCAGCTGCTGCGGGATGGGGGCCGGAGGATTACCCCAGTCGAGCTGCAGGCGCTGGGGCACGCGGGGTTTTCCAAGGACGCCGAGCTGCAGGGGAGCCTGCTGAATCCGGGGGATGGGGCGCCGCTTTGGCTGCTTCGAGGGGACCGGAAGCGCGACGTCGCGTTGGTGAGTCGCGCGTTGCGTCGTCACGCTCGCTCGGCGCCGACGGGGTGCAGCGCGGCGTTTGTGGTGGACGCGGCGGGGACGGCGATTCACGTGGCGCTAGCGACGGACGATGCGCCGGAGCACTGCGCGAGTACGGCGCGGAACATCGACGCGCGCGCGCTCGATGCGTGGGCGGCATTCGTGTCCACGCGGCACTCGGCCGTGGCGTGTTTGCGGGCGTTTCGGCTGCTCCGCAAGCGCGCGGTGGGCGCGGCGTTCTTCCGTGATGTGCGGGCGTCTGTGCAGCAGATTTCGGGCGGTTGGTTGCAGGGGCCGACCGACCCGCTTCAGCGGCACGCGCTATCGATGACGTTCCTGTGCCGGATGATGTTTCTGTACTTTGTACAGCAAAAACAGTGGCTTGATGGGGATGCGGGGTTCATGGCGGCGCTCGTTCTGGACCCGCGCACGGAGCGTATCTACGGCCAGCGCTTGCGACCGTTGTTCTTCGATGTGCTGAACCGGCCCGTGGACGGGCGTCCGGAAGCGTGGGCGGCGCGCCGCATCCCGTATCTCAACGGCGGATTGTTCACGGAGTCGCCGTTGGAGCGCGAGTGGCCCGAGTTGTCGCTGCCGGACGAGGTGCTGCGGGAGCTGGTGGAGTCCACGCTGGAGCGGTACCGGTTTGTGGAGGCCGAGGATGAGACGCGCGTGGGTGTTGATCCGGAGATGCTCGGGGCGGTGTTCGAGAGCTTGATGCATCCGGCGCAGCGGGGCGACACGGGTACGTTCTACACGCCGGTTCGGCTGGTGGAGGAGTGCGTGACGGACGCGTTGAGCGAGTCGTTGGGCGCCCGGGTGGGCGACGATATTGCGGCGGTGTTGATGTCGGACCAGTCGCTGGAGCCGGCCGAGCTGCCGGCGGTCCGGGCGGCGCTGGACGACATCCGCGTGCTCGACCCGGCGATGGGTTCGGGCGCGTTCTTGCTCGGCGCGTTGCGCAAGCTGACGGCGTTGCGGCGGGTGGCGTTTGGAGAGGACGAAGCGACGGCGACTCGGGCTGTGATTCAGTCGTCGCTGTATGGCGTCGACACGTCGGCGAGCGCGGTGACCATTGCGGAGCTTCGCATCTGGCTCGCGCTCGCGGCGGTGTTGCCGGACGGGGGTGATGTGGAGCCGCTGCCGAACTTGGGACATCGGTTTCGGCGGGGCAACGCGCTGATCGGCGTGTCGCATTGGTCCGCTTTTGACGGAGCGCGGCCGGCGCCGGGTGCCCACGAGCGGCTGGCGGATTTGGCGGAGGCGTTCGGCGCTGCGCACGGTCGAGAGAAAGCGCGTTTGGCCGAAGAGTTGCGTGCGGCGGAGCTCGCCGTCGCGGTGAGTTTGCTGGAGGCGGCGGCGCGCGTGAAGGAGGCGGAAGTCCGCGGGCTGGAGGCGCGTAAGTTACCGGATTTAATGGGTATTGCAGCAGGTTGTCGGTTGCGGAGTCGCGTCGATTGCGCGCTGCGGAGGCGGCAGTACAGCACCTGCGTGAGCGGATTTGCGCAGCAGAATCAGGGGCTTGGACGCCAGCGTTCGACTTCGCTGTGCACTTCGGGGACGTGGTTGCGCGGGGTGGGTTTGACGCCATCGTTGGCAATCCCCCGTGGGTGCGTCTGGCGCGGTTGCCGGCCGACGAGCGCCGCCGATTGCGGGAGCGCTACGCGTGGATGCGGGACGCTGGTGCGGGGAAGCCGTTCGGTTCCCAGCCGGACCTCGCGGTGGCGTTTGTGGAGCGTTCGTTGGGGCTGTTGCGGGATGGTGGGGCGTTCGCGCTGGTGGTTCCGGCGAAGCTCTTCACGGCTGGATACGCGTCGGCGATGCGGGCGGGGCTGCTGCGCGATGCGCAGGTTCGACGCCTGCGGGACCTGTCCGACAGCGCGGTGGCGCACTTCGCCGCCGACGTGTTTCCGGCGGTGATTGTTGCCCGTCGTCAGGCGCTCGCGCCGAGTATGCCGATGGTGCGCCTGGATGACGGCGCGGGGCGGTCGGGGGTGACGACGCCGAGCCGGTTGGGGGCGGAGCTGGATCCGCGGAGCGAGTGGCCGCTGCTCGACGCCGGGGCCATCGATGTGTTGCGTCGTTTGGAGCAATGCGCCGAGCGGCTCTCGGGTGCTTTCGCGACTCGGATGGGCGTGAAGACGGGCGCCAACGCGTGCTTTCTGGACGCGGCTGTGGAGGGCGAGGCGACGGTTGGTGTCGTGCGCGGGTCGGATGTTCGGCCGATGTGTGCTGAGGCGTCGGGCACCATCCTCTATGCCCACGACCGTCACGACGGCGCGGTGTGGTCGGAGTCGCGGCTGTCGAGCGCTGAGCGGGCGTGGTTCGTGAAACATGCGGAGCGGTTGGGGCGCCGCGCGGACGCTGGGGTGGGTGATCCGGCGTGGACGGTGTTCCGGAGCGCGCCGGAGAACCTGGGCCATCGGGTGGTTTGGCGCGACATCGGGATTCGGCTGGATGCGGCGTACGTTCCTCCGGTAGCGGATGGTGGGCCGGTGGCGTTGAACACGACATATTGCGTGGCGGTGCGGGATGCGCGCGCCGGCGTGCGGTTGGCGGCCTGGCTATGTTCCACGCCTGTGCGGTTTTGTGCGGCGTCTCGTGCGGAGCGTGCGCTGTCGGGCTATCGGCGGTTCATGCTTCGGAACGTGGCGCGGGTGCCGATGGTGCGCGCGGTGCTCGAGGGTGACCCGGTGCTCGATGCGCTGTCGGCGCGTTTGCAGTTGGACCCGGAGGATGCTGCGGGTTGGATGGCGCTCGACCGGTGGGTGGCCGGTGCCTTGGGGTTGTCGCGGGGAGACCTGGCGGTGATTCGGGGGGAGGCGGTGCGGCTCTCGCTCCAGAGTTGTGAGCTGTCGGCGGTGGTCGAGGCGTTGGGCCGATGAGTGCGTCTGGCGAATTGGTCTGGGCGGATTTTCTGGCGACCGCGCGGGGTGGAGGGGTTGGCACCGATGGCTGTGACGGTGGCTGCGACGGTGGCTGCGACGGTGGCTGCGACGGTGGCTGTGACGGTGGCTGTGACGGTGGCTGTGACGGTGGCGCCGTGGGGGTTCCTAAGGTGTCGCCGTTGCCGGCGGATTGGCGCGACACGCTGTGGGCTCGTTGGCGGTGGAGCTACGGAGTGTCTGCAAACGCGGCGGGGGATGCTCGGTTGCGTCCTCTCCAGCGCGACGCAGCTGCGGCGGCGTGGGACCGGATTGTGGCGTGGAACACGTGCTTGGTGTGTGACCCGGTGGGCAGCGGGAAGAGCTACACAGCCATGGGGGTAGCGCTGCAATGTGCCGCTCAGGTTCAAGGGCAGGGTGGGAAAGGGGGGGTCACGGTGGTCTGCCCGCGCCCGCTGGTGTCTCAGTGGCAGGGGCTGCTGGAGCAGTTCGGTACACCCGGCACGGTTTGGTCCGATGGTGTGCTGTCCCGGCGGTGTGTGGAGTGGAGCGAGGATGGTCTGTTGATCATCGACGAAGCGCATCGCTATCGGAACGCGCAGACCGCTCGGCACCGGAATCTGGCGGCGTCCGCGGCGGGGCGTCGGATGCTGCTGCTGACGGCGACACCCGTTTGGAATCGGCGCAGTGACCTCGTGTCGCTGGTGGCGCTTGGGCTGTCGGAGAGCGCGTGTCGCTGGTTGGTTGGGATGGACATATCGACGCTCCGGTCGACGGTGGACGCCGAGGGTGGCGCCGGTTCTGTCGCGTACGAAGCGCTGCGGGAGTCTCTGGTTGTACGCAGCGCGCGCGCGGCATCGATGCGTACTCGGCGGGAGGTTTCAATGCGGCCAGCGGTCGTTGATGCAGCGGGTTGGGCTCAAGTGGCGGCGGGTGCGCGGGCGGCGATGTTCGGCGCAGGCGAGCCGGCGTCGTTGTTTGAGCGCGTGGTGGCCCGGCGTCTGGCGTCTTCTCCGGCGGCGGGTCTGTCCACGCTTCGCCGCGGGTTGGCGTTCGTTGCGTTGGCTCAGGAGGCGGCATCCGTGGGCCGCACTGTGACGCGCTCGGAGGCGCTCCGTATCCTCGGCCCGTGTTTGGCTGGCGGCGGCTCAGGGGTGGGGATCGGTCTCGGCCAAGGTGTGCTGTCGTTTTGGTTTCACGTGAAACCCGGAGGGGGCGCACCGGAGTTTGGTTCGGTGCGGCGCGCGCTCGAAGACGCGATTCTGTACGTCGAGGCGCTGGAGCCCGGAGGTGCAGGTAAGCTGCGGGCGCTGTGGGAGTTCGTGGGCGCGCATCGCAAGACGGTGGTGTTCACGGAGTACGCGGACACGGCTCGGGCGGTGGCGGAGTCGGCGCCTTCTGAGCTGCGATGGGTGTCGGTGGGTTCGGCGCGGTGCGTGGTCCGTGGGGTGGGGCGGGTGCGCGCGGAGGAAGCGTGGCGCGTGTTTCGGGACGGCTTTCCGTACTCCGGGCACACGTGTGATTTTGCGGTGACCACGCCGACGGGCTCGGAGGGGCTCAACCTGCAGGGGGCAGATGCGGTGGTGCACTACGACCTGCCGTGGAACCCGGCGCGACTCGAGCAGCGCGTGGGGCGTGTGGATCGGTTGGGCGGCGTCGGCGTGGTGGACGTGCTTACGCTGAAGCCGGATCCGGTGCTCGAGACGGTGTTCGGCGGCGAAGAGGTCCTGAAGCACAAGGTGTCGCTGACACGGACGGGTGTTCTCAGTGACGGTGCGCTTCGGACGGCGCCCCATGAGGGGCGGTGGGTCCCGGCGCCATTGGCGGTGATCATTGTGGAGTCGTCGGGTGCGCTCCGGCCGTTCGCGTTCGCGGTCTTCAGCGGCGTGGGGAGTTCACTCGCACAGATTCGCGTGGCCGGCGTGTGGCGTCGCTGCGCTGCGCGCTCGGTCTTGGCATGCGCCGCGCCGGTGGTGGGCGACCGCGTGGGTGGCGATATCTACGCGTCGGCGGTGGACGTCGACGGTTGGGTCGGCAAAGGGCTTCCACCGTGGTGTTTGGGGTTGCTGCGTCCTGTCTGGGTGACGCGGGCCGGGGCGTCGTCATGGAGGGCCCGTTCGAAGGCGCTGCGTCAGGAACTTCGGAACGGACTACGTCGAGAGAGCGCTGGCGTGCTCGTTGACTTCGGACCCGTTGGCGCGGATGTGCGGCGGCAGGACTTCCCGTGGGACGAGCGCACAATCCCGACCTGGTACGTACGGGGCGTGGCACCTGAGTGGGGTGTCGCCGAGGGTGGTGCGAGCGGCATCCCGGCCTAGAGGGGTTGGCGGCGTGGGTCGTTTGCGGTTCAATGCGCGCCATCGTTCCTCTCTGTTGCACGTGAAACATGAAGTCTCTGTCCGCTGGTTGCATTTCCGCCGTCTCCTCCATCCGTGCCTTTGAGCCCAGGCTGAGCGTCAGCGTCACTGGGCTGGGCGTTACTGGGCTGGGCGTGTCCGCGTTCGCGTTCGCATTGGCTGTTGCGCTCGTGGCGTCGGGACCGGCGTATGCCCAATCCGCACCGCTCCAGATCGCGCCGGGAAGCGGTTTGGAGTCCTTCCAAAGCCAGGTGACGGCATACGAAACGGGGGCCGGCCACGAGGTGAGTTCAGCGGCCGAGCTCAGCGCGGTGTTCGCGGCGCTGGACCGCGATGGGAACGGAACATTGGACGCGGAGGAGCTCCGGGCGCTGAGCCCGAGTGGCGTGGACGCGCCCTAACGGCGCGGATTGGGGGCGCTTGCGGGCGGTGATGATGCGATGGATTCGCCGGTCACCGCGCGCGAGCGCCAGGAGCTAGGGCGCCATGGGGGTGCCGGGGACCGGTGGGTTCTCGATGGCGGCGCACGCTTCGGCGCTGCCTTTGCGACACGCGTATCGGAACAATTGCATGGCCCGCTCGGGGTCGTGCGGCACGTTCTGGCTGGTGACCGGCCCAAGGTGCCACATGATACCAACGTAGTAGCAGGCGTCCGCGTCGCCGCCATCGCACTCTTGCGCGTAACGGCGTGCGTTGTCGGAGGCGTCCGCCGGTAGCCGGTCGAGCGCGCGCGGGCCGCACGCTGAGAGGCTCAGGAGGGCTGCGACAGTCGCAGAGATCAGGGCTCGTCGAGGATACATGGGGCTGACTTCGCTCGGGTTGGGGTCAATATAGCGGTTCAACGTCGCTCCAATCTACCCAGTCCCCGAGTCGGGGTCGACCGTCGTGATCGCGGAGCCAGATCGGGCGTTGCATGCGTCCGAGTCGGCAGAAGCGGCGGGCGCCGAGTCGGCCGAGTTGGGCGATGAGGTTGTCGCGGGTGCGGGAGTCGTAGCGAATGCCGACCACGGAGATGGATCCTGCGAGCGGGGCGACGGAGGCGAGGAGCTCGGCCTCGTCCCGGTACGGGATAACGTGGAGTGTGCGGCCGCCCGGACTGGGCACGAAGGTGGCGTTGGGCTGCAGGATGACGAGCGCGTCTTGGCTCTCGAAGACCTGCGCCGTGAACTCCGAGACACCGCGTGTTTGGGCGATGGCGGCTGCTGTCTCGGTCGCCAGACGTCCGCGCGGGAGGCGCTCACCGACAGCGGGGAAGCCCTTGTCGGCGATCGCGCGGGCGACTTGTTCTGGCGTCCAGGCGGCGTCGGTGGCGACGAACACGCAGTGGGGGGACATGCACCCGCGCTGGTCGTAGGCAGCGGCGTCGAGGGCGAGGTCTTGAGCGACCTGGTCGAGGGCGAGCTCGGCGTCGGTGTCGGCGGCGGGGCCCACGATCGCGAACGAGACGCGGTGGCCGTATCCGTAGAAGCGGGTGGGGAATCGGCAGTGTGACATGAGGGCGTTGACGGCCTCGTCCCCACCGTAGGCGACCACGACGCTGGCGTGCAGGCAGGCGGTTTGGTCGAGCTCGGCGTTTCCGCCGCGCCACGTGCACACGGCCACGTGACGGGCAAGCTCGGGGGCGATCTCCCGCATGGACTCGAGGAACAGCCGGGAGATGGTGGGCTCCTCGGTGGCTGTTTTGATGAGCGCGGGGCCGCGGGCGAGGAGGGAGAGCACGATGGTCTCGATGCCGACCGGTGGGACGGTGCCAGCGAGCACGTGGAAGACGAGGGCGGGCGGATTGGCGGCTCGCGCGCAGGGCTCCGCGCCTCGGTTCCGGGGGGCTTGGAAGGGTTCTACGGCGCCGAGTTCGGCCTCGACGAGTGCGATCAGACTTCGGGATGTCATGCGTCGCATGAGGTCCACGAGGGACCAGCGCACCATCTCGGCGGAGAAGCCGGTCGTTAGCGGTGCTTCTTCTACTGCGCGTTGCATCCAGACGGAGTCCTCGGAGAGCCAGGCTTCCATGGTGCGTTCCAGACGCTCAGCGATCTGTGCGGTGGACAGTTGGTGGAGGAGCGCGCTGTCATCTCGCAGTCGCCGTATGACGTCTTCGAGGTCTTGGACAGTGATGGGCTCGGTGCGGTCTCGGTCCGGACACAGGTGGGTAAGTTTCACGTGGAACGTTCTTCGCTGTTGGGGGCGGCCTCACGCCGTCTGGAGGCGGCGGTGGCGAGTACTTCTTCGATGGCGAGACTGCACCCGCGCGGGACGGCGCCAGGGCTACGGCCTTGAAGGATGACGGCGCCGTCTGGCTCGATGTGTCCGATGTCGGAGGTCTGAATCGCAACGACGGTGTCCACGTTGGCGAGGTCGACGAAGCGGAGCAGTCCGGTTTGACCGTTGGGCAACGGCGCGAGTGTTTCGGGGTCGACGGCAGAGACGTGGCACCAGTGGGGCGGCACGAGCTGTTGGACGCCTTGGGTGTTCCACGGCCGAGAGTAGAGCTGCGACGAGAGCTCGGTCATGGAGTATTCGGAGCGCACTTCGGTGACGGGCACGCCGAAGACTTCGGCCAGCGTTTGGTAGAGCTCGGGTTTGTCGAGGGTGCGAGAGCGCCCCTTGTACCCGCCGGTTTCGATGATGCGGGAGCCCGGCGGGAGTCGTAGCTCGGCACGGCGCTCGGGCTGATCCGCGAGTGCGTCGAACAAGAAGACGAACGCGAAGGCGGTTCCAAACAACGTGAAGGGCTCGCCGTCGGGGCCCGGTAGGGCGGTACACAGCGCGTCCAGATCGAGCCCGGCATCTGGATGCACGGCGTAGGTGACCTGGGCTCCGGCGCGCTCGGCGAGCACGCGGACCATGTGGGAGAGTGACGAGTCGGGTACGTCCGGGGGGGCGAAGACGAGCGCGGGCACGGCTGCGCTTGGCGCCGCGATGCCGGCCCCAAAGAACGACTCAAAGAACACGGTGGCGCCGTGGTCGTACGCGGCAGTGGAGATGCGGTGCGCCTGGCCCCGCGCGCCGCTCGTGGTGCCGCTGGTGCGAAAGACCTGCGTGGCGGGGCGCTCGGAGGAGACGAGGGTGACGTGCCGAAAGACATCGGTGGGGACCCCTGGCACGGCGTCCATGGGGATGGTGCCTGGGATGCTCCCGTCACGTGAGACGTCATAGTCGGCGGGGTTGAATCCACGGCCGAGCCAGTAGCGGCGCAGCGGCTCGTTCCACGCGAACTGGTACCGAACGACGGCGTTGAGCGCGTCCTGGCTCGTCGCCTGCCCGTTGATGCACGCGAGCACGATGGCTTCGGTGGCTTGGAGTGTTGGTTTCACGTGAAACAGAGCCTCGATGGTGTCGGCCGCTGAAGCCTGGAAGGGGCATCGGCGGGGGTAAACGCGTTCACCAGCTCCCCGGCGGACGCGTGCGCGCGCGCTGCTTAAGCATGCAGCGTCCACGGCTCAAGTTTCCCGTCTTCCCATGTCCACAACGTGGTCGAGACGACGTGGGTGCGGTTGGCCCAATCCGCTGCGGCGTAGCGCATCATGCGCGCGATGCTATCGGGGCGGTCCGCCGGCGCGGCGTACAGACGATCCATGCTCGGTGCGCACAACACGAGCGGGGCGCCGGCGTGCTCGGAGACCCGCTCCCAGACCTCTGCCAGGAGGAGGCGGCTGGACTCGATGCCGTCTGCTGGCTTCACGGAGTACACTTCCCAGTGGCCGGAGTGCTCCTTGGAGATCACGACTTCTTGGGTCCGCAGGTAAGTGAGCGCGTGTTGTAGGAGGTGGGTGGTGTCGAACCCGAGTGCCTGCGCGTCGTCGACGGTGAGCCACACGTTATTGCCCGCGGGCGCGCGCGCGAAGGCGATGTCGAGTTGGGCGCCGATGGGCAAAGTGAAACGACCGACGCCGCCGTCAACCTCTGTCCGAACGCGCGGCAGCAGCACGGGCAGCAGGTGCTTCATGAGGTCGGCGACGGGATCTACGGCGGAGTCGCCTGCGCCAGCGACGGTATCCGCGCTGGTGGTATCGACATCGGCGCGGGTCGTTCCACCCTTCGACGCGCGTGTCGCGGGCTCCTGTATTGGGCCCGAGAGTATGGGCCTCCACCGCGACGCGCGCACGGCTTGAGCGAGCACGCGCGAGATCTCGGTCTGGACGCGGGCCTCACCGAGCGGTGCGATGGCGGCGAGGCGTGGGGCGCGAACACGGATGGTTCGGTCGTGCGTGTGGAGCAGGATCTCGCGGTCGGGATCCGGGTTGGGGTCGGGGAGGCGTAGCGTGTGGGCAACACGGGCCTCGGGGAAGCGCTCTTTGAGTGCTCGGCCGAGCCGTGCAAACGGGGTCCGATAGGCACGGATGTAGCGTGCGCAGGTGGCTCCGAGGAAGCCGGAGATGACCGCGGTTGCCAGCAGCACGCTGAGTGTCACGCCGAGGCTGGGATCATCGGACGCGATGTTCATGGCGATTGGATCGGCGGCTGTCTCGCCGGAACCGAGGACGGTCTCCGTCGTGATGCTGTCGGTCGCGGCGTGCGTCGGACCGTGCGTCGGACCGTGTGTCGCGCTGTGAATTGGCGTGGCCATCTAAGTTTCACGTGAAACATCGTCGTGAGACGTCCGAGCGGACGCGCGCAACCCGAACATCGTAAGACGGGCACCGGGCCGCGAGAAGCCCAACGTACTGTGTTTGTCCGATTTACGAAATCCCCAATGTTTTCAGTGTGTTAAGAGGAAGGTGTCGGTGAACCTACAAAATTCGATGCTGAAAACCGTAGCAAATTCAGACGGTTACAGTGGCGCTCTCAAGTCGCTCTGGCAGCGTTTGTTCGGTTTTTAGGTGTCGCACTGGCTGTGTTTGTCTGGGGGGTGTCAGAGGGGGTTTCAGGAACGTTCTGGGCGATTTCGTCAAAATGCCGCGATCAGAGGGCTGCTGAAACGTGGGGTTCGGAGCGTCGTGGGCTTCGCTCGACCCAATTGCGGGTTCGGGTGCAAAAACGAAAACGAGCACGCGAAAAGTCGCGCGCTCGTTCCAATCGATGCGGTTGGTCTAGAACGGGATCTCGTCGTCCGAGAACGAGCCGCCACCGCCACCGGTGTCGGCCGGCGGTCCGTCGTACTCTTGCGGCGGCGGCGGTCCGTCGTATCCACCGCCTCCACCTTCGCGCTTGGTGCTCAAGAACTGCACCGTGTTGGCGACGATCTCGGTGGTGTAACGCTTGTTGCCGTCTTGCCCCGCCCACTCGCGGGTTTGGATGCGGCCTTCGACGTACACCTTGCTTCCCTTGGAGAGGTAGCGCGCGCAGTTTTCTCCGGACTTGCCCCACACGATGATGCGGTGCCACTCGGTGCGCTCTTGCTGCTGGCCGGACTTGTCCTTCCAACGCTCCGAGGTAGCCATGCGGAATTCGCAGACGGGGGTGGAGCCGGCGTTCCGCAGTTCAGGGTCTGCGCCGAGGTTTCCGATAAGGATGGCTTTGTTGATCATTTTGACCTCCTGGTAAGTTGAGCCACGCACAGGTTGTCGTCAGACTTCCCGGTCGGTTGCGTAGACACTTGCAGTTTGCTGTATCGCGGTTGGCTGTAGCATAGCGTGCTTCCGGTGTCCCGAGGCGTTGCGTTCGCGCGCGGCATGTCGGATAGGGGAGCGGCCCCGTTTGTAGGAACCCCATGACCGACACGCCAGACGCGCCTTCCGCCTCGTTCTCCGGCCGCCCCGCGCCGCCTCGAATCGGCGCGCCAGGCGGCGGCGATCAGACCCGGGCGATCCACGCGGGCGAGGAGCGGCCGAACGGCCTGCGCTCGATCACGACGCCGATCGCGTGCACCACCACGTACCGGTTTGAGTCGATGGCGGATGCCATGGCCATGGTCGAAGGGCGGTCGGATGCGGACGACTACTCACGGTACTCGAACCCGACGTTGCGCACGGCGGAGCGGAAGATCGCAGCGCTTGAGGGCACCGACGATTGCGTGCTGGTCTCGAGCGGCATGGCGGCGATCAGCACGACCTTCTTGGCGCTGCTGTCGGCGGGTCAGCACGTGGTCCTGACGCGCGGCTGCTACCGCCCGACCGAGGAGTTCTTCACCAAGACCCTCGCGCGGCTCGGCATTGAGTGCACGCTCGTCCCGCCGAACGATATTCCCGCGATCGAGGCGGCGATTCGCCCCAAGATCACGCGCGCGATCTTCGTGGAGTCGCCGAGTAATCCGCTGCAGAACGTGGCGGACTTTGAGGCGCTCAAGCGGGTGAAGAAGGCGCATCGTGGGGTGAAGCTCGTGGTGGACGCGACGTTCGCATCGCCGTTCAACCAGACGCCGTTCGCCGACGGGGCGGACGTGGTGATTCAATCGGCGACCAAGTTCTTGGGTGGGCACAACGACTTGATGGCCGGCGCGGTCTCCGGGCGGTCGGGCATCGTGGGCGCGATTCGCGATCTGCGGAATCAGCTCGGCCCGGTCGCGGATCCCCACGCCGCGTACTTGTTGCTGCGCGGTATCAAGACGCTGCCGTTGCGCATGCAACAACACAACAACAATGCGCAAGCGGTCGCGGAGTTCCTCGAGGCTCACCCGAAAGTCTCGGCTGTGCACTACGCGGGCTTGCCGTCTCATCCGACGCATGCGCTGGCCAAGAAGTACATGCGCGGTATGGGCGGTGTGTTGTCGTTTGAATTACGGTCCGACCTTCCCGGGGTGTTTCGATTCTGCGACGCTTGTTGTTTGTTTCAGATCGGCGCTTCGCTGGGCGGCGCGGAGAGCCTGTTGCACCCGCCTGCGGTGTTCTCCTACTGGGATCTTGCCCCGGAGGAGCGCGCGGCGCGCGGCATGGTCGACGGCTTGGTGCGGCTGGCCATCGGGTTGGAGTCGTCTGACGACCTGATCGCGGATCTCAGCCAGGCGCTCGAACAGGTTTGAGCGGTCGGTTGGACACGTTTGATGTGGCGATCGTGGGCGGCGGCATCGTGGGCGTGGCGACCGCCCATGCGTTGCGTGCGGGCGGTCGGCGCGTGGTGGTGCTGGAGAAAGAGCCGCGTCTGGCAGCGCACCAGTCGTCCCGGAATTCGGGCGTGTTGCACACCGGCGTGTACTACGTGCCCGGCAGCGCGAAGGCGGTGAACTGCCGGAGTGGATACGCCGAGATGCTGGCGTTTTGTCGGTCGGAAGGGTTGCCGGTGGAGCTGTGCGGCAAGGTGATCGTCGCGGTCGACGACAGCGAGCTCGAACGGTTGGACGAGATTGAGCGACGCGGGATCGCGAACGGTGTTCGTGTGTCGCGGGTTGATGCGGAGCGGCTCGGGGAGTTGGAGCCGCACGCGCGCGGGGTTGCGGCGCTGCATGTGCCGGAGGCCGGTATCGCTGACTACGGCGCGGTGGTCCGCAGGCTGGCGGAGCGCGTGACGGAGCGGGCGTCGGCTTCTGGGACGGGGCCGAACAGCGAGATTCGGCTTGAGACGACGGTGACCGGGTTCGAGCGTGAGGGAGACCATTGGCGGGTGGATACCTCGGGCGGTCCGGTGCACGCAGGGACGGTGGTGAACTGCGCGGGGCTGTATTCGGACCGCGTGGCTGCGTTTGCTGGCGCCGACCCTGCGCTGCGTATCGTCCCGTTTCGGGGGGAGTACTTTGCGCTCACGGAGACGGCGACGCGGCTGTGTCGCGGGTTGATCTACCCGGTTCCAGACCCGGCGTTCCCGTTCTTGGGCGTGCACTTTACGCGGACGGTCCACGGCGGTGTGGAGTGCGGTCCGAACGCGGTGTTGGCGCTGTCGCGCGAGGGGTATACGTGGGGCCGGATCTCCGCTGGCGATATGGTGGACGCGCTCACGTGGCCGGGGCTGCGTCGGTTGGTGGGGCGCCATTGGCGGGCTGGTGCTGGCGAGATGTGGCGGTCGCTCAACAAGGGCGCGTTTGTGACGGCGCTGCAGCGGCTGGTGCCGGAGGTGCGCGCGTCGGACCTGGTGCGCGCTCCCGCCGGTGTGCGTGCTCAAGCGCTCACGCGGGACGGCGCGTTGGTGGAGGACTTTGTGATTCTGGCGGACCAGCGCATGGTGCACGTGTGCAACGCGCCTTCGCCGGCGGCGACGTCGTCGCTTTCGATCGCGCGCCGCATCGTGGCGGAGGTAGAGGCGAGCGAGGGGTAGGGCGGCCGCTGGGAGTGTGCGGCGGATCGCGGGCGGAACTTTTGTAGACCGAAGTTGGGCCGGCACCGTTCGAAGCGAGGCATCCCCCACCGTTTCGTCACGATGGGCGTGTGAGGCCGCGTGTTTCACTGCCCACTCCGCTACCCAGGTTCTCGCTATGGTCTCGCTCCGCTCCTCGTTTGGTTCCGCCGTTTGTGCCGCCTGTGCCGTCATGGCGCTCGCGCTGTCCCCCGCCAGTCCGGTGGCTGCGCAGGGCATGTTGATCCCCACCGATGAGAGCATCACGCCGCTGGAGCTTCGACAGCACGAGGTGGAGTTCGAGATCGCGGACAATGGCGCGATCACGCATGTGACGCAGGTGTTCGCGAACCACACGTCGACTCAGCTGGAGGCCACGTACTACTTTGCGGTACCGCCCGGTTCGGTGACCACGGACTTTGCGTTGTGGATGAACGGCGAGCGCATTCAGGGCGAGGTGCTGCCGCGCGACCAGGCGCGTCAGACGTACGAGAATATCGTGCGGCGGATGCGGGATCCGGGCTTGCTGGAGTACGTGGACGGGGAGCTGTTTCAGGCGTCAATTTTCCCGGTGCCGGCGAATGGGACCCAGCGGGTAGAGATCGAGTTTGCGAACGTGCTCGGGCGCGAGGGGGAGCTGTTGCACTACCGGTATCCGCTGCACGAGTCGGCCAGCGCACGCATTCCGCAGTTCATCGTCCGTGGTGAGATTCGGTCCCGCAACGCGATCACGTCGGTGTACTCGCCGTACCATGCGATCGAGGAGACCATCGCGTCGGACGGTCGCTCGGCGCGCGTGGGCATGGAGGAGAACGGGGCCAGCGTGGAGAACGACTTTGAGCTGTTCATCGGTCAGACCGGCGACGACGTAGGCTTCTCGCTGCTGACGCACGAGCCGGACAATGGCGAGGATGGCTACTTTATGCTCACGATCGCGCCTTCGCCGGAGCTCGAGGACCTGGAGGTGTTGCCCAAGCAGGTGACGTTTGTGGTGGATACGTCGGGCTCGATGGCGGGCGATAAGATCGACCAAGCGCGGGAGATGTTGCGGTACTGCGTGGAGAACCTGCGGTCGGAGGACACGTTCCAGATCGTGAGCTTCTCGAGCGGCGTGCGGACGGCGTTCACGGAGCCAGTGTCGGCGTCGCGGGAGAACCGTCGCGACGCGCAGGCGTTCATCGATGGGCTGCAGGCGCGCGGCAATACGAACATCTCTGGTGCGCTGGAGCGGGCCCTGCGCGACCCGTCTTCGTCGGACCGTCCGCACTCGATTCTGTTCGTCACCGATGGCCTGCCCACGGAGGGCGAGACGAACGTGGAGGACATTGTTGCGGTCGTGCGCCAGGGCGTGAGCGACGGTGATCGCCGCGTGTTTTCGTTCGGCGTGGGTTACGACGTGAACGCGCGGCTGCTGGACAGCATGGCGCGTCGTGGTCGCGGCGAGGCCGGCTACGTGCGGCCTAATGAAGACATGAGCGATATTGTGGGTGAGTTCTACGACTCGATCGGGGCTCCGCTGCTCACGCAGATCGACTTGGACTTTGGTGGTGTGCGGGTGAGCGAGGTGTACCCGAACCCGCTGCCGGACCTGTATCGCGACCGCGATATCACCGTGTTTGGGCGGTATCGCGCGGACCACAGCAGCTCGTTGGTGGTGCGCGGCCAGGCGGCTGGCAACACGTGGGTGCAGGAGTTTGGGGCTGTGTTCGATCCGATGGCCGGCGCGGATACGGCGTTCGTTGGCAACCTGTGGGCGCACCGTCGGGTGGACGACTTGCTGACGGAGATGGAAGAGCAGGGGGAGTCGCGTCGTTTGATCGACGAGGTCGTGGAGCTGGCGTCGGCGTGGGGCATCGTGACGCCGTACACGAGCTACCTTGCGGTGGACCCGAACGAGCAGATCATGCCGCCGCAGCCGCTCGTTGTGGACGATATGATGCGGCCGCCGCGCCCGACGCCGCGTCCGATCCCGCGGCCTAGTGCGCCTGACGCGGATGGGTTCGGCGTGGGTACGCGTACGGGCGGTTCGACCGGGTTCGGAAGCGCCATGGATGAGGCGGAGCAGGGTGCCCCCGTCGCCGCGGCCCGACCCACGGCAGAGCCGATGCGCATGCGTCGCGAGGATTCGGGGCGCGAGGCGGTTGAGGATTCGATCGCGCGGGCCGAGAACCGCAACCAGATGGTGGTGAGCGGACCGAGAAGCGCGACGCGCCGTGCGGCAGGCCGCGACTTCACGATCACCGGCGGGATGTGGCTTGACGCGGCAGCGAGTGGGCGCGCCGTGGACGAGCGGGTGATCTACCTGAGCGATCGATACTTTGAGCTGCTGCGCGAGAACCCTGAGTTGAGCGCCGTGTTCGCGTTCGGCGATCGTGTTCGGTTTGTGCTCGATGGTCGCGTGATCGAAGTGGCGCCATAGTCCGTCGCGCGCGCGCCACGTGCGTGCTCGGGCGTTGATTCGCCCGGTCGCCCGATATACTGAGCCGGCATGACTGAAGTGGTGCTGAGCGGCGAACGACGAATCTACTACGAGACCCGCGGCGACGCCGGTCCCGTAGTGGTTTTTTTGAACGGGATGAGCCAGTCGACGGCGAACTGGCGCACGCAGGCGCGGCACTTTTCGGCGCGGTTCCGCTGCGTGATGTACGACGCCCGCGGTCAGGGCCGCTCGCCGCTGGGCGCGGGCCCGGTCACGTTGGACGGCCACGTGGAGGACCTGCTGGCGGTGATCGACGCGGTGACGCCGTCGCCGGTGGTGCTGTGCGGTTTTAGCCACGGCTCGCGCATCGCGCTGGCGTTTGCGGCGGCGTACCCGGAGCGGGTGGCGCGGCTGGTGCTCACGTCGATGGGCGATGCTGACGATCCGCTGCGCCGGACGATCGTGCGCAGCTGGGTCGAGATTCTGCGGCTCGGCGGCGTCGAGGCGATGGCGTGGTGCGCGATCCCGGACATCTTGGGTCGGGCGTTTCTGGGCGCGAACGAGGGCCAGATCGACGCGATGGTCCGGGCGACGGTACAGCGCAATTCTCCGGACGGCTTGCCGGCGCTGTTGGCTGCGATGGATGCGTTCCCGCCGCCCACGGAGCACGCCGCTCAGCTGGACGTGCCGACGATGCTGATCACCTCGCCCGATGACCTGCTGGTGAGCCCGGAGTCGGCGGCGCGACTTGCGGAACAGATCTCCGGATGTGTGCACCGCGTTGTTACGGGTTGTGGCCACACGATTCCGATCGAGAAGGCGGATGAGTGGCGGGCCACCGTGTTTGAGTTTCTAACGTAGCGCCTTGTTGCGTTGTGTTTGTTTGTTATGTTTGTGCCGCGTGTTCTCTGTGTTTGTTTACTTTCCTTTGATGCGCTCCTCTCTCCGTGACTTGTCATGTCGTTGACCGAAGCTGAACTGATCGCCATTCGCCGAGACCTGCACCGGAACCCGGAGCTTTCGCACGGCGAGGCGCGCACCGCGGGTGTGGTGGTCGACGCGCTCAAGGGACGTGGGTTCGAACTGCAGACAGACGTTGCTGGCCACGGTGTGGTGGCGTTGCTCGAGGGCGCACATCCGGGCCCCACGCTGCTGTACCGCGCGGACATGGACGCGCTGCCGATTCAGGAGCAGGCGGAGCACGACTATGGCAGCGCGAACCCGGGCGTGATGCACGCGTGCGGCCATGACGCGCACACGACGATGGGCATTGGCGTGGCGCGGGCGTTGTTGGAGCGTCGCGACGCGCTGCACGGTCGCATCAAGTTTGTGTTCCAACCGGCCGAGGAGGCCGCGCCGCCTCCGGGCGAGTCGATCGGCGCGGAGCTCATGGTGGAAGAGGGCGTGCTGAAGTCGCCGGACGTGGACGCCGCGTTCGCGATGCACGTGATGCCGCTGCTCGACGTCGGAAAGATGGGCTTCACGGGCGGTCCGGTGTGGGCGGCCAGCGAGCTGTTCGACATCCGCGTGCGCGGCAAGATGGCGCATGGCGCGTACCCGCATGAGGGGCGCGACCCCATTCTGGCGGCGTCGGCGATTGTGCAGGCGTTGCAGCAGGTGTCGTCGCGGATCGTGGACGCGCGCGAGGCGTGTGTGCTCAGCGTGTGCCGTTTCCGCTCGGGTACGGCGTACAATATCATCCCCGACGAGGCGCACTTGCAGGGGCTGCTGCGCACGCTCAATCCGGCGGTCCGCGAGCAGGCGATGGCCTATGCACGCGAGACCGTGGAGGCGACGGCACGGGCCTACGGCTGTGAGGCGGAGTTGGACTTTGTGCGCGGCACGTTCCTGACGGCGAACGACCCCGCGCTGGAGCAGTTCGTGGGCGGGGTGATGCGCGACGCCGCGCCCGAGGTGCCGTTTGTGCCGTTCCCGCCGCAGATGGGGGCCGAGGACTTCGCGGCGTTTAGTCGTCGGGTGCCGAGCTGCTATTTGTTCCTGGGCGTACGAAACGAGGCGCGTGGAATCACGCACATGATTCACACGCCGAAGTTCGACATCGACGAGCGCGCGCTGGGTATCGGCGTGCGCGTGATGTCGGAGGCGCTGCTGCGGGCGGGCTCGGATTGGGACGCGGTCAAGTCGACGCTGACGGCGGCCTAGGCGGCTGGGCGTTAGCGCGGAGCGGCGTTAGCGCGGAACGGTGGCCGTTGCGGACCAGTCCTCGAGGCGCTGCAGCGCTTGGTCGAGGAGGCCGGCTTCGAGGGAGTAGCTGATACGCAGGTAGCCTGTGCCGGCGTCACCGAACGCGCGGCCGGGGATCGTCACCACGCGGGCTTCGTGCATGAGTCTGCGGCACAGGGCGAGGTCGTCGGCGTGGTCGGGGTGGCGGATCCACAGGTAGAACGCGCCGTCTCCGGCGGCGATCTCCCAGCCGGCGTTTTGCAGTCGCTCTGCCGCTTGCGCGCGTCGGGCGGCGAGGTGCGCGGACAGCGCGCGGGGACAGGCGGCGCCTTGGTCGCCGAACGCGGCGAGGGCGGCTTGTTGCACCAGCGTGGAGGCCGAGGTGACGAGCTGCTGGTGGAGCGCGGTGAGGGGCCCGGTGAGCTCGGCGGGGACGATGAGCCAGCCGAGTCGCCAGCCGGCGAGGCCGTGCGACTTGGCGAGGCCGCCAACGATGAGCGCCTCGGGGTTGTGGGCCAACATGCAGCCGTGTTGGGGGCCGGTGTGTTGGAGCTCGCAGTAGATCTCGTCGCTGAGCGCGGCGATGTTCCGGGCGGCGAGTTGCTCGGCGATCTCTCGGAAGTCGTCGGGGTGGGCGGTGGCGCCGGTGGGGTTGCCGGGGGAGCAGACGACGGCCATGCGCGTGCGCTCGGTCAGGTGCGGGGCGAGGTCGGCCCACTGCGGTCGGAAGTGGTTCTCCGGGCGTGGCGACCACGGGACG
Source organism: uncultured Myxococcales bacterium (assembly GCA_965367675.1). GTDB lineage: Bacteria > Myxococcota_A > Bradymonadia > REDH01 > REDH01 > CBDUJZ01. The sequence goes on along the minus strand of CBDUJZ010000054.1, from coordinate 1,512 downwards.
GGCACGCCGCCGGCGATGCGTGTGAGGGACGCGTAGACGGGGAAGCTGGGCTCGGGCACCAGGACCTCGTCGCCGGGATTGACGAGGCCGAGGATGGCGAGCGCGATGGCCTGCTGGGCGCCGTGAGTGACGATGACGCGTTCGGCGGTGACGTCGAGGCCGGGGTTGGTGACGCGCAGGTGGTCGGCGATGGCGCCGCGCAGCGCGGGCTCACCGGCGTTAGGCCCATACACTGCGCGCGTGAAGGCGGGCGCGGCGGTGAGGGCGTGCTGCACCGGCTCGGGCACGTCGATGTTCGACATGCCGATGCCGAGGTGGATGGCGTCGGCGGGAGCCTCGGCGAGCACGCTGCGCAGGAGGGTGAGGCCGAGGCCGGCGATGCGGTCGGCGGGGCGCAGTGTCATAGCGGCGTTGTCATAGCGGCGTTGTCATAGCGGGCGGACCTGTCCTTCGACGGGCTCCGGAAGGAGGGCGGATTGGGTGCAGCGACCCAAATGGGCGCGCTCTCTAGCGCAGCTCGTCTTCGAGGGCGGTCGCGGCGTCGGTCTGCTCGTCGCGGTACTTCACGATGACGGGGCAGTAGATTTGGATGCCGTTGGCGGCGCCAAACTCGTTGTTTTTGACCGGGCGCGATCCGGGTACGACGACGGCGCCGGCGGGGATCTCGAGGGGGTGTTCGGCGGAGCCTCGGATGACTTCGCCGCGGGCGAGGTCGTACACGGAGGTGGAGCGCGTGAGCACAACGCCGGCGGCGAGCACAGCGCGTTCGCGCACGAGCGTGCCCTCGTAGACGCCTACGCCGCCGCCAACCATGACGCCGTCTTCGATGATGACCGGGCGCATGCCGATCGGCTCGAGCACGCCGCCGATTTGCGCCGCCGCGGACAGGTGCACGTTGCGGCCGATCTGCGCGCACGATCCGACGAGGGCGTGCGAGTCGACCATGCTGCCGTCGCCGACGTACGCGCCAACGTTCACGTACATGGGCGGCATGCAGGTGACGTTGCGCCCCAGGTACGCGCCGCGTCGCACGGACGAGCCGCCGGGGACGATGCGGGTGCCGCGGGCGGCGAAGTCGGGGCGGAAGGCGGGGAAGGTGCTCTTGTCGGCGAAGTGCAGCGGGCCCTTGCCGTCGGTCATTTCGACGATGGAGCCGAGCCGGAACCCGACGAGGATGCCTTGCTTGACGCGCTGGTTGACGGTCCAGTTGCCGTCGCTGTCGCGGGACGCGGCGCGGATGGTGCCGGCTTCGATTTCCGAGAGGAACGCTTCGAGCACAGCGAGGTTCTCGGGCGTGGCCTCGCGGTTGTCGGATTCGTAGAGGGCGCCGATGGCGTCGAGCGTTGCGGAGTCGTTCATGGCGGTCGGGTTACTGCGGTTTGAAGGTGGCGCGGCTTCGTCGGGGAACCCACGGAGCGTATGGCGTGAACCGGTCGGAGCCTACGGCGGGAACCTGTCGGAGCCTACGGCGGGAACCTGTCGGAGCCTACGGCGGGAACCTGTCGGAGCCTA
>CBDUJZ010000053.1:0-30744 GCA_965367675.1 uncultured Myxococcales bacterium | reverse complement strand
TTCCAGGGTTGCTACCACGGCCACGGCGACAGCCTGCTCGCCGACGCTGGTAGCGGCGTGGCGACGCTCGGCATCCCGGGCACCCCCGGCGTGCTGCCCGAGGTCGCGAAGAACACGGTCACCGTCCCGTACAACGACATCGAAGCGCTCGAAGCGGCGTTCGCGACGCATGGCGCCGAGCTGGCGTGTGCGATCGTGGAGCCGGTAGCCGGAAACATGGGCTGTGTCCCGCCTAAGGACGGATATCTGGAGCGTCTGCGTGAGCTGTGCACCGACTTCGGTGCCGTGCTCATCTTCGACGAGGTCATGACCGGGTTTCGCGTCGCGCTCGGCGGTGTGCAGGCCCGTTGGGACGTGACCCCGGACCTGACCACGCTCGGCAAGATCGTGGGCGGCGGCATGCCCATCGGCGTGTATGGCGGCAAGCGCGAGATTATGGAGAAGATCGCGCCCGCGGGGCCGGTCTATCAGGCGGGCACGCTGAGCGGAAACCCGGTGGCGGTGGCCGCGGGAATGACCACGCTGCGCTTGCTGCAAGCAGGCGGCGACGCGCTGTACGCCGAGCTTGAGCGGCAATCTGTGGCCCTGCGCGACGGCTTCATCGCCGCGGCCGCCGAGAGCGGAATCACCCTGACCGGTCACGCCGTGGGCGGCATGTTTGGTGTGTTCTTCAGCGACACGCCCGTGTGGTCGTACGCCGACGCCAAGAAGGCGGACGCGGCCAAATTTGGCCGCTTCTTCCACGCCATGCTCGACCGCGGCGTGTACTTGGCGCCGAGCGCGTTCGAGGCCGGATTCGTGGGCACGCTGCACGATGACGCGATCGTGGCGGAGACGTTGGCCGCCGCGCGTTCGGCGTTCGCCTCGCTGTAGCGTGTCGAGCAGCGCCGTGGCCCCCTAGCAAAGGGAACGAGTTGTTGGTCTTTTCCCCCGCTCCAGCCTTGCGAACGCAGTCGAAACCCACCCTTCCTGGGCGCATTCGAAGGACAGGTTTAGACCCGCTCGCCGAGACCTGGTCGCCTAGCTCGGCCGCGACGCTCCGCACTGCCAGCACTCCGAGAACTGTCCCTCGCAGGTCTCGCCGCAGCTGGCGCAGACCCACTCTGGGCGCGCGGCTGCGCTGGTGGCTTCGCCTTCGAAGTCGACCATCAGCGCGCGTGCGCGGTCAGCCGCCTGCGGGTCCTCCACCCAGAGCTCGGGCCAGACCTCGGTCCACGGCAGCTCGCCCACAGCCGAGGCCAGACGTTCGTTGCGGACGGTGCCCTCAACCCCGTTCTGCTCCAGCACGCCCTGCGCGAGCCGGACGATCGCGGCGTTGGGAGACGTGAATACTTTGATCACAAAGACCCCTGTGGGTTGAAATGCGGCGCCTAGCGGCGTCGTTCTGCTACCGTAAGCCGTCCGCGCCGCGTCCACCACCCCACGGGCCGACCGCTCCCAACGCGAACCCCAACGCAGCATGATCTACTCACAGCCCCTTCGCCTCGTCGTTTCGCTCTCGCTCGCCGGTCTCGTCGCCGGCTGCCAGTGTGGTTCCACCGATGCTGAGACCGCTTCCACCCCCGCGGAACCCGCGCCCGCCGTTGCGGCTGAAGCCACCGGTGAGCCGGCCGGCGGCGCTGGAGCTGGGGCGTCTGCCGTGGCGGCAGGATCGGGGGCCGCGGTGCCCGAGCAGATCGCGCCCGGAACGTTCGAGGAGGTGGCCGGAAGCGGGGTGGACCACAGCGACCCAGTGGCGGTGGTTCAGCACGTGTTTGACGTCGCTCGGAACGGGCGAATCGATACGATGCGCGGCCTCTGCGACCCGATCAACGAGAACGACTCCGACACGCGGCACATGTGTACGGTGAGCGAAGAGTCGTTCACGGAGTTCTACGCGTTGTTCAACACGGCGACCGTGACCGGGCCGGCGGTGATCGAGCCGGACAGCATGCGCGCCGAGGTGCCGGTGGTGTTCCGCGGGCCGGCGGGGCCGGTGTCCGAGACGTTCGAGCTGATTCAGCGCGACGGAAAGTGGTACCTGTTCGGCCTCTAGCCGGCGCGTCTAGGGTCGCCTAGCCGACCGCCTGCGCGTCTTGTTGTGCCGCTTCGGCGGCGAGCATGCCGTAGGTGAGGGCGGGCGAGATGGTGCCGCCGGCGCCCGGGTACGTGCGCCCCATGACCGACGCGCTCGTGTTGCCGGCAGCGTACAGGCCGGCGATGGGCGCGCCGTCTTCGGTGAGCACGCGGGCGTGGTTGTCGGTCACGAGTCCGCCCTTGGTGCCCAGGTCGCCGGGGTACACGCGGATGGCGTAGAACGGCGCCTTGCCGATGGGCGCGAGGTTGGGGTTCGGGCCCACGCGGTGGTCGCCGTAGTAGCGGTCGGATGCGGAGTTGCCGCGGCCGAAGTCCTCGTCGATACCGGTGGCGGCGAACCCGTTGTGGCGCTGCACCGTCGCGGCGAGCGCGTCGGCGGGCACGTCGATCTCTTTGGCCAGCGCCTCGAGCGACTCGGCGCGGATCAAGAACGCGCCGTTGCGGTAGCGCTTGGGCACCGCGCTGTCGGGCATCGCGTAGCCGGGCGCGATGGGGCCGACGGGGTACTTTTTGCGGAACGTGGCGTCGAACACCAAGAAGGCCGGGATGCTGGCTTGGGTCTTCTCGTAGTCGCCGTACATATCGATGACGACGTCGATATAGGGCGCGGCCTCGTTGCAAAAGCGCACGCCGTTCTTGTTCACGAAGATGCCGCCGGGGCAGTTCTTTTCGACGACGAGCACCCACGCGAGGTCGGACTTGGGGACGAGGGTGACGGGGGTCCACCAGGCCTCTTTCATGAGCTTGACCGTGCCGCCGGCGTCGAGGCCCATCTGGATGCCTTGGCCCATATCGTCGTGGTTTCCGGCGTGCCACTCGGTGACGATCGGGGTGCGCTGGTAGGTGTCGCGCATGGTCTGGTTGCGGGAGAAGCCGCCGGCGGCCAGGACCACGCCCCACGCGGCGTCGACCTGTACGGTTTGGCCGTCGCGCTCGATGACGGCGCCGACCACGCGCCCGCCTTCTTTGCGGAGCGCCGTGCACGGGCTGTTGAGCCACACGGGGATGTCGCGGTCCATGAGCGAGCCGCGCAGGCGGCCGGCGAGGGCGTTGCCGCAGGTGAGGGCGGTGTCGCGGCCCAGGCGCTTTCGTTTGGGGCCGCGGAAGAAGTACAGGATGAACAGCCACGCCATCATCAGCTTGGTCATGATACCGCCGGCGAGCATCACGTGGGCTTGTGCCGCGGTGATGCCGAACTTGCCCATGATCTGGCTCTGCGGGTGGGGCCGGTGCAGGTTCGCGAGCTCATCGCCGAGCTCGGCGCCGTCGTAGGGGCGCGACTCCATGGAGCGTCCGCCGGGGCGTCCGCCGGGCGCTTCGGGGTAGTAGTCGGTGTATTTTTTGAGGGGATCGAAGCGCACGCGGGTGTTCGCCTCGAGCCATTTGACCATGCGCTGCGACGCCGCCAGGAACTCGGAGAGCCGCTGTTTGGGGACCTCGCCCTCGGTGATGTGGGCCAGATAGGTGAGGGCGTCTTCGTCGGAGTCGGGGATGCCGGTCTGCCCCATATTGGGGTTGTTGCCGACCCAGCACACGCCGCCGGACATGGCGGTCGAGCCGCCGTAGGTGCTGCCCGCTTCGAGCACGAGCACGTTTGCGCCCAGCGACTGCGCGCGCAAGGCGGCGGACATTCCGGCGGCGCCGGTGCCGACAACCAGGAGGTCAACTTGATGGGCTTCGGATTGCATGGCTTCGCAGGTGTCGGTAGCGGCGTTGAATCAGCGCGCGCAGGTGGCGCTAGAACGTGTTCTAGTGCGTGCGGCGGGTGAGTTCAATGCGCGTGCGACGGGGGGACAATGCGCGTGCACGCCGATATGTAGGTTTATGTGCGCGCAATGATCGCCCGGTTGTTGATCCGTTCTGGGGCCATGCTAGTACAGGTGTATACACACGCTCCTCAGGGTATTCGAATGATGGGTTTCAACCGCGTCTCTCTCAGCGCACTCGTGCTGATGACGACTTTTTTTGCTGTTTCCGCGGAGGCCCGTGAGGGCGGCCCGGACGGCTTTGGCTACTTCTTCGCAGACAGCGGTGAGACGGACGGTCCGGTGTACGATTGGGGTTCCGCGCCCACGGTCGACGCGGCGCTGAGCGCTTGTGACGATTGCTCCAACCCGTTGGCGCTGCCGTTCTCGTTCACGTTCTACGGTCAGACGTATTCGACGGTGTACGTGAGCACGAACGGCGTGCTGTCTTTCGGCGCGGCCAACGACTCGTTCAGCAACGTGGCGCTGAATGACCCGTCGACAACGATCCCGTCGATCTACGTTTGGTGGACCGACTGGGAGCCCGGCGATCACGCGGACGCCACGGTCTCCACCGGCGTGACGGGATCGTCGCCCAACCGCGTGTATACGGTGCGTTGGGCGAACGTGCGTCGCAACTGCGACTCGTTCCTGTGCGCCGGCTTTGACGGCGTCAGCTTCGAGGTGAAGCTGTTCGAGGGCACCAACGCCATCGAGATGCACTACCTGGACGTGGACCACTCGTTCGCGTTCGGCGACAACGGCGTGGACGCGACCATCGGCATCGACGCCGGCGCGGGCGCCTCGCTCACGTACGGCTACCTGCAGCCGGTGCTCGCGAACGAGCGCGCGGTGCGCTTCTCGCTCGTCACGTGCGGCGACGGCTACACGTTCGGCGCCGAAGAGTGCGACGACGGCGCGGCCAACTCCGACACGGCGGCCGACGCGTGCCGCACCACCTGCGAGCTCCCGTCCTGCGGTGACGGCGCGGTCGACTCGGCCGAGGCCTGCGACGATGGCGCCGCGAACTCCGACACGACCCCTGACGCCTGCCGTCTCGACTGCTCCGCTTCCGCCTGCGGCGATGGCGTGATCGACGCCGGCGAGACCTGCGACGACGGGCTCGGCAACTCCGACACCACCGCTGGAGCCTGCCGCCGCGACTGTCGCGTCGCCTTCTGCGGCGACGACGTGATCGATCCCGGCGAGGCCTGCGATGATGGCCCGCTCAACTCCGACACCACCCCCGGCGCGTGCCGCACGAGCTGCGAAGTCGCTACCTGCGGCGACGGCGTCGTGGACGGCGGCGAGCAATGCGACGATGGCGCGGAGAACTCCGACACCACCCCCGGCGCGTGCCGCACGTCGTGCACCTTCGCCACCTGCGGCGACGGCGTGGTCGACGCGGGCGAGGCCTGCGACGACGGCGCCGCGAACTCCAACACCGCCGCCGACGCTTGCCGCTTGGACTGCAGCGAGCCGCGATGTGGCGACGGCGCGGTCGACGCGGGCGAGACCTGCGACGATGGCGCGTTCAACTCCGACTCCCGCCCCAACGCTTGCCGGCTGTCCTGCGAGCCCTCGATGTGTGGCGACGGTGTGCTCGACGCGGGCGAAGCCTGTGACGCGGGCGCGGCCAACGGCACCCCCGGCGGTTGCTCCATGTTCTGCCTGCTGAGCGCCTGTGGCGACGGCACCGTCGACCCCGGCGAAGAGTGCGACCTGGGCGCCGGTAACTCGAACACCGCGCCGGACACGTGCCGCGCGATCTGCCTGGACCCGTCCTGCGGCGACGGCGTGGTCGACTCCGGTGAGACCTGCGACAACGGCGTCCTGAACTCCGACTTTGCCCCCGGCGCGTGCCGCACCACCTGCGTGCCGGCCACCTGCGGCGACGGCGTGGTCGACCTGGGCGAGGCCTGCGACGACGGCGCCGCGAACTCCGACACCACGCCCAACGCGTGCCGCACCACCTGCACCCGTCCCACCTGCGGCGACGGTGTGTTCGACGACGCGACGGAGCAATGCGACGACGGCACGGCCAACGGCAGCACGGCGGACGCTTGCCGCACCACCTGCTTGGCGCCCACCTGCGGCGACGGCGTGGTCGACTCCGGCGAGGCCTGTGACGATGGCGCCGCGAACTCCGACGTGATCGCCGGCGCCTGCCGCCGCAATTGCCGCGAGGCCGCCTGCGGCGACAACGTGATCGACGCGGGCGAGTTCTGCGACGACGGCGCGCTCAACTCCGACACCGTCCCCGGCCGCTGCCGCACCACCTGCGTGGCCCCCACCTGTGGCGACGGCGTCGTGGACCCGACCGAAGTGTGTGACGACGGCGCGCTCAACTCGGACACCACTCCGGGCGCCTGCCGCACCACCTGCCGCCCGGCAGCGTGTGGCGACGGCGTCGTGGACGCGGGCGAGTTCTGCGACAACGGCGTGCTCAACTCCGACACCACTCCCGGCGCTTGCCGCACCACCTGCGAGCAGGCCTCGTGCGGTGACAACGTGATCGACGCGGGCGAGACCTGCGACGATGGCGCGCTGAACTCCGACCTCGAGTCCGGCGCCTGCCGCACCGACTGCAGCACCTGGAGCTGCGGCGACGGCACCGTCGACCCGGGCGAGCAATGCGACGCTGGGGCGGCCAACTCCGACAGCACCGCCGGCGCCTGCCGCACCAACTGCGAGTTCCCGAGCTGCGGCGACGGAACCCTCGACGACGGTGAGCTCTGCGACGCTGGCGGCGCGAACTCGGACACCACCCGCGACGCCTGCCGCAACACGTGCCTCCCGGCGCGCTGCGGCGACGACGTGATCGACTCCGGCGAGTTCTGCGACGACGGTCCGCTCAACTCCGACACCGTGTCGGGCGCCTGCCGCACGGACTGCTCGCGCTACACCTGTGGCGACGGCGTGGTCGACCCCGGCGAGCTCTGTGATGACGGCGCCGCGAACTCGGACACCGACCCCGACGCGTGCCGTACCACGTGCACCTTCGCCGCCTGTGGCGATGGCGTGTTGGACGCCGGCGAGGCCTGTGACGACGGCGCCGCCAACTCGGATGTGCGCGCCGACGCGTGCCGCGCCACCTGCGTGTTCCCGAGCTGTGGCGACGACGTGATCGACGCGTCCGAGCAGTGCGACGACGGCCCGCTGAACTCGAACGTGCGCCCCGGCGCGTGCCGCAACGGATGTGTCCGCGCCCAGTGTGGCGACGGCGTCATCGATTCCGGCGAGCTGTGCGACGATGGCGACGACAACTCCGACACCGACCCGGACGCGTGCCGCACCAGCTGTACCTTCGCCGACTGCGGCGATGGCGTGCTGGACTCCGGCGAGATCTGCGACGACGGCGCGGCGAACTCCGACTCGGCGACCAACGCTTGCCGCACCACCTGCACGCCGGCCAGCTGCGGCGACGGCATCGTGGACGACGGCGAAGTGTGTGACCAAGGCCGGTTCAACTCCGACCTGCAGTCCGGCGCTTGCCGAACCACGTGCATGCCGGCCAGCTGCGGCGACGGCGTGATCGACGCCGGCGAGCTGTGCGACGACGGCGCGCTGAACTCCGACACCGTGCCCGACGCGTGCCGCACCACCTGCACGTTCGCCGATTGCGGCGACGGCGTGTTGGACGTGGGCGAGCTGTGCGACGACGGCGCCGGCAACTCGGCCGACGGTCCGGACGCCTGTCGTCTGACCTGCACGCCGGCCAGCTGCGGCGACGGCGTGGTCGACTCCGATGAGGCTTGCGACGACGGCTTGGAGAACTCCAACTTCGCGCCCAACGCGTGCCGCCGAGATTGCGGCCTGCCGGTGTGCGGCGACGGCGTGGTCGATGATGGTGAGATTTGCGACGACGGCGTCGACAACGCGGACGACATCGCCGACGCCTGCCGTACCACGTGCTCGTATGGCGTGTGCGGCGACGGCGTGACGGACGACGGCGAAGAGTGCGACGACGGCGACTTGAACGCTGACGACGTCTCGGACGCCTGCCGCCTGGCCTGCGTGGACGCGTTCTGCGGCGACGGCGTGCTCGACGCCGGTGAGTCGTGCGACGACGGCGACCTGAACGACGACACCCTGCCGGACTCCTGCCGCACCAACTGCGCGCTGGCCACCTGTGGCGATGGCGTGCTGGATGACGGCGAAGAGTGCGACGATGGCGCGGACAACGCCGACGACGAGGCGAGCGCCTGCCGCACCACCTGCATGAACGCGTTCTGCGGCGACGGCGTGACGGACGACGGCGAGCAGTGCGACGACGGCGCCGACAACGGCGACGACCCGGACGCTTGCCGCGACACCTGCATCGCGGCGTTCTGCGGCGATGGCATCCTCGACGGCACCGAGGAGTGCGACGAGGGCGACGCCAACGACGACGGCCTGCCCGGCGGCTGCGGCACCACCTGTGAGCGCAACCCGCTGTTCGAGGACGTGGGTCCCGACGCGGGCGCGGACGCTGGCGATGCCGGTGACGCGGGCGACGCCGGTGACGCGGGCGACGTGGGCATCGACACCGGCGCCGACGTGGACGACTCGTTCGGCGCGGTCGCCGGCGGTGGCTGCAAGTGCACCGCGACGGGCAGCCGACCGGCCGTCCCGACGTGGATGCTGGCCGGCCTCGCGCTGGTCGCCGTGCGTCGGCGCGTTCGCGCGTAAGTCTCCGACTTTAAACGTGTAACGAACAACGCGGCGGTCGTGATGCGATCGCCGCGTTGGTGCGTCTAGGGGTGTCGTTTTGCGTGCCGCTAGGTGACACGCCCGCGCTGGGTAGAATTGCGCGCGGTTGGGGGTTCGGCTAGCCTCGGGGCCTCCCTTGAACCTGAGTACGCCATGACTGGACAATCGATTTCACGCCTCCTCGCTGGTAGCGCGCTGCTGTTGCTCGCCGCTTGCGGAGGCGAGGATGAGCCGTCTCCAGACGCCGGAACCGACACCACCACCGAGCTCGACGCCGCGGGCGATACCGTGGGCACCGACGCGGGCGAAGACGTGGCGCTGGACATCGGCGGTGAAGACGCCGCCGAAGACATCTCGGTGGACGTGGTCCCCGACGTGCCGGACGCCACGGAAGAGGTGGGGGAGGACGCCACGCCCGACGTGCAATCGTGCGAGCTCGACCTGTGCCCCAACGCGGGTGACCTTTCGTGCGCCGGCGACGTTTTGTCGACCTGCACGCTCGGCTCCGACGGTTGCTTGGATTGGGTGGAGACGGACTGCGCGGCCTCGAGCCAGGTGTGTGGTGACTCGGGTTGCGAGGCGACGGTCGAGTGTGACGTGCCGCCGGAAGACCGATGCGACACGGCGGACGCTCGCCGGTGCGCGTTCGGTGGCCCGCAGGTGTGCACGGCGGATGGTGACGGTTGTTTGGCGTGGGAAGCGCGTCCGGCCTGTGCCGACGGCACCACGTGCAGCGCTGGCGTCTGCGTCGATGTGTGCACCACGCGCCCGACGTGCGCCGCCGAGGTGTTCTGCAGCGGCGATCTGCGGGTGGAGTGCGCCACGGACGCCGACGGCTGCTTGGTTCCTGTGGACCGCACGGAATGCACGAGCGGCTGCCTGCCGGACACCGGGGAGTGCGCCGCGTCGCGATGCGAGACGTTCCCGTGCAGTGAAGAGGACGCCTTCGCGAGCTGCGACGGCGACGTGCTCGTGTTCTGCAACTCCGACACCGAGAACTCGTGTTACTTTGAGCTCTACGAAGACTGTACCGAAAGCGGCGGCGTGTGCACGGACGGGTCGGTCGCGTTCTGCGAAGTCCCGCCTTGCGGCGACGGGTTGTGGGACGGCTTTGTGGGCGAGGCCTGCGACGACGGAAACACCGACGCTGGCGACGGCTGCTCCGAGACCTGCGAGATCGAGGAGGGCTGGTCCTGCGAGCGCGACGAGAGCGGCAACGCCTCGGTGTGCGCCCGCTGCGGCGACGGCGTCATCAGCGGCACGGAGTCTTGCGATGACGGCGACACCGACTCCGGTGACGGCTGCTCGGACAGCTGCCAAGTCGAGGACACATACGCCTGCGTGGGCATTCCGTCGGTGTGCGGCGTCGTGACTTGCGGAGACAGCGTCGTCGCTGGCGTGGAAGGCTGCGACGGCGGCGACGGCTGCACCGACACCTGCGCGCTGGAGCTCTCCGGTGGCCCCGGAACGTCGTGGACGTTCGAGGGTGCGGTCGAAGCGGGCGATCCGGTGCTCCCCGACGGCGGCTGCGAAGGCAATCTCGTTCGTTTCGACGGGTTCACGGTCCGCAACGTGACCGACGCCGACCTCGAGGTTCGCATCGAGGCGGTGTGGGAACGCGCCGATGGCCGCCTGGAGGTGCATCGCGGGTCCATTGGAGAGGAGAGCTGCGAGGACTCGAACGACGACCACCCGTTGCTCGGCGTCGGAGCCTCACTGCTCAACGTCGACCTGGCGCCTGGCCAGGACTACGTGATCGTCGCTGCGGGATTCGACTCGGCGACGCTCATCGAGGCCTACACCATCACGCTGACGGTCGCGTCGTGCGGCGACGGCGTTCTGGACTCGACGGAAGCGTGCGACGACGGAAACGCCGACGACAACGACGGCTGCACGTCGTGCGAGGTCGACGAAGGCTACGAGTGTGACGACGCGGGCTTGTTCTGCTTCATCCCCGGCTGCGGCGAGGGCTCCATCGACGGCGATGAGTTCTGTGACGACGGCAACACCGACGATGGCGATGGCTGCTCGGCCGCGTGTGACCTGGAAGACGGCTTCACCTGCCGTGGAAACCGGCCCAGCGATTGCCGCGCGATCGCCTGCGGAAACGGCTTCGTCGACGGCGCCGACGCCTGCGATGACGGCAACACCGACGACGGCGATGGCTGCTCGGCCACCTGCACCGTGGAGCCGTTCTTCGTGTGCGACGACAGCACGCCGAGCGTGTGCATCTCGCCCGTCTGTGGCGACGGCACCATCGAGCTGGGCGAGAGCTGCGATGACGGCAACGAGATCGCCGGCGACGGCTGCTCCGCCCAGTGCCTGCTCGAGCTCAACGTGGGCGGCACGCTCGAGATCAACGGCGCCCTGACCGCGACGGACCCGGTGTTCGTCCGCGCCGACAGCGACTGCGACGAGGACGAAACGTTCTCGTACTTCCGCGCCTACACGATCGTGAACCCCAACCCGACGCCCGTCCGCGTGGTCGTGCGGGCGGACTGGACCGGTGACGGCTACCTGCACGCCTACTCGACGTTCACCCCCGCGGACGCGACGTCGATGTGCCTGGAAGGCTCGGATGACGACACCGACGAGTTCGACAGCCGCTTGGACGAGATCGTGTTGCTCGGCCGCGAGACGGTGACCGTCGTCGCGTCGACGTACGACGACTTCGGCACCCTGGCCGCCTTCACGCTGTCGCTCGATACCACGTCGGCCGACTGACCGGCGTCTGAACGGCGTCGCGTGTCACCCGCGGGTGGACGCGACGCCAGCCTCTAGCGCGCCTTCGTCGCCTGCGAAGCCACGTGCTGGATGGCCTCTGCGATGACTTCGGGCACCTCCTCTTGCAGGAAGTGTCCGGCATCGGTGCGCCACACCTTGGCGTTTGGCAGTGTGCGCTCGGTGCGTTTGCGTAGCCCGCCGAGCACCGGGTCCTTGTCGCCCCAGACGATCGCGGACGGGCCTTCGTACGCACTCGCGAACGCGTGCACGCGGCCGAGCGCGGGGACCGACGGGTGCTGCAGGGAGTCGGGAACCATTCGGGTGAGCGCCAGGGGCGCTTTGCGGTCGCGGAAGCGGCGCAGCGGCCAGCGGTAGGCACGGCCCACGTCGCCAGACATGCTCTTGGGGTCGCCCTGCGCCACGCCGAGCCGAATCTGCGGGAACTGGCCGAGCCGGAACACCAGGTCGCTCACGATCGGCGTGTGCCCGAACTTGTGGAACGCCGTGGGCTTGAAGCCGGGCTTGGGCGGCCCGAGCACCGTGTTCATGACCACCAGCCCCGCCACGCGCTCCGGCCGCTCGGCGAACGCGCCCAGCGCGATCGGACCGCCCCAGTCCTGGACCACCACGATGGCGTCTTGTACGTCGAGCTGGTCGATGAGCTCACCGACCCACGCGATGTGATTCTCGAGCGTGTGCTCGCACGCGTGGTGCGGTTTGTCGGAGCCGCCGAGCCCGATGAGGTCGGGGATGACGATGCGAAAGCCCTTGCCGAGCGCAGCGGCGACCTTGCGGTACAAGAAGCCCCAGGTGGGGTTTCCGTGCATCATGAACACGGTGGGGCCTTCGCCGACTTCCATCACCTGCATACGCCAAGCGCCGACCTCGACGCGGTAGCGGACGAACGGCAGTTGGTCTTCGATCCAGGCGGGCAGTTCGATGGGTGGGATGCGTTTCAAAGGGTTCTCCGGTTGGGGCGCTTTCATGTTTTCACCCTCTACCCGTTGAGTCGAGCGCCGTGACCGTCTAGACCGTCGAGAACTCCCAAGAGGTCCCCGTGCGCAGCTTGATTCGTGTCGTTTTGCTCGTTGGTTTTGCCGCGTTCGTGGCCGCCTGTGGCTCTGAATTGCCGTTCTATGGTTTTCCCGACGCGACGGGGCTGGATGCGACCGGTGGCGGCGATGCCGCAGGCACGGTTTGCGACACGCACGCCGACTGTCCTGGTGGGTTCGTTTGTAACTCGGGCGAGTGCGCGCCCGTGGATGCGCCGGTGTGTGAGCCGGGCGCAGGCCGCTGCGATGGCAACGTCGCGGTGGTGTGCAATGACGTCGGCACGGCGCTCACCCGCGTGGATTGCGGTGCCAACGAGTGCACCGCCGGCGGTAGCGGCGCGAGCTGCTTGAACGCCGTTTGCGTCGAGGACTCGGTGGGCTGCGTCGACGGCACCACGCGCTTCGCTTGCGACGGCGGCGTCCGCACGTTGACGGCTTGCGGCGCGGAAGAGGGCTGCAGCGCCGGCGCTTGCGTCGCCCGCATCTGCGCCCCCGGCACGCGCCGCTGCGTGGACGAAACCACGGGCGCCGTGTGTGGAGCGTCTGGCGTCGCGGAGACCCTCATTCAGTGCTCGCTGGTCGACGGTTGCGATAGCGAGGCTGGCTGCGCGTGCGTGTCCGGCGCCTGCACACCCCGCGTGTGCGCTCCGGGAGCCCGCGCCTGCGAAGGCGCTGACGTGGTGGAGTGCGGCGCCGACGGCGATCGCTACAACACGGTGGAGACCTGCGGCTCCGGGCTCGAATGCCGCGGCGGCACGTGCGTGGAAGCGACCTGCACCGAAGGCGACACGCGCTGCTCCGGCGACACGCTGCTGCGGTGCGAGAGCGGCGCGTACGTGGACACCAACTGCGCGGCTGCCGGCCAGTTCTGCGACGCCTCCGCCCGCGCTTGCGTCCCCCGCGTGTGCCAGCCTGGCGTCACCCGCTGCGACGTGACCGGCACCGCACGCTTGGCCTGTGACGCCCGCGGCGCCGTGGAGACGCGGAGCCCCTGCGGCGACGGCGAGTTCTGCGACGCCGGCGTGTGCGCACCGCAACAGTGCGTGCCCGGCACCCGGCGCTGCAATGGCGGCGACGTGTACGCGTGCCCTGCCTCCGGCGGCGAGTTCGCGCTGGTCCAGCGCTGCGCCGACGACGAGACCTGCGAGGAGGGCGTCTGCACCGGCTTTGTCGCCGAGTGCACCACCGCCTCCGACTGCCCGGCCCCCCCGAACCGCTGCGAAGGCGACGTGCTCGTGCGTCACAGCGCCCTCGGAAACTGCGTGTCGGGCACCTGCGACTATGCCTCCGCCGCCACGCGCCGTGACTGCGCGTCGAGCGGCCTGACGTGCTCGCGGTCCGAGCTCGCGTGCGTGTCTCGAACCGGCACCGTCTGCACCTCAGACACCGAATGCGCCGAGGGCGAGCGCTGTAGCGAGACCCGCTGCGTGGAGTGCGCGGGCAGCTCCGATTGCAACTCCGGCGACCTGTGCGTCGACAACGTCTGCGTGCCCTGCTCGTGCTCCGAGGGGTTCATCTGCGACGCCGCCGGCGAGTGCATCGAGGGCGATCCGACCGTGTGTGCGTCGGACTCCGAGTGCGCCGAGCTGGCGGAGCGCCTTAGCATCTCACCGGATTCGGCCGCCTGCGACTCCGAGATGGGATGCTACATTCGCGGTTTCTGCGGCGACGCGTTCGGCGGCGGCGGTGGAGACGCCTTTGGTGCGACGTGTCCGTCCGGTACGGTATGCGCCCTTCAGCTCGACCTAGCGAACGCAGACTCGACGGTGGTTTGCACACAATGCGACCCCGAGGACGCGAACTCCTGCCGTGACGGCGAGACGTGCGTTATCCCGACGCTGGCGATCCCGACCAACTATCCGTACTGCTCCGGCAGCGGCGGTGGCGGTTTCCCGTTCCCGTAGCGCCTAGGACCTAGCCGCGCGTCGCTCGTCCACCGCTGGCGGCTAGTCGAGCTTGCCAGCGAACAGTTCGGACAAGGTCTGGGGATACAGCACGTGTTCGGCGACGAGCACGCGGTCGGCCACGTCGTCCGCCGTATCGCCGGCGAGGATGGGTACCTGTGCTTGCGCGAGTACGCGTCCGCCGTCGACCTCGCCTTGCTCCACCAGGTGCACGGTGCAGCCGGTCTCGCTGACCCCAGCGTCCAGCGCTTGCTGGTGCGGGTGCAGGCCGGGGAACAGGGGCAGCAGGCTGGGGTGGATGTTCACCACGCGGCCCGCCCAGCGATCGAGGAACGTGGGCGTGAGGATGCGCATGAATCCGGCGAGCACGACCCAGTCCACCTGCCAGGCTTCGAGCGTCGCGGTGAGCTCGGCGTCAAAGGCTTCGCGGGAGGCGAAGTCCTTGCTCGGCAGCACGCGGGTGGGGACACCGTGTTGCTCGGCGATCGCGAGTCCGGCGGCGCTGGCGCGCGAAGCGATGACCCCGGCGCACGCATGCGGGAGTTTCGCTTCGAGGATGGCCTGCATGTTGGAGCCGCGTCCCGAGATGAGGACGGCGTAGCGGGCGGGTGCTCTAGAGGTCGTCATCGAGCTCAAGCCCGATCGTCGATTCCATTTCAGCGTCGTCGAAGATGGCGTCGGCGACGGTCGCGTCGGTGAAGTCGGCGCCGGTGAGGACGGCGCGGGTGAAGTCGGCCGAGCTCAGGTCGGCGCCGTTGAGGGCGACGGTGGTGAGGTCTGCTGTGGTGAACTCGCCTTCGACCAGGTCGGTGTCCATCATGGTGGCGCCGACGAAGAGCGCGGCGGTGAAGTCGCCCCGTGTGAGGGTGGCTCCGTCCATGCTGGCGTTGGTGAAGTCGGCGCCAGCCGCGTTCACGTCGGACATGTCGACATCGGTGAGGGTGGCCTCGGTGAAGTCGGCGTCTCCGAGCTCACAGCCGGCGAAGATGGCGCCGGTGCAGTCCGCTTCGGAGAGGTTGGCGCGCTGCAGGTCGAGTCCCGATAGGTTCTTCCCTTTGAGATCGGCGCCCATGAGGTTGATGCCCGCGCAGGAGACATCCTCAAGGGAAGCGCCTTTGGCGAGCAACTCGAACAACTGGGAGACGGTCATGGACATCGCAGGCGGATCGGGACGTGCGGTATAGAAATGGCGGGCCGGCTCCGCGTTACATTGCAGAATTGGGGCTTGTCAAACGTTAGCTTGTGTTGACTTGGATTCGGCCAAAACGAGCGAAGGCGCGCACGGAACGTGCACGCCTTCGCATGGAGACTCGCCGGGGTGAGCCGGCGACCGTCAAGCTGCCCTAGCGGGGGGTCTCGTTGACGTACACGGCGCCGATGGCGTCGCCCTGGGGCACGAGCACGACGGTGGTGTTGCTACCGGCGGTGAGGGGCGCGGTGATGGTCGCGAGGGCCTCGCCACCGGCGCTGATCACGAACGTGGAGCTCGGGTCGACGTCGTACCAGGAGGAGGACGCGGCGTATCCGAGACCGGCGGCGAAGCCACGGCCTTCGGGGGTCGCGAACGACACCGGGTCGGCGCCGGGGATGCCGTGGAGGAAGCGGACGCCGGCCATGCCGGACGCGGGGGCGTGGCTGCCGTCGGCGATGGCGACACCGCGGAGGCCTTCGGCCTGGGTCGAGGCGGTCGCGCTGCCGAGCAGGAACACGGTGTAGTTCGCGTCGGCCGTGAACGTGGTCGTGAGGGACGCGAGGGCGTCACCGCCGCCACCGGGCACGAACGTCAGCGTGTTGGAGCCGGCCACGACGGGCACGCGCTCGGCGGTCCAGGCGCCGGGGGCGACGGGCGAGGCGACGACCGGCGCGCCGGCCGAGTTCACGCGCACGGGCACGGACGAAGGCGCGGCGTTGACGAGACGCACGGAAGCGGTCGCGGCTGCGACGGGCGCTTCGATCGTGGTCGGCATCGACGTGGCCGTCGAGGTCTCTTGGCTTCCGCCACAGGCGGCGAGGAGGCCGGTTACCATCGTGGCAAAGATAAGCTTACGAATCATGGTTCCACCATTGTCTGGATGAGGCGACAAAGTCGCCGGAAGGGGCTTGGGAGCGGGCACGCCGTTGCAGGCAGCCTCGCAGCGGGTGCGAATAGCACGAAAACGCCCGTGTGCGCAATGTCAGCGCTGTAGATTCTGCACCTACAGCGCCCGCGCAGCGCCTACGGATGCGCCGTCCTTACGCCGCCGAACGCGTGTCGGCGGTGTCGCGGCCGGCCACCATGGGGTACACGATGCCCGCCAGCACAGCGCCGACGATCGGGGCCAGCCAGAACAGCCACAGCTGGCCAACGAATGCGCCGTCCGCGAACAACGCCGGACCCGTGCTACGCGCCGGGTTGACCGACAAGTTCGTCACCGGGATGCCGATCAGGTGGATCAGCGTGAGGCCCAGGCCGATCGGGATCGGAGCGAAGCCGGCCGGCGCGCGGCCGTCCGTGGCGCCGAGGATGATGAACAGGAACATGAACGTGAGCACGACCTCAGCCACCAGGCACGACACCATGGAGTAGCCGCCCGGCGACAGCTCGCCGTATCCGTTCGCTGCGAAGCCGCCGACCTCGAAACCCGCCTGGCCTGACGCCACAACGTAGAGCACCGCGGAGGCCGCGATCGCGCCGAGCACCTGGACCACGACGTACGGGCCGAGCTCCTTGGCGGGGAAGCGTCCGCCGACCACCAAACCGATGGAGACCGCGGGGTTGAGGTGGCAACCGGAGATGTGGCCGATCGCGTACGCCATCGTCAGGACCGTGAGGCCGAACGCGAACGAGACGCCGACGAGGCCGATGCCGACGTCAGGGAAAGCCGCCGCAAGGACCGCGCTTCCGCAGCCGCCAAAGACGAGCCAAAATGTTCCGATGAATTCCGCAGTGAGCTTGCGAGACATGGTTCCCTCCCGGGGAGTTTTTCGCCCGCGAAGTGCCGGCAAGCGGAAACCTACCCGCGTGCGTGTGTGTAGGGCAAGTCGGTAGGATGTGCGCCCGAGCGCCGCGATCGGCCGCCGCCGGCCCGAAAATCACTGCCGCGGGCCGTTGTATGGGCGGGAACCCCGTGTTACGGCGCCGAACCGAACTTGAAGTAGCATCCATGACCGAGCTCAAAATCACCTTCCTCGGCACCGGCAGCGGCCGCCCGACCCCCCGCCGCAACGTGGCCGGCGTGTTCGTGCAGCGCGGCGGCGAAGCGGTGCTTTTCGACTGCGGCGAGGGCAGCCAGATGCAGCTGCTCAAGGCCGGCGTGCGCACCAGCCGCCTGGTCGCCATCTGCCTGAGCCACTTCCACGGCGACCACGTCAACGGGCTGCCGGGGTTCATCGGCACCATGGGCCTGAACAACCACGAGGACCCGCTCACGCTGGTGGGGCCGCGCGGCACCGACGCCTGGCTGCGCACCCTCGCGGACCTCAACATCCTGCGCCCTGGTTTTCCGATCAGCCTGGTCGAGACCGGCGAGCGCGAGCTGTTTGATGGCGGCGACTTTACCATCACCGGCGTGAAGCTCCGGCACCGCATTCCGACGCATGGTTTCGTAATGCGCGAGCGCGATCTGCCGGGCCGCTTTGACCCGGCGCTCGCCCGCGAGCTCGGTGTCACGCCGGGCCCCGACTTTGGACGGCTGCAGCGCGGCGAGACCCTCACGCTCGAGGATGGCCGCGAGGTCGCGCCCGGGCAGGTGATGGGCCCCGCGCGCCCGGGCCGCTCGATCGCGTATATCTCCGACACCCGCCCGTGCGATCGCGTGGCCGAGGCCGTGCAAGGTGTCGACCTGCTGATCCACGAGGCCACGTACCTGCATCGCTTTGTGAAGCAGGCGCGCGAGCGCGGACACTCGACGGTGCGCGGTGCGGCCGAGATCGCCGCAAAGGCGGGCGTGGGGCGGCTGATCTTGACGCATGTGTCGCCCAAACACACCCACCGCGGCGAGATCCTCAAGGAGGCCCGCACAGTGTTCGAGAACACGGACTTGGCCGAGGACTTCTCGGAATTCACGATCCCGATCCCCGAGTGATCGTTCGCGGCAGGTTGACTCCAACCGAATCGACGTTACTTTGCCGCGTACGCACAGAAGCCGATCCAGCCTCCGCTGGACGCCCCCTTTGACCGAACCGAGCCATGGCACTTTCACTCTCCGCACGCGCAGCCGATCGTATCCGCGAGATCATGTCCCAGAACGGCGTCGGCGAAGACTCCCACGGAGTCCGACTCGGCGTTAAATCTGGTGGCTGCTCTGGTCTGAGCTACGTGCTCGACATCGACGAGCCAGCCGAGAACGACCGCATGTACGACTCCCACGGCGTCCGCGTTTTCTGCGACCCCAAGAGCTACCTGTACATCAACGGTACGAACGTGGACTTCTCGAGCGACCTGCTGAACGGCGGGTTTGCGTTCGAGAACCCGAACGTGAAGCGCGGCTGCGGTTGCGGCACGAGCTTCTCCGTCTGATCTAGCGGCCGGCTCTAGCGCCGGTACAGCCCGCGGCTAACGGACCGTGACCGCCAGAACCTCTGGTGTCGCGTTGTCCCACGCCTCGGCCAGCCCTTGCGCGCTGGTGCAGGCATCCCTCGGGATGTCCCTGTACGGGATGTGCAACTGCACCGGCGCGTCGAACGGCGAGGGCGTGCATATGAGCGTCGTGGCGTCCTCCCACGTGAGCGTGTGCGCGACGCCGTTCACGTGCAGCGTGTCGCCCAGCCACGGCGGTCGCTCGTCTGGCGTGGAACCTGGCTGCGACAGGCAGATGATGAGCGACGCGAGGTCGAGCGCTTTGAGCAGGTTGTAGTCCCGCCCGACGCGGTGGGCGTCGAAGTCGAGCGTCTCGCCGATGCGGTTCCGCCGGTTCTGCTCAAACGTCGCGAACTCGGCCGACACACCGGGGTGGATAAAGCCGGAGAAGTGGATGCTCCCGAGCAGCCCTGCGTAGGGATCGAGGCGCTCCATCTCGTCGATTCCGCGGCGGTAGATCGTGAGCCGCTCGGCGAGGGGCAGCGTCGTGAAGTCGAACGGGCGCAGCCGTTCGGGGTCGAACACGGGCGTGACGTCTGCGGCGACCCAGCCGATGTCGTGGGTGGTGACGGCGAGCTGGGTGGCGGCGCTCGGTGGGCCGCTGGGCTCGGCGCTCGGTAGGCCGCTGTGCTCGTGATCGTGGGCCCATCTCCACGCTTTCGCGAGCTCGCCCGAGGCGATCGCGTGGTCGTGCTGACGGAAGCAGCGGAAAACGTGGGGGCGGGGTTGAACGACCATGCTTGGCGTTGGGGTGGGTCTCGCGGCATGCTACACAGCCTGGGCGCGCATCGCACGCGCGCCGACTCCTCTCCGAATCGCCGGCGACCTTTGTTCAAAGCCCTCCAGCGCGCGTTTCACGACCCCGCGGCACCCAGCTACAAGTGGGTTGAGCGGACGGTGTGGTTTCTGATCGCGCTGTCGTTTGTGCTGATCAGCATCGAGTTGCGGACGCCGGACGTGCCGCCGCCGGCGTGGGTGAGCGCGCTCGATATCGCGGTGCTGTGGGCGTTTGTGTTGGAGTACGTGCTTCGCGTGGGCACGTTTGGCCCGCCGGAGCTCCGGGTGTTGTCGGGGTCGCGGCGTTTCATGGTGCAGTGGCACATTGTGGGGCGCCTGCGTTTCATGTTGCGCCCGCTGATGCAGGTGGACTTGCTGTCGATCCTGGCGGTGGTACCGGCGCTGCGCGGTTTGCGGGCGCTGCGGTTGCTGCGTTTGTTCCGTGGCATCCAGCTGTTCCGGTACTCCAGTCCGCTGCGTGGCGTGACGCGCGCGCTGCAAGAGAACGCGCTTGTGTACGCGTTCAACGTGGCGTTCTTATTGGGGAATGTGCTGGTCGGTGGCATCAGCTTGTTCTTGGTAGAGCGCGGCTCAAACCCGAACATCAATTCGCTCGCCGACGGCCTGTGGTGGTCGCTGGTGACCATTACGACCGTGGGCTTTGGCGACATTACGCCGATCACGCCGCTCGGCCGGTTCATCGGCGGCACGGTGATGGTGACGGGAATGTTCACCCTCGCGTTGTTCGCCGGCACCGTCGGCGGTACGCTGTTGCGCACGCTCATGACCCTTCGCGAGGACAGTTTCCGTATGGTGTCTTACACCGATCACATCGTCGTCTGCGGCTACGATTCTTCTGCCGACCTGTTGCTCGAGGCGTTGGTCGAGGAGCTTGGGCCGTCGGCGCAATCCGAGATCATGGTCTTTGCGCCGGGCGAGCGTCCGTCGTCGCTGCGCCCCGAGTTTCTGTGGGTGAGTGGCGACCCGTCCAAGGAGTCGGAGCTCGACAAGTGTCGGCTGCCGTTTGCTCGCGCGACCATCGTCATCGGCTCGCGCTCCGTGCCGATCAATCAGGCAGACGCTGAGACCATCTTGGTGGTGTTCACCCTGCGTGCGTACCTGGCGAAGGCCGAGACGGCGAGCCGTCGCCAGCGCCCGCTGCACGTGATCGCTGAGATTCTGGACCCTGAGAACCGGAACCACGCGCGCACCGCTGGCGCCGACGAAGTGGTGGAGACCACGCGATTCGGGTTCAGCTTGATCGCACACGCCGCAGTGGTGCCGGGGTCGGGCAATATCATGAGTCGTGTGGCCGCTGCCGGCGCGCACTCGCTCTACATTGGCACCAACCCGATGACCGAGCCGGACACCTACGGCCACGTGAGCGAAGCCGTGCGACAGGCGTTCGGCGTGGTGGTGATCGGCATGCGGTCGGGCAAGTCCGGCAACGTGGAGCTCAACCCACCGGACGGCACCACGCTGCTGCCCTCGGATGCCGTGGTGTACTTGGCACGCAGCGCCGTACTGCCGGAGCCGAGCTCCAACGGGCTGCGGTCGTAGGTCGGTCGCTTTGCGGTCGTAGGTCGGTCGCTTTGCGGTCGTAGGCCGATCGCGTTGCGGAACGTCCGTCGAACGTGCGGGGGGTTCAACGCACTGCGTCTACGCCTGCGGTTGAATCCCGCGATCGGCCGCCGTATGCGTGAAGCATGGCGCGCGCACTCGGCGCGGCGCTCTACCCATACGCCAACGAGGCCCCGTGACCCAATACACCGACCTTCGCTACGAGGTGTCCGAGAACATCGCCACCATCACGCTCGACCGCGAAGAGGCGCGCAACGCCTACAGCGCTGAGATGGTGGATTCGCTGGTGCGGGCGTTCAATCAGGCCGAAATCGACGACGACGTGCGATGCGTGATCATCACCGGCGCGGGCTCCACGTTTAGCGGCGGTGGCGACATCAAGCTCATGCAATCGCGCGAGGGCATGTTCGCCGGCGACCCGGTGCACTTGCGCAGCGAATACCTGCGCGGCATCCAGCGCATCCCGCGGCGCATGGCGCGCTTCGAGAAGCCGGTGATCGCGGCGATCAACGGTCCGGCGATCGGCGCCGGGTTGGACTTGGCCTGCATGTGCGACATCCGCGTGGCCGCCAACGGCGCGCGTTTCGGCTCTACGTTTGTGAAGATCGGCTTGGTCCCCGGCGACGGCGGCGCGTACCTGCTGGCGCGGGTGATCGGCTTCGCCAAAGCGCTCGAGATGGTGCTCACCGGTCGCGTCGTGGACACCATCGAGGCCGAGCGCATGGGGCTGATTCACGAGATCGTGATCGACGACGACATCGACGTGATGGAGCTTGCGCGCAAGAAGGCCCGCAAGATCTGCGAGAACGCGCCGCTGGCGGTCCGCCTGACCAAGAGCGCGGCCTACCAGTCGTGGGATCTGTCGCTGGACGCGGCGCTGAACCTGGCGGCCACGTACCAGGGCATCGTGCAGAACACGTCGGACCACGATGAGGGGCTCGCGGCGATGCGCGAGGGGCGTAAGGCAGAGTTTAAGGGCTAGAGACCTGACCCATTTGCGGTCTCAGCACCCACGCTCCCGGTAGACCTGACCCATTTGCGGTCTCAGCACCCACGCTCCCCTTCCTGAGCGAAGGCGAAGGACAGGTTTCAATCCGCCCAGCCATGCCAAACGCGTCTCATCGATCAGCTCCCCCTCGTAGCAGCACATCTGTAGACGCAACAAAGGCGCCCCGGAGAACCGGCGGCGCCTTTGTTGTGGGCCTTTGTTGTGGGGACCGCTGTCGGCACCCCAACGCGTGGGCTAGCGGACGGAACAGACGCCGGGGGTGGGCGTCTCCTGGGTGCGCCAGCCTTCGGTGGTGCGCTCGATGGACTGGTTGGAGCCCGCGTCGGCCACGTCGACCGCGGCGACTTCGCCGTCTACGCCGATCAGGTTGTTGCTGTTGCTGCCGCCGTAGATGACGACGTCGAGCATGGTGCCCGCGAGGGTCCCCTCGAACAGCGCGATGCCGTCGGCGGTGGAGCCGGAGTTCTGGAGCGGCGGCGCGAACGTGTGGGTGGCGTCGAGGGTGACGTCGGAGGATGCGCCGCCGATGACGAAGCACGCGCCGGCGGGGATGGTGCCGTTCAAGGCGCCCGACGTGTTGGTGTAGTCTCCGCCGCCCGAGCCGATCATGTAGCCGCTCAGGTCGATGGGCGCGTCGGTGTCGTTGAAGAGCTCGATCCACTCCTTGCCGGCGTCGTCTCCCGCGGGGTTGTAGAACACCTCGGAGAGGACCAGGCCGAGCGGCTCGTACGCGCGCACGGTGACGGGGATGGTGAGGTCGACGCTGCCGTCTTGGCCGACCATGAACTGCGTGGTGCCTTCCGTGACGCCGGTGAGCGTGACGACCACGCTGTTGGTGCCGAGCGGGACCGGGTGGAACAGCGCGGAGGTGGCGATCTCGACGTCGTCGGGCGCGACGGTGATACGCACGTCGTCCATTCCGTCGAGCGCGGGTCGGGTGGTGTAGATCGTGACCTCGGCGGTGCCGCCGGGGGTGAGGAACACCTCGACCGGGTCGGACGATGCCACCTGCAGGCCGTCGCTCGGAAGCAGCACCTGCACGGTGGCCGTGAGGGTGGTTTCGTCGAGCTGCGCGGTCACGGTGTACGGGCCGGCGGCGGCCGCGTCGGCGGTGATGAGGATGTCCGCGGTCGTCTCGCCGGCCGGGATCTCGACGGTCGTCGGGAGGGTGATCTCGGCGTCGCTGGAGAGCGTCACGGTCACGGCCTCGGTCGGCGCGCGGTTGAGCGTCACGGACAGTGGCATCGGCGCGCCGGCCACGTCGGTGGCGCCTTGCAGCACGAAGACCTCGGGGCCGAAGCCGACCAGCGTAGGCGGCAGGGACGTGACGGTGACCACGTCTGCGGCGTCGCGCGGCTCGATCTTGAGGTCGCCGTTACCAAAGCGCAGCACGCCGGTGATGGTGAGCGAGTCGCCGACGAACGGGAGGGGCTCGGTGGCGTAGAACAGGTCGTTCACGCGTAGGGCGCCGGCCACTTCGTACTCGCCGTTCGGGTCGGAGTCCGACTCGTCGACGGTGGTGGTCAGCGCGGTCACGGCGACGTCTTCGACGCGGATGAGCAGGCCCTCGAGCGCGGCACCGCGGGCGCCGCCGGTGGCGACATCTGCGGCGTCGACGACGAGCGGCTCGGGCGCGGCGCGGCCGGTCTCGAGCACGCCGATGGAGCGCACGTTGGCGATCTGGAACTGACCGAAGAACTCCTGCGCGACGGCGTCGACCTCGACGAGGTCACCGAGCACCACGTCGCCTTCTTCGACGGCGCCACCGTGGTAGACCATGACGCCGCTGAAGTCGGCGCCGAGGACCGGGTCACGGTCGGCGACAGGCACCTGGATGAACATGTGGGAGGGCCCGATGGCGCTCACCTCGCCGGTCACGCGGACGTTCTCGTCGCGGACCTCATCCTGGCGCACGGAGTAGATGCTGATGGGGCAGCCGGTGCCGGCCGGGTTGGCGTCTTCCGGGCAGTCGTCGCACGCGTCGCCAGCGCCGTCTTCGTCGACGTCGAGCTGGGTGGGGTTCGAGACGTCCGGGCAGTTGTCTTCGGCCGCGAGGACGCCGTCGTTGTCGAGGTCATCCAGGTTGGGGACCTCGCACTCGGTGGAGTTCGCGGTGAGCGGGCAGGGGTCGCACATATCGCCCCAGCCGTCGGCATCGGCGTCGGCCTGAGCGCTGCCCTCGAGCGGGCGGATGGCGTTGAAGATGGTGGGGCAGTTGTCGTCGGCGTCGGGCACGCCGTCGCCGTCCTGGTCGCCTTCGACGGACATGCCGTCGAACTCGCCTTCGCGGAACGGGATGCAGGTGGGCTCATCGGCGGGTGCGCCGCAGAACTCGATGCCGTAGGAGCCGCTGTTGCCCGCGACCATGGCGGCGTAGTTGGAGCCGGTCTCGTCGATGGCGCACACGGAGAGGTCTTGGCCGCAGATGCCGCCGGGGAAGGGCTCGCAGGTGCTGGTGCCGTTCATGCCGGCGACGATGCCGGTGTCGCCGACGAGCGGGCGTCCGCCGCGCAGTACGAGGGCGACGTCGCCTTGGCCGGCGTCGATGACGGCGCGGTACGGCGAGGTCGGGTTGGGGGTGGCGAACACGGCGATGTCGCCGGCCATGCCTTCGCGGAGTGCGCCGACAGCGCTGTCTACGTTGAGGGCGTCGGCGGACCAGGCGGTGGCCATGAGCCACAGGTCACGGTCGCTGAAGAAGCCGCCGAACTGCGTTTGGTTCAACAGGTCGACGCAGGCCAGCTCGCGGAGCAGGTCGATGGAGCCGCTCGGCGTCCAGTCGGTGCCGAGGCCCACGCGGATGCCCATGTTGGCGTACATGGTGACGGGGGTGGTGTGGCCGTAGAGCGAGATGTTGCTGCGCGGGGACCACACGACGGCGGTGCCGTTGGCGGCCAGGATTGCGGCGTCGGCGGCGGTCAGGCCGATGGCGTGCACGAGCGTTGTGGTGGAGCCGATGATGTCGACGCCGCCGTCGGCGCCGTTCAGGCACAAGAACTCGTTGCGGGCCTCGTCGTCGATGCCTTCGGCCACGTGGGGGAGGTAGCAGCCGGCGTCGAGGACGGAGTCCGAGGTGATGCTGGGGTAGGCGCAGGAGTCGGTGATGAGCGTTCCGGCGGTGCCGTCGCCGAGCGGGAAGGTGTCGTAGTCGACGTCGTCGAGGCCCAGGTCGAAGCCGTCGCTGCGGTCGAGGTTGCGCAGGTAGCCGGGGGCTTCGCCGGAGCCGGCGATGCTGGTGGTTCCGGTGAGCACCTGTCGAAGCTCGGCCCAGCCGACCTCTTGCGTGGAGCCGGTGGACGGGGTCGAGAGTCGCGTGTGCTCGCGCTTGCCTTTGCGCCAGTCGTGGCGGTGGTCGTACCGCTCGTCACCGGCGTCGACCGGGGCGAGCTGGGCGAACGTGATGTGGTCGTGCGCGTTGACTAGGCCGGGCGAGACGACGGAGTCGGGGCAGCTGACGATGGTGGCGCCAGCGGCGGTCGCGGCGTCCATGCAGTCGCAGCCTACGCAGGCGATGTCTCCCTCGGCGTCGACGAGCACGCCGCCGCCGTCGTATTCGGCGTCGGCGCCGAGCACGTAGCCTTGCACGAGCACGGCGTCGCCGCCGGTGGTGACGTCGCAGCGGCCCGCGGTGGGCGCGAGCGGCGCGCAGGTGACGACCTCGGGGGGCACGCCGGTGTCGGTGCCGGTGTCGTTGCCCGAATCGGTCGCGTCGGTGCCAGCGTCGGTGCCAGCGTCGGCGTCCGGCGTCGTGGTCGTGTCGCCGGTGTCGTCTCCGCCGTCGGCGAGCGCGTCGGCTCCTACGTCATCGATCGTTGCGTCTCCACCGCCGTCCGCGGCGTCGGCGCCCGCGTCGGGGATGATGGGGGCGGGGTCGTCAGAGCCGCAGGCGGCGAGGACGAAGGCGCAGAGCGCGGCGAGGATAAGATTCGGTCGGGGTTGCATGGCACACCGGCATGAAAGGTTACGTGGCACGCGTATACACGAAGTTGCGATACAGCCGAACGTTGGATCCGACGCCGGGGCCAAATGTGACGGGAACGACTTCACCCAGCCGCCGCGTGTCGCTTGTTTGTCGAACGAGCGGGCGGGTTTCGGCCCGTCCGGCGGCTGTTCTTCCGCCGTTCGCAGTCGGTTCGTTGTCCGTTCGCAGTCGGTTCGTCCCGGGCAGTGTCACCCCAGTGTCGCCTACCCGTGTCACCCTCGGTGTCACCTTCCGCTGTCGCCCCCGTGTCACCTCGTGTCGCCTTGTGTCGCCTCGCAAAAAGCGGATCATTTTCGCGTCTCGACTGCTTGTAAGCGGGCTTGGGCTTTGATAGGGCTACACCCGTACACCAGATTGAAGTGGGCCGGGCTTGGGGGTAGGAGCCGTCGAAACGAGAACGCATCTTGATGCGCTTTTCGGATCGCTGCGCAAAGACCCAACGTATGACTTCTTCGACCGAAACTTCTCCGGCTTGGCCCGCTGACGCCGTTCGCGATCAGCTGATCGGCGACTGGCATTTCTGGCAACGCACGGGCGGCCACCGCACGAGCACCGACGATCTGTTGGCGGCTTGGCTCGCGGTCCGCATGTGGCGTGCGCGTAGCGATGCGCCGCCGCCGCGTTACCTGGACTTGGGCTGTGGGATCGGCTCGGTGCTGCTCATGACGGCCCACGCGCTGCGGCCCGTCGAGAGCATTGGCGTGGAGGTGCAACCGCAAAGCGCGCTCATGGCGCGGCGGTCGGTGGACGAGCTGCCCTCGCCGCCGCCCATCCGCATCGAGAACGCCGACCTGCGCGAGGTGGACGCGACCCTGCTCGGCGGCAAGTTTCCGCTGGTCACAGGCTCGCCACCATACATGCCGGTGAGCGACGGTGTGGTGTCGCCGGACCCGCAGCGGGCAGGGTGTCGTTTTGAGCTGCGCGGCGGCGTGGAGGCGTACTGCGCGACCGCGGCGGCGGTGTTGCAAGACGACGGCGTGTTCTGCTTGGTGTTCCAGACCACGTGGGACGCGCGGGTGCTGGAGGCTGGCGCCGCGGCGGGGCTGTCGCTGATCGCGCGGGCCGACGTGCGCACCAAGACCAACCGCGAGGCGCCGTTCTTGACGGTGTACGCGTTCGCTAAGGTGCCGCAACCGCTGGAGAAGATCGAGCTGGCGACGCGGGACGCTGACGGTGAGCTGACGGCCGAGTATCGCGAAGTCCGCGCCGTGCTCGGCCTGCGTTAGCGCGCGTTTCCGGGCGCGCGGTGGGCTGCGACGGGGCCCGGCCTCCGCACGGTTGGGCACGCTGGTGGCCGCGCCGGCGGCACTCGGGGCGGTACGAAGCGCGTCGCGGGCGTGACATTGCGGTTGCTCCGCGCCGGTGCGCCCCCCTATAACGCGGCCAATTCCGAAGTCTTGCACCCGCTCCCGCCGACGTCGTCATGTTCAAGCGCGCCCTCCTTAGTCTCGTGATTCTTTGCGCCGCCATCCCCGCGTTCGCGCAGGAGCTGACCGTCTCGGTCGGCGAGCCCAGCGGCGCGACGGTGCCGGTGACGGTCGCCAACAGCTATGACTTCGCGGTCACGGTTGTGAACGTCCGACTGACGCTCAAGGACAACCTGGATCAGGACGTTCACTACTTCAGCACCGGCACGCTCCAGCAGCCGCTCGAGCCGGGCGGCGAGTGGACCGGCCCGCTGACGTTCGCGCTCCCCGACGGAAGCGCCGCGCCCGAAGACGCGTCGTTCAACAACTACGATCGCGCCTCGGTGGCTGCGGCCGTCGACATCGAGGAGTTCGCTCCGCAGGTGCAGGCGGCGCTCGACGGCGGTGACTACGAGGCCATGGTCGCCGCGCTGCAGCTTGTACGCCTGCGCACGCCTCCCATCTCGCGCTCGGCGCGCTTCCACGAGTCGCAAGTGGCCGCCAGCGGCATGCCGGTGGAGCGCTACTTCAACCTGCCGCGCGTGGACGCCATGCAGGAGTCGCTCAACGAGGCGCTCTGCGAGTGGGGCTCCAACGAGGTCATCAACCTGCGCGGCAACCAGGAAGCCAAGCAGGCGCGCTACAACGAGCTCGCGAACCTGATGCGCGATGCCGGCCTGCACATCAACTGCATCAACAGCGAGGCGCGGCTGTCTGCCGCCCGTATGTTGCTCGCCGGTAGCCGCGGTCAAGACGCGCTGCTGTTCAAAGAGGTCGACGAGGAGGGCAACCTGTTGCCCGAGTGGGTGCCCATCTACACCGAGGCCAACTTGGCGCTCGTGCGCACGGCCGTCGAGCTCGGCGTGACGCGCTTCGACAGCATCCGTCCGGCGCTTGAGGCGCTCAACAATGTGCACGACTTGGCCCCCGAGAACGCCGAGATGCTGCGCCTGGCTGCGCAGCTGGTGCCGAACGCGGCGTCGTGGGTTGTGACGGCCTCTGGCCCGCTGGAGAACGACCTGGATAGCGCGCAGAGCGCCCTCGAGATGATTCGTCCGCGTTGGTCGCAGTTCGAGCAGGTCGAGGCGGCCGCGGCGACGTTTGCCGAGGGGCTGATCACCGCGGGCATCGGCTACTGCGAGCGTCGTGAGTTCGTGAACGCGCGTAACCGCTTTGTGCGCGGCGAGCGCATCCTTGAAGGCATCCCGGCGTGGGAAGCGCGCGCCGATGAGATCAACCACTGCCGTGCGCTCGGCGCCCTGGAAGAGGGCCGCGAGATCGCGCGTCACCCGGTCGACAATGACGCGCCCGCGCGTGGTTACGAGAAGCTCGAAGAGGCGCAGCAGCGCTTCGAGCTCACCGAGGCCGAGGTGAACGCGTTCCGGACCGATATCGCCAGCGCTTGGGTGGGTGTGGCGACGCGCCAGCTTGAGGTCGAGTCCGGCCAGCCGGAGTTCCCAGGCGCCATGCACGCCCTCGGCGAGGCCACCGAAGTGAGCCCCACCGGCATCACCGACGCGATCAAGAACACGTACATCCTGTTCGCCGAGAAGATGTACGCTTGGTACGGCCTGGGCATGTCGGGCGCGCAGGTGGAAGAGGCCCGCGCGGCGCTCGTGCTGGCGGACGGCGTGGACCCGGAGCGCATCTCGGCCGTCGAAGGCCAGCTGTCGATGGCGTACTACGGCTACCGCGTGGGCATCCCGGCCATCGCCGCGTTCTTCGCGATGATCGCGGGCCTGGTGGTGGTGTCGAACAAGCGCAAAGCCAAGCGCTTCGCTGACATGGACGTCAGCGAGATCTAGCGCGCGGCGCGCTGCGCTGGGTGGATTGTGACGCGCCGCACGTGTGATGTTCACGTTGCGGTGTCGTTTGTGACAAGTCGGCGGCTTGTGTCGCAAACATGACGACGACGTGTCGTGGTGCGTCGACACGTGTTGTTATGATCCGGCTGTGGCCTGGCACCGCGTACACGTAGCGAACACGCGGGAACGGTCGCGGATGAGGGGCGCGAGCGCGTGTCGTGGTGTGTGTGTAAGTCTTTGACTTTAAACGTCTTCATGGAGGCGTCACACAACGGAAACATGGTGCGGGGGCCGTTGACACGCGTTCTGAACACGGGAATGGGGGCCGCGTGTGGATCTTCCCACGCCCTCCAATCAGGGCCTCGTCGTGAATCACAACGCCCCCGCGTCCGACTCTGAATCCTCTCCCGTGATGGTGCCTGCCACGCACGCCTTGAGCGCGCGCATCAAGATGGCAGCCACCGCGGCTGTGACGTTGTGCCTGCTCGGCTCGGCGCTCGTGCACATCGGCTCGGTGGTCTACCTGACCGTGTTTGTCCCGCCCGCGCCGACCCGCGCGATCGGCGATGGGCTGCCCGACCGCTTTGTGCAGATGCTGATGCCGGTGGACGAGCCCGAGGAGCTGCTCGCCCAGGTCGAAGACGAGCCGGAAGAGGAAGAGCCCGAGGCGGAGGCGGCTTGGGAGGCCCCGACGCCTGAGCCGGAGCCGGAACCTGAGCCGGCGGCGGAGCCTGAGGCGACGAACGACGCGCCGGTCGAAGCGCCCGGAGACGGCGGCGGCGGCATCGGCGACCTGACGATCGGCGGCGGCGAAGGCGGCAGCGGACCGGCGGTGACGCCTGGCCGAGGTGGCGGCGGACGTCGGCCGGAGCCCGTGAGCGACAACCGCGAAGAGCGGCGCGAAGAGCGACGCGAGGCCGAAGGGCGCAGCGAAGAGGACCGCCGCCGCGTGGCGCGTATCGAAGACACGTCCGTGGCGCCCTGCGCGCAGGCCCGCCGCGAGCCCGAGGTGCCGTACCCGCGCGAGCTTCGGGAGCGGGCCATCTCGGGCACGCTCCGCATCCAGTGCATCATCACAGAGACCGGCCGCGTGCGCGGCTGCCGTCACCGCAGCGGCCCCGACGAGCTGTATGCGCTCGCGGCCCCGATCATCGCCGAGTGGCGCTGCTCACCGGCCGAGAATGCCGACGGCGAGCGCGTGAGCGCCCCGTACACGTTCCGCATCCCCTTCAATCTCGAGAGCTGATCCGTGATGCGCGCCCGTTCGACGCTGTTTCTCTCTCTGGCCGTTGCCGCGGCTTTTCCGAACCTCGTTAGCGCTCAAGAATCCGACGAGTACGATTGGGACGCGCTCGACGCCGCAGAGGAGGTGGCTGACGAGGCTGCGGAATCGGCGGACGAGTACGACTGGGACGCGCTCGACGCCGCAGAGG
>CBDUJZ010000052.1:0-30873 GCA_965367675.1 uncultured Myxococcales bacterium | reverse complement strand
GGCGCCAGACAGCTCGGCGTCAGGCAGCACGACGTCAGACAGCACGACGCCAGACGGCACGACGCCAGACAGCACGACGCCAGACAGCACGGCGTGCGCCGACGACGCGCACGCTCATGCCACCGTGCGCGACATCGTCGACGCGCTCCGCCAGCGCGTGCGCTTGTCCGATGCGCGCGACGCGGTCACCGCTCCGTACCGGCCGGTGCTCGTGCAATCGACTGCGAACAAACTCGCCGGACTCGGTTGGACCTGGCTCGTCGCCCTCTCCTTGCGCCCCAACTTGGCCGAAGAGGTGCAACGTCTTCTGGATGAGGACGTAGACTGGTTCGACTTCGATGCCCCCGGCGAGGGCGAGCTGCCGGCGACGTGGGCGGCCGCGCTCGGGTTGTCCGAAGCGCTCACGGACGAGCTCGCCGACGCGCTCGACGTCGATCCAGTGGAGGAGCCGGCGGCGGATTCTGCCACCAATGACGGTACCGCGCACACCGACGCGGCACGCTGGTTGGCCTCCACCACTTCGCCGGCCACAGCCCGCGGCGCGCGTTTAGATGGGCTCGGTTCGCCCATGTCCTCGTACGCGCACGGACTCAACGAAGCGGTGGCCGAGGCCTATGGTGACGTGTACTCCCCAGCCGATCCGTTCAGCACGCGACCGGCCCGGAGCGACAGAAAGGAGCCCTCGGACGAGCGTTAGGGTTGCGTTTTGCGCCGCCTCCCGTAAGTACGAAGCGCCGCTAGAGCGGCGCAAATTTCCCCTACAAAACCAACGTTTCATGGGTCAGAAGATCGTGATGCCGCAGCTCGGCGAAAGTGTCGTCGAGGGAATGATCGTCGAGTGGTACGTCAAAGTTGGCGACGCCGTCGACAACGGAACCGTCCTGCTCGAGGTCGAAACCGACAAGGCGAACACAGAGGTACCGTCCACCGCGGCCGGATTCGTGAGCGCGATTCTGCAGCCCGCAGGCGCCACCGTCGACGTGGGCACCGTGCTGATCGAGTTGGTCGATACGGCCGCCGAAGTGGGTGGCAGCGCGCCTGCGCCCGCCGCCGAACCCGCGCCCGCACCTGCCGCTGCGCCTGCGCCCGCCGCAGCCCCCGCGCCCGCCGCGGCCGCTCCGACGCCCCCGGCTCCGCAAGTGCCCAAGCCGCCCGCCGCTGCGACCGTACCGCCTCCGCCGGCGATGCCGACGCGCACCGGCGCCGGCCGCACGCAAGACCGCCCGTGGAACGCGAACAACATCGTCGCGGCACCCACGTCGGCGCCCTCGGCGCTCCCGATGGCCCAGCGCTCCAACGCTGGCGCCGCCGCGGTCGCTGCCGCTGTACCCAACGGCCCCTTCGGTGCGCCCGCTGGCGGCAAGTACTACAAGGTGCCGCGCGTTGAGGCGGGTCCGAACGATAAGGTGATCCCGTTCAGCAAGCGCCGCGGCATCATCTCGGAGCACATGGTGTACTCCAAGCACGTGTCGCCGCACGTGCCGTGCTTCGCCGAGGTCGACGTGACCGCTGCGCAGGACCTCCGTCGCAAGCACAAGGGCCGTTTGGCCGAGCACGGCGTCCGGCTCTCGCTGCTGGCGTTCGTCCTCAAGGCGACCTGCGAGGCGCTCCGTGAGTTCCCCGCGCTGAACAGCGTGGTTGGCGACGACGCGGTGATTCAACGCGGCTCGCTCAACCTGGGCTGCGCGGTGGACTCTCCCGGCGGCCTGCTTGTCCCGGTCATCAAGGAAGCGGACACGCTCTCGGTGACCGGCATCGCGCGTGCGGTCGACGACGTCGCCACCCGCGCCCGCTCCAAGCAGATCACGATGGACGACCTCACCGGCGGTACCTTCACGGTCACCAACCCGGGTCGTAAGGGCAACCTGTTCGGCGCCGCGATCATCAACCAACCGCAGGTCGGAATCCTGCGCATGGGCGAGATCGTCCGACGCCCCGTCGTCCGCGAGATCGACGGAGAGGAAGTCATCTGCATTCGCTCGATGATGTTCCTCGGCCTCTCCTACGACCACCGCATCATCGACGGTGTCACTGGAAACGGCTTCCTGTTCCGCGTCCGCGAGCTGCTCGAAGCGGCAGCCTTCGACGTCTAGAACCTAGCGTGGGCGGCAACGCCCATTCTCGAGCCCGGGCGACCGGGCCCTTTGGCAAAACGAAACGACGCGACGATATTCTTCGTCGCGTCGTTTCGTTTTTGAGTCCGCCGCTCGGGTCGCGCTATGCGTAGCTGCCGGGCAAGTCGAGCAACGCATCCGAGGCGCGGTTCGCCCGGGCACCGCGAAGTACATCGACGGCGTCACCGATACCATTGAGCGTGAGCTCGAACATCGGGAACACGCCGCGAATCTGCCGAATGCTCGGCGCGTTCCAGATGCGCCGAACCTCCGGATTGAGCCACACCGACTTGGGCGCCTTCTCGCGAAACTGCTTCAGCCACCACATCCCGGTCTTACCGTTTTGGTCGCCGTAGTAGATCGCGCCGCCCACCTGGGTGAGTTCGAACGGATGCATGTACGCGTCGCCCACGAATACGACGGTCCACGTCGCATCGATTTTCTTAAGAACGTCTTCAGTTGCCACCCCCTTCATCTGCTCGAAGTCCGAGTAGAGTCGGTCGTAGGGACAGTTGTGGAAGAAGTAGTGCTCGAACGTCTGGAAGTGGCTCGCCGCGTGCGCCGCGCTGAACAGCCGCTCACACAGCTCCGCATGCGGGTCCATCGAACCACCCACATCCATGAGCAGCAGCAGCTTCACACGGTTGTTACGCGGCGGCGCAAACACGAGGTCGATCTCGCCACCCTCGCGCGCGGTCTTATCGATAGTCCTGTCGATATCGAGCTCTAGGTCCCCGCCCTCGCGCGCGAGCCGTCGCAGCCGACGCAACGCTGTACCGATCTGACGCGTGTCCAGCACCCGGTCGTGCCGCAGGTTCCGATACCGTCGCTCGGTGGCGACTTGCACCGCAGTGCGGCCACCGCCACTGCCGCCGACTCGGATACCGGCCGGGTTCACCCCGCCATTGCCAAACGGGGACGTGCCGCCAGTTCCGACCCAGTGGTTGCCTCCGTCGTGCCGTTCCTTCTGCTCAGCGAGCCGCTTCTCAAACTCCTCGCGCAGGGTGTCCCAATCGAGCGCCTGCATCTCGGCGATCTCTTCCGGCGTCAGCTGACGCGGCATGACCGGATTGGAGAGCCAATCGAGCAGCTCCTCGTTGAGTTCAAACTGCGCGTCGAGCCCTTCGAAGAACGACGCGAACGCGATGTCGTACGTGTCGAAGTCCGCCTCGCTCTTGACCACGAGCGAGCGCGTCAGGTGATAGAACACACTGACGGACGACCGCGCGTGTCCCTGCGTGAGGGCCTTCATCAAGGTCAGCCACTCCGTCGCCGTGGCGTCGATGCCATGCGCGCGGAGGTGATAGAGGAAGTCGATAAACATGGGCTAGCGCCAGGCCCGACGACCGCCGCGCGCGACCGTCTCCAGGTCCTTCTCATGCTTGAGCAGCACACCCAGGAACGGCAGCTCCGTCTCAATGTCCTCGGGCGAGAGGCCGCCGCGACGCAGCGCCGCGATCCAGTCCACCAGCTCGCTCGTCGAAGGCCGTTTGCGGATGTCCGACAGTTCGCGCAGCCAGTAGAACCGAACGAGGGCCTGCTTGAGCAGCGCCTCCTCCACATCGGGGTGGTGCACTCGCACAATCTGAGTCATCAGATCGGCGCTCGGGAACTCGATGTAGTGGAACACACAACGGCGCAAAAACGCGTCGGGAAGTTCCTTCTCATTGTTCGACGTAATGATAACAACGGGACGTTTGTTTGCTTTGACCGTCTCGCCTGTCTCGGAAACCGAGAACGTCATGCGATCGAGTTCGTGCAACAAGTCGTTCGGAAACTCCATGTCGGCCTTGTCGATCTCGTCGACCAAAACGACAACTCGGTCTTGCGAACGAAACGCGCGACCGAACGGGCCCATCTTGATGTAGTTTCCGATGTCCCCCACGTCGGCGCCGCCAAATCGAGCGTCGTTGAGACGCGCGACCGTGTCGTACACGTACAGGCCCTCTTGCGCCTTGGTCGTCGACTTGATGGTCCACGGAACCAAGTCCATCTGGAGTTCAGCCGAGATGGCCTCGGCCAGCCGCGTCTTGCCCGTGCCCGGCTCTCCCTTGATCAGGAGCGGCTTCTCGAGCGCGATCGCGACATTGACGGAGTCGCGAAGGGCGGGGGAAACGATGTAGTCGGAAGTTCCGGTGAACTGAGCGCGGTCCATGAGCAACGTCGGGGTGAGTGTCTAGGCGCCCGTGCGGCGCTGCGTCGGCTTATCAGTTATGGCCATCGGACGCACTGCGAACGCGCGCGGGATTCGAAGCGGAGGCGCCGCGCGCACCAGCGCACCCGAAAGCGGCCGGCATGCACCGCTCCGCTTTGCGCGAAGGTGCCCGCTCGGTATAGGCTGCTCCCATGTTGACCCGTGCCTCCACCGTCTCGGCGATCGCCACCCTGGGCCTCACGTTCTGCGTGATGGCGGCGTCCGCCTGCTTCCCGGACTTTGACGCCAGCGGCAAACTGGCCTGCCTGGACGATTCGGACTGCCTCGACCGCTACATCTGCGACCGCGGCGCGGACGATCGCTTCGGCGAGTGCGTCTCTATTGGCGCAAGCACCGGGAACAACGGTGACGACACCGGTACCGACGCGGGCAGCGACGGCGGCGCCTGCCGCGACGACGACAACGATGGCGCGTGGACTGGCGCCGGCTGTCTGCCGTTGGACTGCAACGACGCCAACGTGACCGTGTACCCCGGCGCGCCGGAGCTCTGTAACGAGCGCGACGACGATTGCGATGGCCTCGCGGACGAGGGCGTCGACATGCTCTCCAACGCTGACCAGTGCGGAGGCTGCGGCCGACGCTGCGAGGCCAGCAACGCCTCCGTCATCTGCGCGGCCGGTTTCTGTGAGGTCGAGGCCTGCGACCCTGGTTGGCGGAACGCGAACGGCACCGGTTTGGACGGCTGCGAGGCGGCCTGTAACACGCAAGAAGCCCACTGCGGCGACGGGGTTGACGACGATTGTGATGGGCTCGCGGACGCGGCGGATCCCGACTGCGCCGACGTCATCACCGTGAGCGAGTTCGCCGACACACAGTTCTTCGTCTTCGCTTGGGATACGAACGGCGGGCCCTCGTTCCGCGTGGGTGAGCTGCGCGTGGACGCCACGGGGTTCGGCGCGACACTGGGCGAGCAAAAGCGCACCGCCATCACCCGCTCCGGACGAGGGGAAGCCGCGCCAGACGACACGTGGAGCCTGAGCGCGATCGAGGACCACCAGCTTCAGGTCACGCACGCCGGCGGTTCGTTCACGCTCTACCGCAGCACCCGCGCGCCGCGCTCGTTGTTGACCGGCATCGATCGCAACGACGGCACCTTCTACATGCTCGTGTTCCGCGAACCCGAGACGCCCGCGCCGAACGTGGCGCACGACTGGCTGTCCTGGGTCGCGTCGCCGTACAACGAGCTTTCCGTGGTGCCCAACGGCGGTGCGGCTGCGCTCGGCTGGAGTGACCCGGTCGAGCTCGCGCTCCTTCGTTACTCCACACCCGCAGCCACCGGCCGCGGCGGCGTCACCTGGCCGTTCGCCGAGTATCGTTCGGTGGTCGAAGGAGACCCGAATGGCACAGAAAGCCTGCGCTCGATGAGCTACCAAATCTCGGCGGACGGCTCGTTCGAGTTGGAGCTTCACAACACGTCGCCGAGCGACGTGGAGCGTGTCTTCGATGGCGCGACGACCCCAACAGGCGACCTCGCGGTCGGCGTCCACCGCTTCACGGGGCCCTATTGCTCGCGCCGCTGGATCGACGGCGGCGAGTGCGTCCACGACCCCATCGTCAACCTGGCCGTCGCGCGCTCCACGTTTGTGGGCCCGCAGGCGCTCGCGGGCGCATGGCGACTGGTGGGTGTGTCGGTGCGAAACCAGAGCGGCACATTGGTGCAAGACCTCCGCGACGTCGCGTTCGCGGTCGACAGCGCCGGCCTCATCACCGGCGACGTCAGCGGCGCCGCTGGCATCTTTGGCTCCAACGAGACATTCTTGGCCCCGACCACACGGCTAGACCTGCGCGGCGACGCCGTCGGCGGTGGAACGCTGGTGCTCGAAGGCCACGTCTCCTCCATTGGCTACGGCGTCTTCTGGGACCAGAGCGGCCAGACCTTCGACCGACCGATGAACGGCGGCATCTACTTGCTCGTCCGCACGCGCTGACCCCCTCTTACAGAACGACCATGAACATCGGAATTCTCACCAGTGGCGGGGACTCGCCCGGCATGAACGCCGCGATTCGCGCCATCTTTCGTGCCGCCAAGATGCGCGACCCCAACGTCGGAATTCAGTTCTTCCGCGACGGATACCGGGGCCTCGCAGCCCGGTTAGAGGCCTCGACCGACCACGATGTAGACCGCAGCGCGGTGCGCGACATCATCCACCGCGGCGGCACGTTCTTGGGCAGCGGGCGCCTACCCGGCATGCGCGCCCCTGACGCCGACGACCCGAACTTCGAGGCCAAGCAACGCATCTGCGAGGACCTGCTGCGCACCGCCTCCGTGAACCTGCACCAGCTCGACGTCTCGACCCTCGTGGTCATCGGCGGTGACGGCTCGTACCGAGGCGCAACGTCCATCGCAGCGGCCTACCGCGAACGGCACCCCAACACCCCGTTCCGCATCATCGGCCTGCCCGGCACCATCGACAACGACGTGTACGGCTCCGAGTACTCGATCGGCTACGACACCGCGCGGAACAACATCGTGGACGCGATCCGAAAGCTCCGCGACACCGTCGACAGCCACCAGCGATGCATCATCCTCGAGGTGATGGGAAACACCTCCGGCTGGCTGGCGCTGGAGTCCGCCATCGCTGGCGGCGCGGCTGTCGTCGCCATCCCTGAGATCGCCTCCAGCCAGGACCACGAGCGAATTCTCGAGCGGCTCCGCGCGGGCGTGCGCAAGAAGTACCGCTACTTCATCATCGTGGTCGCCGAGGGCGTGCTCAAGCGGGCCGGTGACACGTGGTCGACCGACCTCATGAACCGCATCCAGACCGACCCGCTCATCCACGACACGGACGGCGAGCCGATGCAGGTGCGGGTCAACTCGGTGGGCCACATCGCCCGCGGCGGCCAGCCTTCGTCGCTCGACAACACCCTGGCGTCGCGGCTCGGTGCTGCCGCGGCGGAGCTCGCTCAACTCGGCACGGTGAACGGCGTCGCTTACGACGGTGACATGGCGCTCGGCGTGCTCGGGCACTCCGTGCGCGCGTTGCCGCTGTCCGAGGTCGTGGCGCAGTCGCCGCACGTGGTCGAGGAGACCGATCCCGCGTGGACCTTGGCGGAGCAGATGATGCTGCAACCGACCCAACCGTTCTAACCGCGCGCCCGTCCTCGAGGGGCAGGGGCGCGCCGCGCTAGATCGTCATGCCCATGCCGCCGCCGAGCACTTCGCGACGCGATGAGCCGCCGGACGTGGGGCCGATGAGGCCCTGGCGTTCCATCTCTTCGACGATGCGGGCGGACCGGTTGTAGCCGATGCGCAGCTTGCGCTGGACCATCGAGATGGACGCGAATCCGGCCTCGATGACCACCTGAACCGCTTGGTCGTAGAGTTCGTCGACGGGCTCGTCGGAGTCCTCGAGTTCGGTCTGACCGCTGAGCAGGATGGACTCGTCGTATTCCGGCGCGCGCTGCTTGGCCAAGAAGGCGACGATCTGCTCGATCTCGGACTCGTCCACGTAGGCGCCGTGCACGCGGCTGAGCTCGCTCGAGCCAGGCGGCCGGTAGAGCATATCGCCCATGCCGAGCAGGTTCTCGGACCCGATGGTGTCGAGCACGGTGCGGCTGTCGGTGCCGGACATGAGCCGGAACGAGATACGGGTGGGGAAGTTCGCCTTGATGAGGCCGGTGATGACGTCAACCGAGGGGCGCTGCGTCGCGAGGATGCAGTGAATGCCGGACGCGCGCGCCTTCTGCGCGAGGCGGGCCACGGCGACCTCGACCTCTTTGCCGGCGACCATCATGAGGTCCGCGAACTCGTCGACGATGACCACGAGTTGGTACATGCGGCGGTGCGAGAAGCGGCCGTCTTCGTCGGTGCGAAGCAGCATGGCCTCGGTGCGCGACGGCACGTAGTCCTCGTCCCGGGCGGGGCCATTCTCACGCTCTTCGGCCAGGTCCTCGTGCAGCTTGGCCAGCTTCTCGTTGTAACCCTTGAGGTTACGCACCTTGAGCTCGGCCATGAGCTTGTAGCGGCGCTCCATCTCTTGCACCGCCCAGTTGAGGGCGGTCGCGGCCTTGGCCGGGTCGGTGACCACAGGCAGCAGCAGGTGCGGCGCGCCCTCGTAGATGGCGAACTCGAGCTGCTTCGGGTCGATGAGGATGAGGCGCACGTCGTCGGGCGAGGCGTTGTAGAGCACGCTCGTGATCATGGCGTTGACCGACACCGACTTACCGGAGCCGGTGGTACCCGCGACCAGCAAGTGCGGGCTCTTGGCCAGGTCCATGACGACCGGGAAGCCTTCGATGTCCTTGCCGAGCGCCATGGTCAGGTGGCTCTTGGCCTTGGTGAACACGTCGGCGGCGAGGATCTCCTTGAGGTAGACGATCTCGCGGTGCTCGTTGGGCACTTCGATGCCGACGCAGCCCTTGCCCGGGATGGGCGCGATGATGCGAACCTTGTGCGCGCGGAGCGCCATGGCGATGTCGTCCGACAGGCCGCTGATGCGGCTGAGCTTGGTGCCGGACTCGGGCTCAAACTCGAAGAGCGTGACGACGGGGCCGGGGCAGATGCCCGACACGCGGCCCTTCACCTTGAAGTCGGCGAGGACGGATTCCAGACGTGCGGCGAGCTCGCGGAGCTTGTCGCGGTCGACCGGGTGGTCGGACTCGTCGTAGTTCAGGTAGCTGAGCGGCGGCAGTTGCCACGACTGGCGGCTGCCCTCGAGCGGGAGCGCGACCTGCTGCGCACGGTCGAGGTCTTCGGCGCGCTTGCGCTGCTTTTGCGCCGCGGACTCCACGATCAACGGGCCGTAGTCGGGGTGAACGGAGTCGCTCGCCGGGCCGATCGCGGCCGGCGCGGAGAGCGTGGACCGGTCGGGCCGGACGGACACGCTGGGCGCATCGTCGGCGTCCTTCGCAGGCGCATCGGACGCAGCCGCCACCGAGGCGGAGGCCGGAACGACGGGCGCGAGCGGCGGCGTGGGCTTCGGCGTGCGGCGCGAGGCAGCAGGCTTCGCTGCCGGTACCGGCTCCGTCGACTCCACCGACTCCACTACGTAACCTTCGTCGGTAAACTCGTCGTCGGAGAAGTCGTCCGACAGGGCCATCGCCCATGCCGGCTCATCGGAGAGCGTGGGTGCCGAAACGGGCGCCGCGTCCTCGAACTCTTCTTCCTGCGCGTCGCGCGCGGGGATGCGCCGCGAGCGGGCGTGGCCGACCAGGCGCGAAAGCAGTCCCTGGCGGCGCGTAAGTACGTCGTCCTGACCGTCGAGCACGACGGCGTCATCCGCCTCATCTTCGTCGGCGGCCTCCACCTCGACGACCGACTCGTCCGCCAGCTTGGCCTCGGCGGCCTTCTCTTTCGCCGCGTCGCGCTCAGCGCGTGCCTCCGCGCGGGCGTCAGCGCGGGTGACACGCTCCAGCTTCCAGCGCTCCACGCGCTCGGTCGCTTGCTGCGCACCGTTGCGCACGAGCTCGCCGAGCGAGCGGTCGACCACCAACATGAAGGCGACGATGAGCGTGGTGGCGCAGCACAGCGCGGCGCCGAACGGGCCAATCGCCGCGACCATAAAGCCGGCGACGATGCCGCCAACGAGGCCACCGGCCGGGTGACCGAACATCGGGGTCGCGAACGCCATCTGCAGCGCCGGCGGCGCGATTCCAAGAATGAGCAGGTAGCCGAGCACCTCGCGATGGCGCGTGAACAGACGGCGGCCGATGAGTAGCGCGACGCCCCAGATCAGCAGCACCGCGGCCAGCGCGAACCCAGCGAGGCCGAGCAAAAACAGCGCCGAATCCGCCACGAAATGCCCCACCGGCCCAATCAGATTCGGCCCCGTGGGGTCGAACGTCATGAGCGCGAGCAGCGCGAGCACACCGCCGAGCAGCAAAAGCACGCCCCCCACCTCTTCCGAGACGCGGTCGTGCTTTAAGCCTTCGGAGGCGGTTTCGGCGTCTTCGAGGTTGGCAGGGGCCTTGGCGGCGGTCTTACGCGCCGGCCTCTTTCGTTCGGTTTTCTTGGTTTTGGCTGTCATCGCCCCTCGACGGCACTCCACGGCAGTCCACCGCGATTGTGGGATACCATACGACTCTCCGACACAACTCCCAAATTTTCTGCGGCACGGTCAGGCGGGAGATTCCATGACCGATCAGTGGGCCGATCAGCAGGCCGATCGTCCGCACTACGGCTGGGCTGATCGGGCGATAGTACGTGGGCGATCACCGCTCGTACACCGCGCCGTCACCCCAGTGGATGACCTCCAACGTGACCTCGGTGTGCCCCTCGTAATCCATGCCGATTTCGTACGCCGCGGCCCACGCGAGGTCGATGCAGCGGGAGCGACTGCCGGGCCCGCGGTCGTTGATGCGCACCACCACCGACCGTCGGTCGTCGACGCGGGTCGC
The DNA here is from genome assembly GCA_965367675.1 of uncultured Myxococcales bacterium. Classification (GTDB taxonomy): domain Bacteria; phylum Myxococcota_A; class Bradymonadia; order REDH01; family REDH01; genus CBDUJZ01. The sequence goes on along the minus strand of CBDUJZ010000052.1, from coordinate 20,208 downwards.
GCGCACGAGCGAGTTGAACGGGAGCGTGCGGTGGGCGGCGGTGAAGCTGTACATGTCGAACCGCTCGCCGTTCGCGGTGCGGTTGCCTTGAAGCTCCGCACCATACCAACTCGCTTCGCCGCGGAGCTGCTCGCGGTCGACGGCGTCCGGGTCCTTGGGAAAGTACCGCGTGGGTGTCATCGCCGGCCGCTCCAGGCCGCGGTCGTGGATGCGGTTGGGGTTCTGAGGCGCGCCGCAAGCGACCATCAGGGACGCGCAAAACAACGCGAACAACAGCGTCCGAAACGGCGTGCCAGCTGGCCACATCGCGGGCGATGCGGGGCGCGAAACGGGCGGCGGAGACAGCGCGATGGGTCGTCGATTCATGGCCGCCATATACCACGGTCGAGATCCACGCGGGGACCAATCGCGCGCTCCCAGCCCCCGGATCACTGAAACAGGTTGTGCGTCTGGCGCGGGCCGTTAAGTCTGCCTGTGATGATCGCATCCCTCATTCAAGAGCGCGCGCGAGAGCTCGGTTTCGCGCGCGTAGGAATCGTCCCCGTGGGGCCCATGGCGCATGCGCCACACCTGCATCGATGGCTCGAAGAGGGACGCCATGGCCTGATGGGATACATGGAAAATCATCAACCAATCCGAGAAGATACGCGACGGGTGGAGTCATGGGCGCGGTCTATCGTGGCCGTCAGCGCGCCCTACCACCAGGCCGGCCCGACCCCCGACTGGACAGCGCGCTGGGCCCAGTACGCCGGCGGCGACGACTATCACAACGTGCTGTGGGACCGGCTCAAGGCCCTCGCCGCTTTCATCGAAATGGAGACCGGCGCAGAGGTCTCGTCGCGCCCCGCCACCGACTCCGCGCCCATTCTCGAGCGGAACCTGGCCGTGGACGCCGGCAACGGTTGGCTCGGCAAAAGCGCCATGGTCATCGACCCCGAGTGGGGCTCCTACACCCTGCTGGCCGAGCTGTTCGTGAGCGTCGACCTCGAAGAGCTCAGCGCCGACCGGCCGGACCGCTGCGGCACGTGCACACGGTGCATCGACCAGTGCCCGACCGGCGCCATCGTGGGCCCGTACGAGGTCGACGGCCGTCGGTGCATTTCGTATCTGACCATCGAGACCCGCGGCGCGATCCCGCGCGCCATGCGCTCGCTCATCGGCGGCCACCTGTTCGGCTGCGACGTGTGCCAAGACGTGTGTCCATGGAACACCAAGGCTCGGCGCGAACCGATGGAGCCGTTCGTGGCCCGGCCTGAGCTGGTCGCCATGGACGCCGTCGCCATGTTGCGCTGCACCGCGCCCGAGTTCACGCGGATTTTCACCAACACCTCAATCAAACGCACCCGACGCACCGGCTTGGCCCGCAACGCCGCCGTGGTGCTCGGAAACACCGGCGACCGTACGTGGGTCGGCGAGCTCACCGCCGCCCTCCGCGGCCACGACGTCGCCCTCGTCCGCGGGCACTCCGCCTGGGCGCTCGGCGAACTCGGAGGCGCGAACGCGCGGCTCAACCTGGAGCTCGCGCACGGCGGTGAACCGGACGCCTACGTGCGCGAAGAGATCCGCTCAGCGCTGGAGGCCATGTGACGAGCTCAGACCACAACGCAGGCGCCGGCGTCGCGAACGGAGCACAAGCTCCTCCGGCCAGCGCGCCCGCCTTCCCCAAAGTGCTCCGACCGAACGAGCGCGACGCCATCCCGCTCGTGGTCAGCTCGCCACACTCCGGACGGCTGATTCCAGTGGAAGAGCGCTCGCTCTACGCCGGCCCGGTGCGCCCCCTGGAGCTCTCCGGCGACCTCTACGTGGACGAGCTCTACGCCGGCGTCGAGCTGCTCGGCGCGACGTTCATCTCAAGCCCGTACAGCCGGTTCGTGATCGACCTCAACCGGTTGCCCGACGACCTCTCGCCCAACGCCGTGGAGGGCGCCGAAGTGCAGACGCACGCGGGGTACTACGGAGATCGCGGCCTGATCTGGGCGGTGTCCGGCGGCGGCAAGTCGCTTTACAAACGCCCGCTCACCAACGCGGAGTTCCAGCGGCGGCTGACGCGCTACTACAACCCGTACCACGACCTGCTCTTCGCCGAGCTGCGCCGACTGCGCGACTGGTTCGGCTACGCGATTCTCCTCGACGCCCACAGCATGCCGTCGCGGGCGCCGGGCCCCGAGGGTGAGCGCCGGCCGGATGTGGTCCCGGGCGACCTGTTCGGGCGCAGCTGCGGACCGTGGCTCAGCGAGCTGACCGCCGCGTTTTGGAAGGACCAAGGGCTGAGCGTAGTGCCGAACGTGCCCTACCGCGGCGGCGGCATCGTCCGCCAGCACGGGCGTCCGGAGCGCGGAATCCACGCGATTCAGTTGGAATTGAGCCGGGCGCTGTACATGGACGAGCGCACGTTCTCGCGTCACGACGGCCTGCAGTCCCTGCGGGCATCCTGTCTCCAATTTGCGAATACACTCGGGGCCGCACGTCCCACATGACGGGGCGTGTAGACGAACGGACGACCCCGGGTGTTACGCTTGCCCGACCGCCTCGACGGAACTACAAATGGGAGCCCTTCCCCGGACTTCCGTGACGTCATTGAGTCGTGACAACCGAGACGTGACCGCGTTCTGCGCTGAGTTCGCCCGACGCAACCAGCTGAACGCCGAAGATGCACGCGATTTGGCGGAGCGCACAGAGAGCGTGGTGGCCTGGGTCCGACGGTTTCGACGCACGGTAGGGTTCGCCAGCCGCTACCCCGAAGGCCACGCGCAACGTACGGCAGTTCTTGGGGATTTGGACGGTGACACCCGCGACCACGTCGAGCGCTGGGGCACCCTGGAGCTCCGCCTGCTGCCCGGCCGCTGTGAGACCGTCGAGGGCTTTCCGATCCCCGCCGCCGCCGAAACGGATGGCGCGGGGTACACGCTCTTCCCGCTGCATCGCGACGGCGTCGCGCGGCTGGTGCTCGGCCCCGGCGCAGGCACCCGAGAGATCGAGACGTTGCTGCGCGCCATCGCCGCGACCCCTGCGGCCGAGCCAGTCGACGCGTTTCTGTGCTTGTGGCGTGCCCAGAGCCCGTCGCTGCGCGTAGAAGCGAGCGCCACGATCACCGCCGAAGCCGCCGGCGCGCTCTCTTCCGCCGACCCCAGCGACCCCGCGGCGAACGCGTTCGTGGCCACCCTCACCGCAGCGGCGCCGTTCTATACGAGCGGCGACCTGCGCCCCATGTTCACCACCGCCACCCTCGACGGCTTGGTCGGACACGGCATCCAGCCCAAAGAATCGATTCGCATGCTCACCACGCCCGAGGGCGCCGCCACCGTGCCCTCGGTAGACCCCGAACAAGCGGCCTCGCTCCGGCTGCTGTTCGACCACGCCGGCGACCGGGATGCGCGCTGCGGAGCCATCCGAGAAGCCCAGTTTCACACGGCCGGCTCGTGACCCCCCTACGCCGACCCGGATCCACGACGTCGCCCTCGAGCAGCGGCGACGCGGGAGCGCCGATGGGTGAGCTCGCCTCCAAGGTCGTGGCGCGCCTGTACGACCTGTTCCACGCCGGCACCGCCTTTGACGCCGGACACGCCCAGGTGAACGCCCAAGCCGAGCGCTGCGTGCAAGCGCTCACGCCGCTCTTTGCGCCGGCAGCGGCCGAGGAGTTCTGCGTCACCGTCGTCGGAGACCAGATCTACGTGAACGGCACGCTCGTGCAGGCCGACGACACCATGCAGGCGCCACTCGCCTGGCTCATCGAGTTCGCGCAGCGCCGGTCCGTGGGCCAAATCCACATCCTGCGGGACCCCAAGGCCCTCGATATCGCGAGCGTCACCAACCGCCTGCTGTCGACCCAACCCGAAGTCGGCCTCCCGTTCGCCATCGAGACGACCACCTTCTCCGTGGCGCCCCTGCTGCGCGACGAAGAGCACGAAGAGCTCGTCGGCCACCTCACCTACGCGTCCCGCTTCAGCCTCCTGCGCCTGTACGCCGAGGCCCTGGCCGCCATGAACACCGCGACCAGCAAGCGGGCGGCGACGCAGGGGCCCAACATGGCCACTCGGCTCGCCGCGCGCCTGATCGACGCCTACCAACGCGACCCCAGCGGACTGCTCGGCCTCGTCTGCCTGCGACCGCTGCCGGGCTCCGTCGCGAACCGCCGGCTCGACACCGCGATCGTGCTCATCGGCATGGCGCAGATGCTCAACTTCAACCGCAGCCAGACGCTGGAGCTGATCTCGACCGCGCTCGCGCGCGAGTTCGCGGGTCAAGAAGTCGCGTGGTGGGTTCGCGAGCCCAACTCCCCGTACGAAGCCGCCAAGTCCGCGTTTCGTGCCGCCGAGCCGCTGCGAATTCTGACCACCTTCGAGGCCGCCGCGCCCGTCGGCCTGCAAGTGCCCAACGACTTCTACGGGCGCGAAGTGCAGCCCCATGTCGCGACGCTGCTCATGCACGTGGCCGCCGGCTACGTAGACCTGCAACAGCCCGGCGACTCGTCGAACCCGTTCTCGCCAGAGACCGCGCTGCAGCTGATCTTCGCGCAGACCGGCAAGTTCTTCGAACGGGCTGCCGTCGGTGCCCTCGCCGGCGCGCTCGGCCTGTGGCCCCCCGGCTGCGTCGTGCGACTGAACTCCGGCGATGTCGCCGTCGTCGTGCACCGCCCGCGTCCAGGCGCCCCCGCACACCGCCCGTTCGTCCGCCCGGTCGAGCTCTCCGGCGGCAGCGCCATCTACGACCTATCGCGGCCCGAACTCGGCGCATACGAGATTTGCAGCTCGGCCCAGCGCGCTGATTGCGCGGTCAACCCGATGTTTGTTTTCCTGCAGTAGCGCGGTTGAGGGTTGCCCGGACCCTGGGCCATGCGTAGACTAACGCGCGCGCCGGCCTCGGGGGCTTGCGCCGCCTCACGTTTCGGCGCGGATGCGCCCCATCGTCACCCACACTGATTCTTATGAACAACCGTTCCTTCCTGTTCGGCGGTCTCCTCGTCCTTGCCACCGCTTGCGGCGGTACCAGCCTCAACGGCGGTAGCCTCGCGGGGAACGACCTCTCCGGCGCCGACCTGTCCCGCGCCAGCATCTCGCGCGTCGACTTGTCGTCCACCAACATGAGCGCCACCAACCTCGAGCGCGCCAACGCCTCGCGGTCCGACCTCACGGACGCCGACCTCACCGCCGCGAACCTGACCCGCACCAACCTGAGCGGCGCCATCCTCCACGGCACCATCTTCACCGAGACCGTGCTGTCGCGCACCAACATGACCGGCGCAGAGCTCGACGGCGCCAACCTGGCCGGCATCGACCTCACCGACACCATCCTCAAGAAGGCGGACCTGGCCGGCGCCAACCTCGCCAACGCCAACCTCGCGGGCGTGAAGCTCAAGTCCGCCAACCTGTCCGGTGCCAACCTCACCGGTGCCGACCTCACCGGCGCGACGCTCGACAAGGCCGACGCGGGTGGCGCGAACTTCACCGGAGCCGTGCTCTCCGGCGCCTCCATGAAGGACGTCATCTTCTCCGGCGCCAACTTCACCGGCGCGTCCCTCGACAACTGCGACCTGCGTAGCTCCGACTTCTCGGGCGCGAACCTCACCGACGCCGACTTCACGAACGCCGACCTCGAGAAGGGCAACCTGATCGGCGCCACGCTGACCGGCGCCATCTGGAGCGGCGCCACCTGCCCCGACGGCACCTCCGCCAACGGCAACCAGGGCGTCACCTGCGACGGGCACCTCCAGCCCCTCTAGTCCGCTGAGGCTGGCCGCGGCTCCCTCGGGGCCGCACACCACGAACGACAAAGGCCGGAGCACGACGCTCCGGCCTTTGTCGTTCGTGAACGCGACGACTACTCGCCGCCCTCCACTTCCGTAGGCGGCAGATCGCCACACGGATACGTGCCGAGCACCTTCACAAACCGTGTGTGCTCCTCAAGGTCGGTGAGCGCAGACTGCAACGCCGCGCTGTCCACATTGCCGAGCACGTCGACGTAGAACATCTCCTCCCACGGATTCCCGAGGATGGGCCGCGACTCGAGTTTGGTCAGGTTCAGGCCATGGCCGCGGAACACGAGCAGCGCCTCGACCAGCGCGCCCGCCTTCTGCGACGTCGACATGACCAGCGACGTCTTCGCCGGCACACGCACGTCGACGCTCACCGCCTTCCGCGCGACCACAAGGAACCGCGTGAAGTTCTGCGCGTGGTTCGCGATGCTCTCGACCAGCGGAACGAGGCCGTAGATCTGCCCCGCCTCGGCGCTCGAAATCGCCGCGTGCGTCGGGTCGTTCATATCCGCCACATGACTCACGCTCGACGCGCTGTCGGTCGCGAACTCCACCCGCACCTTGGGGATGGTGTCGAGGAAGGCCGAGCACTGCGTGACCGGTTGGGGGTGCGAGTGCACCACCTTGATCTGCTCCAGCGTCGCGCCCGGCTGACCGAGCAAGCAGTGCTCAATGCTCTGCTTGTGCTCACCAACGATGGCGAGCCGCGTGTGCAACAGCAGGTCGTAGACCTCGTTGATGCCGCCGGACGTGGTGTTCTCGATCGGCAGCAGTCCATACTCCGCCTGCCCAGACTCCACGGACGTCACGACCTCGGCAAACGAGGGTACGGCCACCGAGATCAGGTTCGAGGCCCGACGCGCGAAGAACGCGCGCGCCGCCAAGTTGCTGAACGAGCCCTCGATGCCCAGGAACGCCACCCGAATGGCGCGGCGCGTAGGCTCCGCGTCGTTCACGATGTCCTGCAGAATCTCCTGCTGGAGCCGCACCGAATCGTCGATGATCTGGTGGAACACGCGCGTTACGTACGGGCCGTCGAGGCCCACGGCTTCGCCGCGCCGAATGCGGTCGAGCAGCAGCCGCTTCTCGCGGGTCGCGTCACGCAGCGGAGCCTCACCGCGGGCCTTGGCAGCGATGATCTCGCGCGAGGTGCCACGACGCTCCGCGAGCGCCTCCAGCACACGGGTGTCGATCGCGTCGATACGCTGCCGCAGCTCACCGATGGAGTTCGGGTCGTCCGCCACGATCAGGCTTGGTCGCGAAGGTACGCAGTCACGCCTTCGTTGGTCTTCTGAAGGTTGGGCTTGATCATGCCGATGACGAACTTCTCGACGGTTGCGCCGATCTTCTTGGCCGCGAACCGAGGCACGCCCATCTTGTCGGCGTGAATGACGATGTTGCCGGTGATGGTCACGGTCGTGCGGCCATTGGCCTCAGCGAACACCGTGGTGCCCGTGCACTCGATGGCGCCGGGAAGAAACCCGAGCACGAGGTTCCACTCGCACTGCCACTTCTCCGCGTCCCACGTCGCGTAGTCAGTCCACTGCAGCATATCCGGCTTGATGAACGCGCGCGCCGCCGACGGGATGTCGCCGCCCTTGGCCTTCCAGATGTTCACCAGCTTCGAGATATGGCCTTCGTCCGTCCGCTCTTCCACCTCGATCGACTTGATGTCGTGCAGGTAAGGAACGAGCTCCGGCATCTGGTCTCGCTGTGCCGTGAAGACTTGGTCGCGTGGGAACGGAATCGCATCTTTGAACGAAAATTGCATCGGGCTCTCTCGTGTACGCCGCGCGTCTATGCGCGCTTAGAGGAAGGGTCCCCGACAGAAGCACAGCGCCGCGTCCATGGCAATCCGCCGAGCGCCCCCAGCGGCAAATCAGCACGGCCTCCAACCTCGCCCGCGCGTAGCTGCCACCACGCGAGGAAGTTCTTTGGCGCACTCCCTGTACCGTGGTAGCGTCCAGCCACTAGCACGCAGTCACGGACGGGAATGATCGTTTGGAAAGGGGCCGGCTTCGTTGTCGGAATATTCGCGGTACTCGGGCTCGGCCTCGCAGGCGTTCTCAGCGAGCACCTCATGGTACCCACCGACGGTTGGCCGACCTCTCTCGGTTTCGTTCTGGCCGCCGCGCCGTGCTGGCCTACCGGCAAGTCGCTGAACAAACATCCAGGCGAAAGCGGGCACACGTTCTTCTTCATACCCGTCGAGTACTGGACACCGATCTTCGCCGTGCTCGCCGTCGTGTACGGCGTCGCCAACTTGATGAAGTAAACCGTAACAACGGCGAGAACTTACGCGACCCGAAACATCCGGTCTGAGTTCCCGCCGCGCACCGTCCCGTCGAGCCAGTCCAACGCCATAGAGACCATCTTATTGTAGGTCCGCGGGGAGCCCAGTCGACAGCGGAACACCCGCTCCAAACGCCCATGTACCGACGCCGAGCGAATCGTAAGACGCGCATGTCCACGAGCGTTCTCAAGCACACAACCGATGGTCACCTCGACGTGACCGCCCGCCTTCAGGAAATGGAACGCACCCGGATTGCCAGCGCTCCTCGCCGCCAACGGCGCGCCCCACCGGGCCTCGAGCGCGAGCGCCACCCACAGCGGGAAACCGTTCGCCGTGTCGTTCCAAAGCGCCACCAGCGGGCTCGGAGCACCACACGCAGGCACCAACACCACCGGTGAGTTGGCCACCGCGAGCCCCAAACCGTGCGCCTCGACGTCCGCCGGCAACTGCGCGCCCACACCAAAGCGCGTGATCTCACCCAGCGCCACGCCAGAGCCATCCACCAGCGCGACCGGCGTCGCGGCACCGCGCTCCGGATACACGCTCAGCGCATCGCCTGGCTCGAGCGGCACCGGCTTGCCGAACGCGCGAAGCTCCAGCGCGCCGTCGGAGTTCGGCACGGCCTCCACGACGCTGCCTCGGACCGGCTCCACGTCGCGCGCCACCTCGGACCAGTCCGGCCGACCGGGCTCCAGCGGTGCCTCGAACACACTCACCGGACCACGCCCACGCCACGCCACGACCGGTCGCCGGCTCGACACCACAGCGACCGCCACCGCGCGCCCCGCCTTGAGCCAGTCCGCCGAGCGCATCGCCCGAAGTGTGTCCTTACCGCCCGCGGGGACCACAGCGATCAAGCGGACGCGCGCAGGCCCCTGAAGCTCGGCGCACGTCACGCCGCGCACGGTCACGCACCGGACCAACGCGTCTTTGGAGGGCGGCATCGCGGCGAGGTGCGTATCCGTCGAGCGCCGCAACTGCAGCGCCGTAGTCGCGACCGCGCAGTCCACCTCTGCAGTCGCCGGGTCCGAGAGCAGGCCCGCCCGCCGTGCGTAGATGGCGTACGATGTGGCACCCACCGCCGCGTCGACGAACTCCGCGTCCGCGCCCATATATACCAAGCGATTCCCCGGAAACGCCCGCACCACATAGTCGACCGACGGGTCCGATGCCGGTTCCCACGACGCCCGCCAGCTCGCCCCCACCGGCGCCACGCGCAGGCCGCTCGGCATCGCCGGTCGCATGAGCGCGACCTCGGTCGTCGACGGACTCCAGTGCATCGCCGGGCCTTCCACCGCGCGGCGAACGGCGACCGACACGGACGTCCCGGGCGGCACGGACAGCGTATGCGGGAGCACGAGCGGGCCTACCAACGACTGGTCCTCCACGGTCACCAGCAGCTCCACCCGCTCCACATCGTCGAGCGGCTCCACACGCAGGGCGCCGAGCAGCGGCGTCACTTCCGGCGCATCAAGACGCTCAACGCCCCGCACGGGCAACGCGGCGTCCGCTACTCGCGCGCCCGACGGTGCACACAGCTCGACGCGATACGTTGCTTCGTCACCGGCGGAGAGCGCGTCATCCTCAATAACAAACTCAAGCTCGGGACCACCGCCTGAAGCAAACAAACCTGCAATCGTGTTTGTTTGCTTTCCCAGCTCCGTATCGTCGCGCCACCATGTCAGGTCAAACACGCCCGACCACTGCGCGGCGTCCGAGGATGGCGCGACCGACAGCACCACCGGCAACGCGTCGCGCTGCGACTGCAAACGCAGCACCTCTTGCCGGCTGGGCACCACCACAGACGCGAAGCTCTCCGGCCCCGCGCCCGCGTCCTCGACCATCGACACCACACGAAGCTCCACAGGAACGTTCGCGGGGATCTCCAGCTCCGCCGGCAGCACCTCCGGGTCGAGCAGCCGCTGCGACACCAACGCCCCGTCAACGCGGACTTGTACGTTCAGCGCCGTAAAGCGTGGGTTCAACGGCTGGCCCACATCCATCCGTACCGAGCCGAGGCTGGGCATCAACGCGATGGCCGGCGCCGCGGGCCAGCGGTGCAACGCGAACGAGCCCAACGGCTCAGATGCGACGCCGTCCCGGTAGATGAACAGCTCCATCCGCGTGCGGGTGTCGTGCGGCAGCGCGGTGTCCCAAATCTCGGTCGCGCCGACGGCCGGGATCAACTCCGAGGCGGTGCCGTCGGCAGCGAACACGCGGGCCCGCGCGTCGTCCACCACGTTCGTCCACCGTAACCCGACGCCGCGCTCGCTATGCAGAACCGTAACCTCGCCCGGGTCCGACATGGCCCCCAGCGCTTTGGCGCTGCCGCTGCGCGGAGCCGAAACCACGTCGTCGTACGAAGCGAACGCCGCGTAGAACGCGGTCGTGCCAGCCGGCAGCGCATGAACCCACCGGTCGCCCTCCCCCGGCGCCAGCGCCTGACCGTCGGTGACCTCAAGCGGCGGGCTCTCCAGACTCCAGCGCACGATGCGCGCGCTCGCGTGGGGTGCGACGGCGCAACGAACCAAGTTCCCACCAAAGTACGGCGTCACTTCGAACAGCACCGGCGCCGGACGCGCCTCAGCGCGCACTTCACGACCGCGGCTGTGCTTGTTGTTCCCGTCACGCACGTACGCCGTCTGCACCGTGTACGCAGTGTCGGCCTCGGGACGCTCCGAATCCACGAACTCCGCGCACATGCCGCCGTCCAGCACGACGGTGTCCGAGTCGCCGACCGTCCGGGTCACCCGAATCTCCGTCACACGCGGATCGCTCGGCAACCGCCAATGCAACCGCGTCCCCGCCGTCGTGTACTCGACCTGTAAATCCAACACATCCAGCGGACGCGTACGCGACAACAGCAAGCGCGCGCGCTCCGCTAGCTTCTTCACCTCCGCGGCGGACGCGATGCGCTGGTCCACCGGCGCCAAACACCGGGCGACGAGCTCAGCGACCGACGGCGGTACGGTATCGAGCAGCGACAGCTTCAGGTCGGGGTACTCGGTGCCCTCCTCCAACGCCACGCGCTCCGGGTTCACGCCCGTGAGCAAATGGTAGGCCGTGGCGCCCAACGAGTACACATCAAAACGGTCGTCGCTGCGCTCCCACAGCGAAGCAAACTCCGGCGCCGCGAAACCGTGTGTTTGCACACCGAACGCAACATGATGTTTGTCCAACTCTCCCGACGCAACACGCGGACATGCGCCAGCGAAGTCGACCATGTACACGTTCTCAGCGCGAGAGTCGTACAGCACGTTCTCCGGCTTCAAGTCCTGGTACAGGAACCCTTCCTCGTGGAACCGCCGCAGCACGTCGGCGATCTGAGCGACCAACCGCAACACAAATCGCGGGTCCAACCGGTTGCCCTGCACCTGCGCGCCGCCGTAGCCCTCGTACGGCTTCGGCAGCAGGTCCAACAGGGGGATTCCCTTGATGAACTCCATCGCCAGATACGGCTCACCCTCGGCCAGCCCCGGCGCCAAGTCGAACCAAGAGCCCCGAGCCCGACCCCGCACCAGCGCCACCGGCTGCGGCAGCATGCCCGTCTTGGCGGCAAAGTGCTTGAGCACCTCATACTCGTGCTCCAACTCCGCGCGACGCGTCGGCAGCTCGAGCGCAAACGCGCTGCCGGAGTCGTACGTGTACTTGTTACACTTGATCAGCACCTCGGCGTCCGAGCGCTCATCGCGAACGCGATACACAAACCCGCGGCCGCCCTGACCCAGCGGCTTGCCCACAGCGAACCGCTCATAAATCTGCTCGCCGGTCGCGATCAGATACGGCGCATCCTGGCTCTTGCTGGGGTGATCGTACACACGCGGCCGCGGCGCTCGCGCCAACCCGCGCAGGCGGTTTTCGACCGCATCGACGGTCGCATCGAACGACTCCGTGTATCCCAGCGCACCCAGAATCAGCGAATGAAACTCGCGGGGCACACGGCGCGTTTCCAGCAGCCGCTCCCAACGCGGCAGGTCCTCTTCCTCACCGCCCCACCCCGGCGCCGCCACACCCGCCAGCACGCTCGCGAGCAACCGACCGTATCCCTCGGGGACCTCGCCCGTGGGACCGGCCCAAGCCACGTCGATGGTCTTGCCCGTAACACCGACCACGCTCACATTCGCGCCCGCCGCATCGACAACAAAGTTCGACGCCGAGAAATCCGTAAGTTCGACGCCCACGCGCCGAGCCGCCCGAATCAATAACAACACGCGGAGCGAGATCAGCAGCGCCCGCTCTTCGTCCAGACGCTCACGCTGCAACAACACGGACAACGGGATGCCATCGGCCAGCTCGCACACCATGTACGGCTCCGACCGCACCAGCGACTTGTCCATCAGCGCGACGCGGCGCACCTCCGGGTCGCCAGGATACATGTGCACCAGCTCGATCGGCAGCGGCGCCGCGCTGGTGGCGTGCTCGTGCAGCTGCATCAGCGCCCGCCACTCTGCCGCGACCCGCGCCCGACCAACCGCCAGCTCAGCCGCCGACGAAACATCGTCGTGGCGCGCGACCTTGATCGCCACCTCACCCGCCCCGTTCGGCTCGGACGACTGCGCCGAGTACACGCGAAACTTGGACCCCGCGGACAGCAACTCTCCGACGACATACCGGCCGCCGACGACAAATCCGGGGGGTAAGTACACGCTAGGTCCGCTGGATGCGCAGTACCATCGCCACACTCTCGCTGATCAGCACCCGGTCGCCATCCGACAGCGCGACCGTCTCACCGTTGAGCACGTGCCCGCGGTCGTTCAGATACGTCGCGTCGTTCTCACAAAGGTCCTCAAGATACCACTGCCCGTGCTGGCGGTAGATGCGCGCGTGGCGCCGCGAAATGTGCCCATCGATGTGCCGGAAGTGCCCAAGGTCGACGTCCGGATAGTGCCCCTGCGCGGGGTCGCGACGCCCGATCAAGATCTGGTCCACGTCGAGGCGAATCTCAGAGGTCATGCGTCCATCGAAGAACACCGACTGACCCCCATCCACATACAACGCGACCACCTCACGCGGCACCGCCGCCGTGCCGCCCGTTTGGTACCGCGCCCGTCGACGATCACCCGGTAGCGGCAACGACTCAGCCGCGCTGTTGTCGCCTGGCAACGGCAAATCACTGCGCGACGGAGACGCCGCCTGTTGCGCAGCGGCCTGTCCAAACTGCGTGGACGCCTGCTGCAGCCCACCCAAACGCTTCCGCTCCGCCTTCATCGCCTCTTCCAGCGACGGCGGGTCCCGGAAGAACTCAGACTCATCGATCTCTACGCGGCCGCCGAAGTCGTGGCCGCACACAGGGCACAGCCCGTTGTCATCCGGCGTGCCGACCTCGCCACAATCGGGACATGACACCCCGCGTGGCGCCTTCGCCGCGGCCGGTGCCGGAGCAACCGGGCTCGGCGCGGCGTCGGAAACAGCATCGGGCTCGTCGAACGAGAACACGAGCTCCGTGCCGCAATCCATACAGATGGTCTCGCCGACCGGAACCGGCGCGCTGCAAGAAGGACAATTCACGTCTCATCCTCGTCTGTGCGCGCCTTCTTTTGTGTGCCCATCTTGAGTCGAAACAGCGCCTCGTTGTCGACGCTGCCCTCTTCGCGCAGCTTCTTGATGGTGCCCTCCGCGAGCACCTTCACGTCGTCCGAGCCGCGTTTCTTGATGGTGCCGAGCACACGCATGGCGTCGTCGACCTGGCCGGACTCGATGAGCTGCCGCGCGCGCAGTTGTTGTTTTTCCACAAACGCGTCGTTGTACCGTCGCTGCACGCGCGGGTCGACGGACATGAACGCGCGGGTGTCGTCGCCGTACTCCACCAGCACGCGGCTGGTGAGCTTCTGGTCGAACAAACCAGCGGCCGGCACGTCGTACATGACCTCCACGTCCGCCACGAGTTTGCGACCGTCGACATCCTGGGGATGCACCACGGTGAACAGCATCTCGAGGCCCGCTTTTCGCTCCACATCAGCCAGCCGGTGCGACCAGCTGCGGTCGGGCCCCAGACGCGCCAACCCGTGGTAAATCACCTTGGGGTGCGTCTGATAGAAATCCGTAATTCGGTGCTCGCCGCGAAACTGAAGTCGGATGCGCGTGTTGTTGGTCAGCTGGTTCTGAATCGAGCTCAGTTGGTCCAAGAAACTCGCGATCGCGGCGTTCAAGTTATTGGGGTCGATATACTCGGCCGCGCCACCGGAGTACGACGCGATCTGGTCCATGAAGTTCATGTCGAACTCACCGCCAAACCCAAGCGAAACAATCGTTACACGCTCACCGCTCACACCGTGCGCAATCTGTAGTGTTTGCTCCGGGTTGGACGCAAACCCGTCGGTGAGCAGGATCAGCCGGTTCACGCGGTTCGGCTGCATGTGGCGACGCAGCTCGGCCATGCCGCACTCCAGGCCCACCGCCATGTTCGTGCCGTAGCCGCGACGACCGTGGGCCCACGCGTACGGGTCCGTCATCCGGCGAAGGCTGTCGCGCTGCACGCCGTTGACGATCGGGTGCACCACCTCGGCCGAGTCGGCGAACCCGACGATGCCCAAGTTATCGTTGGGCCCCAGCCGGTCGACGATAGCGCGCGTGGCCGCCAACACCTGCGCGATGGGCGCGCCGGACATGGAACCAGAGTCGTCGAGTACCAACACGATGTTGGTCTGGGTGGGACCGACCGAGAGCTGCCGAGACGGCTGCAATGCGACCAGAACTTGGTTCACCGTTTCGGGGTTCGACGTCAGGATGTGGCTTCGCAGGCTCTCGACCTGCAAAATCAGATGCTCGTTCGAATTCACAGGGTAGGCCGTCTCATCTCAGGGTCTGGGCGTAGCGATAGGTTCCGGTCGCCGACGACGTGCGGCCGTACACCAGCAGGTAGTAGCGACCGCTTGTCGAGATTCCAGTCTCCACGTCCGACAGCGCCGTGTCCGTGTTTCCGGCGTACGACAGCGACGACAGCGTGTCGTGGATGATGTTGAAATCGACTTCATTGTCTCCGGACAGTACCTCGAACGTGAGGTCCAACGTCTGACCGCTCGTGAAACTTCCGAGGTCGATCAAATCGTAGTCGCCGGGGCACAGCGTTCCGGTCGCGCCGCCACTCACAAGCGCGCGTGCGGTCGCGATCGTATCGTCGTCCAGACCGCCGACGGTCTCAAAGGCGTCGTCGGTACACGGCACGGTCGAGGTCTGAATCGCGGCGCCATACGCCGTGCCGGCGCCGCGCGCGCGCACGCCCACTGTGTAGGAGCCTGGCAGGTCGGCGCGAAAGTGGCTGTAGCGGCCCTGCGGCGTGCCGTCGACGAACGGTCCAGCGGAGGCGAGCGAGACCGCCACGCCGTTGCGCCACACCTGCGTCAGCGCGTCGGTGCCGGCGTCTCCTTCGAATGCTAGCGACACGTCGATCACGTCGCCGGGGGTGACGTCCAGCTCGTAGAAATCGAGCTCCGCGGAGCACACCGTCGCCGACAGCGCGAACGGCGGTACGCCGAGCGGCGTGCCTGCGAATGGCGTCCCGTTGGGCTCAAAGACGTCGGCGACGCAAGCGCCGGTGTCGACGCCCACGGCCAGGGTGTACGCGGTGCCCGCCGGGGCGGAGACGCGGGCGACCATGGCCCCGGAGGCGGCAGCGTAGGCCGCGTGACCCACACCGAGCGGGCTGTCCGAGCCGGCGGGAACAAAGGCCGTACCGGAGACGGTGCCCAGTTGAACGGTGACATCGCCGCCGAGCACGACCGCGGCCAAGTCGCCGGAGCCTGTGACGGCAAAGTGCTCGAAGCCGCCGCAGCTGACGCGGGTGATGGCGTTGTTCGTCAGGCCGAGCGGCGCGTTCGCCGGAGCGGCCACACAGGCGGTGCAGGCGCCGCCGTCATCCACGATGCCGTTGCAGTCGTCGTCTACGCCGTTGCAGACCTCGGTGCCGCCCGGGCGGGCTGCCGCGTCGAACCGGCGGCAGTCGTCGGTGCCACAGCCAGGACCGGCGCCGTCGCCGTCCACGTCCACGCACACGACCACATCGACGCACGCGCCATCGTCGCACGAGCGGGTGGAGCCACAGTTGCTCGGCGCGGCCCAGCGGGGGCAAGCGCCGCCGCTCACGCACTCGATGTAGCCCGTGCCGTCCGAGGTACAAACGCGCGTGCCGAGCTCGCACTCCACGTCGCAATTCAGACCGCAGACGCCGCGCTCGTCGACATTGCCGTCGCAGTTGTTGTCGAGCTCGTCGCAGAGCTCCGCCGCCCGCGGGTAGACCGTCGCGTTGGAGTCGTCGCAGTCCACGACTTGGCCCGGGCAGTCCACGAAGAAGCCGTCGCCGTCTTGGTCGAAACACGTCTCGGCGCAGGTGCCCTCCAAGCAGGCGAGTCCCGCCGCGCAGTTGGCCGGCAGCGCGTACTCCGCGCAACCGCTCGAGTCGTCGCAGCGCACGATCTGGTCGCCGGAGCACTGGTCTACGCCCGGGGTGCACGACGGCACGCAGGGCTCGCACGCGCGGCCTTCGTCGGTGGTGCCATCGCAGTCGTCATCGACGTCGTTGCACAGCTCCGCCGCGCCCGGAAACACCGACGAGTCGTTCGGGTCGCAGTCGGTGCGCGGGTGGCAGTTCGGGCCGAAGCCGTCGCCGTCCAGGTCCTCGCAGGAGCCGGGCTCCACGCACTGTCCATCCACGCAGAAGAGGCCGTCTTCACAGCGTACTTCCGGGCAGGTGAACACGCCTACATCGGCCCCCGAAGGTGGTTGAATGTCTGTCCCACACCCTTGCCACACGGCGCAAAAGGTGATCATGAGGGCGACTGAAAGCCCTGACGGGATTAAAGATTTCAACACAAGCTACCGCTCCGCCTCAAAGGAAAGTGATGTCCCTGATCCAGACCCTTACAAGTGACATGAAGACCGCGATGAAAGCAAGGGAGAGCGAGCGGCTGGGAACCATCCGCATGCTCATCTCTGGCCTCAAGAACGAGCAAATCAAGCGCGGAGTCGAGCTGACCGAAGAGGACGAAATCTCGTTCCTCGCCACCGAAGCGAAGCGGCGCCAAGAGAGCATCGAGTCGTACGTCGCCGCCGATCGCGAAGACCTCGCCGTGGTGGAGCGCGCCGACCTGGAGGTCATCCAAGTCTACCTCCCCACCCCCCTGACGGACGACGAAGTTCGCTCGCTCATCGAGGACATCAAGACCGCCACCGGCGCCACCACCAAGGCCGATATGGGCAAGGTGATGGGCAAGCTCATGGGCGACATCCGCGGACGCTACGACGGCAAAGCCGCCAAGACGCTCGTCATGGAAGCGCTCAGCTAAAGCGCCACCCCTTGAGCGGATTGGTACCCCACAGCCCTCCTGGCTGACATGCCGTCAGCCCATCGAAGGGAAGGACCGGGTCCAATCCGCGAGCGGCGCTAGCGGTCCCCGGCGGTGTCCTTCGGCCAACGACCCATCTCCTTGGCCACGAACACCGCCATCAGCGTGGCCCACACGCCGTAGAACACGCAGTACGCGAACCCCGCGCCCTCTAGGCCGAACACGCGTACCAGCGGCGGGAACGCTACAAAGTAGACCACCGTGGCCGCGCCAATGGCCGCGAGGTTTGCCTGTGGCTTGCCCAGAGCCATCATCGCCGGCGAGAAGATGAAGAACAGCAGCCCCAGCGCCGCCGCGCCGGTGTACGCCACCAACACGCCCGCCGCCGGCATAAACTCCGGGCCCACCGTGAGCGCCAACACCCACTTGCCCGCCACCACGAACAGCAGCCAGTACGGGACCGCGATCGCGGCCGCCAGGCGCGTGCCATAGATCAGGTAGCGGACGAAGCCCGCGCGGTCCTTCGCCGCCACTTGCTTGGCCAGGTCCGGATAGACCACGTG
The DNA here is from genome assembly GCA_965367675.1 of uncultured Myxococcales bacterium. Lineage (GTDB taxonomy): Bacteria > Myxococcota_A > Bradymonadia > REDH01 > REDH01 > CBDUJZ01. The sequence continues at coordinate 2,319 of CBDUJZ010000052.1, read as the reverse complement.
ACGCAGCGGGTCGTTCGCCAACGTGACCAACGCCCCGAATTGTTTGGCGATTTTGTACAACCCGACCAAGTCCGGGCTCAGCAGAATCGCCACCAAGAAGTCGTCGAGCTGATTGGACGCGAGCCGCACCGAGGTCGTGATATTGGCCACCAGCGAGAACTTCACGATACCCGGATGCGCCGTGAGCAGGCCCTGCATCGAGACGCGATAGAACTCGCCGTACCCGCGCCGTTTGACCTCCCACCAACCCGGAATCGTGAGCGCCATTCGCGTGGTCACGTCGCCGATGATCCAGGCGGCCAGCACGCCGGCCATGCCCGCGTCGAGCAGCCACGCGAGGCAAACGCCCAGCGTCTTGGTGCCGCCGCCGATCAGGCGCTGCCACACGAACACGCCGTAGCGGTCGTGCATGCGCAGCACCGCCGTGGGCGTGCCGGTGAAGTTCAGGATGTTGAACAGCGAATAGATGACGCCGAGCCGCCGAATCTCGGGCGCCCAGCCGAACTTGGCGGACACCACGTACGTAGCCACGACCGCGATCAGACCGCTGGCGAGGGCGCTGAACGCGTCGAGCAGCGTGCCGTACTTGAGCACCCGCTCGTACGCCCGCCGGTCGCCACTCTCCAGCGCATCCGCGCCGAACTTGATGACCGTCGACCACGACTGGAAGTTCACCAGCTTGTCGACCACCAGCACCGTGCTCTGCACCAGCACGATCACGCCGAGCGCCTCGGCGCCCAAGTAACGCGCGGCGATGAGCGTGGAGAGGAACGCGAGCCCAGCGCCGATCACGCCACCGCTCAGCAGAACACTGGCGTTTCGAATCAGGCGGCGTATCGGCGACTCAGACATCTAACGTACTGCACGAGAAAGGGCGCGCACCCTTACGCCTTCTGGCCACGCTCGCAAGCGCCATGTCGTGGCAACCAGCGGACACCCGCGTGCACCTCACGGCGCCGGCAGAATCCAATCGGCCGCCCGCAGCGTACGCGGCTGAGCGGCCAGGTCCACCGCCGGGTCGATCAACTGGGCCGCCATGCGCCCGTTCCAGCTCACCCACGCGTCCGCGAACACCTGCGGGCGCGTGCCGTCCTCCGTGTAGCGCTCGGCGAGCACATGCGCGTACTCGAGGATCATGTCGGGCTGGGTCCGCAGCGCCTTCGCCTGGTGGGGCGGCAGCTCGGCGTTCGGGTGCACCCGCACCATGCCATCCGGCCGCACCACGCGGAACTCCACAACGCCGGTCTTCTCGATGAGCATCACCCGCCACGCGAACCGAAAGCCCTCCTCCGTCCAGTTGACCCGCCCCGGATACATCGCAAACCGCAGCGGCACCGCCAGTTGGACGGCGAGCCAAATCGCGATCGCGGCCACCACCAGCCGAGGCGTTCGCGCCGAGGTTCGAGGCGCCGCGGGCACCCCGGCTGCGCCGTTCATCCAGCGGCGAGGCCAGTCGGGTGCAAAGAACACCGTCGCGCTCACCAACATGACCCACGAGAACACGCCGATCGGGAACATCAGCCACACGCTCACATGGAACACCACCGCGACGGCGTAGGCCCACGGCCGGGTGCGCGGCACCATGAGCCAGAACGCGATCGTGAGGTCGAACGCGGCGCCCGCCCAGGACATCGCCAGCGGGGTCATCGGCGCGCTGAGCAACGGCCCCACCCAAGGCCAGTGGGCGTGGGCGCTCAGCCACGTCGCCAACGGTTCACCGCGCAAGAGCCAGTCCGCGTTCAGCTTCGCCAACCCCGCGAACACGTACACGAGCAGCATCTGGCCGCGCAGCACCGTGTAGCTCCACGCGCGCACCTGACGTGCCGGTCGCCGCGACACCGAAAACGCGGCATCGCTCGGCAACCAGATCAGCAAAAACGACAGCAGGCTGACCAAGTAATAGTGGTTTAAGTACAGCGACTTATCGAGCAGTTCCACCCACGTGAAGAGCACGAACACGCCGGCCGCCGCCCACCGCGCCCGCCAGCCCACACACAGCGCTAGAGCGCACGCGCCCAGCGCCGCAAAGTGCACGTAGATCCAGGGCGCAGGCAGCGGGCGAACCCACCCAAACCCCAGATACGAGAAGCGAAAATCCGGCGCTACATAGAAGGCGTCGATCCAGCCCTTGAGCGCGAATCGAACGACCGCCGCGAACAGAAGCGCGCCGAACAAGGCCCGAAAAGCGCCGAGTCCCGCGCCATCGACCCGATTCGTGATCAGGCGGTCGACCGGGTGAGCGGACAGACGCGTGCGGGCGTCAGTCTCCGTCGGCATCGTTGAACGTCATCGTGCTGTTCAGCGCGCCGGCGATGTCCA